>JBBSBS010000105.1:0-16713 GCA_038251045.1 Aggregatilineales bacterium | reverse complement strand
TTGCGTTAATTGTGATTGCAACTCAAAATGCAATGTTAAGACCTTGGGTAAATTTTGAATGGGCTTATGCCCTGGGTACAGGAGCAAAAGTGATAGTTATCAAAACTGAAGAGACTGATCTTCCTGAACCACTAAAAGCGATTCAAGGGAGTGATGAACCTTATGACCCAAATGATTGGGATCGGTTAATAAATGTTTTGCAAAATCATAGAGATGAAACATGGACGCAATATTGGATACCTGCCGAAACTCCTATGATAATTAGGTGTGCATTAGAAGGTCTAATGGCAACAGACGATGAAATAGAATTAAATGGATTTGCAGCAATATTAGCAAAACATAGAGATAACAATTCGGTGGTATCACTTATAGGTGCGTTGGAATGTCCCGATCTAATCGGTCGCGCAAAAGCTGCTTGGGCATTGGGACCAATTCAAGATGACCGAGCAGTTATACCTTTAATAAAAGCACTAGAAGATACTGATAATCCTGTTGTTGTAGCACATGCCGCAGGAGCATTGGGGCATATCGGACATAATAAAGCGATTCCCAAGTTGAGTGAGTTATTATCTGATAGTTCCATTTTTTCATCTCTGGCACGACAACCCTATCGACAGGATACGGTTTCAAACCAAGCTTTTATGGCTCTTAATCTCATTGGTACACCCGAAGCACTGGCGGCGGTTGAAAAGTGGAAGCGGGAGAATGGGATTAAAGGGGTGTGAACGGGGGTGACGGTCTCAGAGCGCATGATTACGAGCGTTTCAAAGCGGGAGGACACATAGGTTCTGCCCTACAAGAGCAAGAATTAGTTTGCATTGTTGTCGAATGGGCATGACCATCTGACTCGAACGGCGATGATTATTTGAGTTCGAGGATGGCTTCTTCGATTTCGATGTTACGGGCGTTGGAGAAGTCGGTGTTATAGCCGGTGATGACGAATCCGCATTTTTCGAGGACGCGGATTGAGCCGATGTTATCTTTGGCGGCGTGGGCATAGAGGGGACGGGTGGTGACGACATCCTCTATAAATTGTGCCAGCGCGGCGGTGGCAATGCCTTTGCCCCAGTGTTTTCGGGCTATCCAGTAGCCGACTTCCCGTTCACCAAACAACATAAAGCTGACGATGTTGCCGACGATCTGCCCATCAGCGAGGATGGTTCTGATGTAGATGGAGGGATTCGCCCTGATTTTTGACCAATGCGCGTCGAAGGCGGCGCGATCCTGCGGGTCACAGAAGGTAAAGGCTGCCATATGGATGGCGACGGGGTCACACTGATGTTCATAGAAGATGGGGAGGTCGCTGTCGGTTACATCACGGAGTTGGATGGTGTGGTTGGGCATGGCGTGTTTACCGATATAGTTGAAATCAGCTTCATGACATATAAGGATTATTATATCGATAATATGTTCTGAGGCAAAAAGGCAGCAATGGTATTCAGCTAAAGTAGCCCAAATAAGTTGGATATATCGCACGATTGCCGCTTGACTCTGGTTTTGGCTGATGATACTATTCGAACTCGCAACCGAACGGCTTACAACCTCAACTTCAAGAGGCAATGTGGAAAGCCGCAATTGAACGAAGTGGCAGCGAAAGCACCCTGTATGGGGTAAGCTCGCTAACCAAGAGTGATATGCGGGCGTTCTAAACATGAAGATCGCCCGTTTGCTTGTCTGAAATTGGTTAATTTATTCGGAGCAAAGTATGCCAACGATCAATCAGTTGGTGCGTAAAGGGCGTAAGGCAAAGAAGAGCAAATCAAAAGCTCCCGCTTTGCAGTTTACCCTCAACGCCTATACCCAGAAGCGGACCCGTCGTCGTAAAGGCGCACCGCAGAAGCGTGGCGTGTGCACCGTCGTTAAGACCATGACCCCCAAGAAGCCGAACTCGGCCTTGCGGAAGGTTGCCCGTGTGCGCCTGACCAATCTGCTCGAAGTAACGGCTTATATCCCCGGCGAAGGACACAGCCTTCAGGAACACAGCGTGGTGCTGGTTCGTGGCGGTCGTGTTAAAGATTTGCCCGGTGTTCGTTACCATATTGTGCGCGGAACCTTGGACACCGATGGTGTTAAAGGACGTGAACAGTCCCGCAGCAAGTACGGAGCTAAACGTCCGAAGCCCGGTGCGGCAGCGGCAACTGGCAAGAAGAAATAATTGAGGGTGAGGCGTTATGTCGAGAAGAAGTAGTCCAGCAAAGCGCAAAGTTGCGCCGGACAAAAAGTATAACAACATCCACGTCACCATGTTCGTCAACCGGATGATGTATGGTGGCAAGCGCAGCACCGCGCTGGCAATTATGTACGGTGCGTTTGACCTGATAGAAGAACGTGCCAAGCGTGACCCGATCGAAGTATTTGAACAGGCACTGCGGAACGTTACGCCTTCGGTAGAAGTGAAGCCGATGCGCGTGGGTGGTTCAACCTACCAAGTTCCGGTGGAAGTCCCATATGCACGGGCAACCTCTCTGGGGATGCGCTGGCTGCTGGAGACCTCACGCGGTCGCGGTGGCAAGAATATGGCGGAAAAGCTGTCGAGCGAAATTCTGGATGCGGCGGCTGGTCAGGGTACATCTATTAAGAAGAAGGACGATACCCATCGTATGGCAGAGGCCAACCGTGCCTTTGCTCATTTCCGATAGGGTTCGTTAGTAAAGCGGCGTACAACCAGTACGCCCGTTTCATGCAAATGTTGGGTAAGTTGAGAGTGACATGGCTACAAAGAGCGAAAAACTCGATCTAAATAAAGTGCGCAATATCGGCATCATCGCCCATATTGACGCGGGTAAAACCACCACCACCGAGCGCGTGTTGTATTACACGGGCATGATTCACAAAATCGGTGAAGTGCATGATGGTTCTGCTACAACCGATTATATGGAACAGGAACGTGAGCGCGGCATCACGATTACGGCAGCCGCCATCAGCGCAAGCTGGCGTGAATACCAGATTAATGTTATCGACACCCCCGGTCACGTGGACTTTACGGCTGAAGTGCAGCGTAGTTTGCGCGTGCTGGATGGCGGTATCGTGGTGTTCGACGCGGTAGCCGGTGTGGAACCGCAGTCGGAAACAGTGTGGCGGCAGGCGAATACCTATAAGGTACCGCGCCTGTGCTTCGTTAATAAGATGGATCGTACAGGGGCGAACTTCCAACGCTGTGTCGATATGATTATCGAGCGCGTGAACGGTAACCCGTGCGTGATCCAGATCCCTTACGGTGAAGGGTCAGAATTCGCAGGCATCATTGATTTGATGTCGATGGAACTGATTACCTACGAAGGGGAGATGGGGATGGATATTTCACGCCATCCTATTCCTGAGGCGTACCGCGAACAGGCAGAGACACGCCGTCAGGAAATGATCGATAAGGTGGTCGAAAATGATGACTTCCTGACCGAGAAATACCTGATGGAAGAAGCCATCAATGATGATGAAGTTCTGGCTGCGATGCGCTCGGCAACACTGGCTGGCAAAATTCAGCCGGTACTGTGTGGTTCTTCATTAAAGAACAAGGGTGTTCAGACCATGCTTGACCGCGTGATTGATCTGCTGCCCTCTCCATTAGATGTGCCGCCGGTGATGGGTATCCATCCCAAGACGGAAGAGCCGTTGAGCCGCGCTGCGGACAACGACGAACCGACTGCGGCTCTGGTTTTCAAGATTGTTACCGACCCGTTCGTGGGTCGTCTGGCCTTCTTCCGTGTTTATTCGGGTGTGGTTCGTGCAGGCTCTGGCTTGCTGAACAGCACCAAGGGCGACAAAGAACGTATCGGGCGTATCGTCCGTATGTTTGCTGACGACCGCAAGGATGTTGAAGAAGTACAGGCAGGCGACATCGCCGCGATCCTCGGTCTGAAGAATACCTTCACCGGAGATACGCTGTGCGATCCCGATAAGCCAATTGTGTTGGAAAAGATCAGCTTCCCTGAACCGGTCATCGAACTTTCGATTGAGCCGAACAGTAAGGCTGACCAAGACAAGATGGGTATCGCGCTGCGCCGTCTGGCAGAAGAAGACCCAACCTTTAAGATTGAGGTGGACGACAAGCTCGGCCAAACCAAGATCAAGGGTATGGGCGAACTGCATCTGGAAATTTTGGTTGACCGCATGATGCGCGAATTCGGTGTGCAGGCCAACGTAGGCCGCCCACGTGTGGCGTATCGTGAGACGATTACCCGCCCTGTCCGCATCGATACGACGTTCAAGCGTCAGTCGGGTGGTTCGGGTCAATATGCTCGTGTCGTGTTTGAGTTCGAGCCCCTGAGTGATGAAGACCGTGCGAAATTGGCAGCTGGCGAAGAGTCAATCTTCGAGGATGCTATTCGCGGTGGTACGATCCCGAAGGAATTCGTCAAGCCCTCGCTGAATGGTGTCAAGGATGCTATGGCAGGCGGTGTGTTGGCGGGTTATCCAGTGGTGGGCGTTAAGGCCCGGCTGGTGGATGGCGCGTTCCATGATGTTGACTCGAGTGAAATGGCCTTTAAGATAGCGGGTTCGATGTGCTTGAAGGAAGGCGTGCAAAAGGGTGGCCCGGTGCTGCTGGAACCGACGATGAAGGTCGAGGTTTCGGTGCCGGAAGAATACACCGGTACGATTGTCGGCGATTTGTCGGCACGGCGCGGCATCATCTTCGGAATGGATCCTCGCGGTGGTGGGGCAACCTCCATCCGTGCGAATGTTCCGCTGGGTGAAATGTTCGGGTATGCAACCAATATCCGTAACATGACACAGGGTCGCGGCAGCTTCAGTATGGAGTTCGAGAAGTACGCAGTTGCACCCGCTCATGTCGCTGAAGAAGTGGTTAAGAGCGGTCGTTAGAACGTGAATTCGGTAGGGATACGCGTAAAAGCCTATCCCTGCACCTGTCGAAAAGTATCGTGAAATGTATCGCAGAAAAGGATTGAAAGACAATGGCTAAGTTTGAACGTAACAAACCCCATGTCAATATCGGTACCATCGGTCATGTTGACCACGGCAAGACCACACTGACTGCTACCATCACCAAGGTGCTGGGCATGAAGGGGCAAGCCCAACGGATGAAGTATGACGATATTGACAACGCGCCCGAAGAAAAGGCTCGTGGTATCACCATCAACATCCGTCACGTTGAATACGAAACGGATAAGCGCCACTATGCCCATGTCGATTGCCCCGGTCACCGTGACTATATTAAAAATATGATCACCGGTGCGGCGCAGATGGACGGCGCGATCTTGGTCGTGAGCGCACCAGACGGCCCGATGCCCCAGACCCGTGAGCATGTGCTGCTCGCCCGTCAGGTGGAAGTACCGGCGATGGTTGTGTACTTGAACAAGATTGACCAGATGGATGACCCGGAACTGCTGGAACTGGTTGAGATGGAACTGAGCGAACTGTTGGAAAGCTACAACTTCGCCGCAGACACCCCAATCATTCGCGGTTCAGCTTTGATCGCCAACGAATCGACTTCAACCGATCCGAACGCGCCAGAGTATGCTTCCATTCTTAAGCTGATGGACACGGTTGACGAGTGGATCCCCACCCCCATCCGTGAAACAGACAAGCCCTTCTTGATGCCCGTCGAAGACGTGTTCTCGATCAAGGGACGTGGTACGGTTGTGACCGGTCGTGCTGAGCGCGGTCGTATGACCAAGGGTGAAGAAATCGAAATCATCGGTCTGCGCGATGAGACGATGAAGACGATTGTGACCGGCATCGAAATGTTCCACAAGGAACTGGATGCGGCAGAAGCTGGCGACAACGCTGGTATCTTGCTGCGCGGTATCACCCGTGAGCAGATTGAACGTGGTATGGTTCTGGCCAAGCCCGGCAGCATCAAGCCGCACAAGAAGTTCATGAGCGAAGTGTACGTGCTGAAGAAGGAAGAGGGTGGACGGCACAAGGCGTTCTTCCCCGGCTACCGTCCTCAGTTCTACATCCGCACGATGGATGTGACTGGTACGATCACACTGCCTGAGGGTGTGGAAATGGTTATGCCCGGCGACAACGTGAATCTGGAAGTGGAATTGATCACCCCAGTGGCGTTGGAAAAGGGTTCCAAGTTTGCTATCCGCGAAGGCGGCTTGACCGTCGGCGCTGGTGTCATCACCGAAGTTCTTAACTAAGAAATCGGCCTGCTAAAAGAGTTGTGGACGTTCATGGGGGTTTGCTAATGGCAGACCCCTAATAAACCCTGATAAAGGGGAAACGGCAACTAGGCTGATCAGAGGAAACTATGGTTAGAAATAAAATCCGTATCTGGCTCAAGGCGTATGATCACCGGGTGCTAGACCAATCCGTGCAGCGGATCGTCGAAACAGCAGAACGTACCGGGGCGCGTGTAGTTGGCCCTGTGCCACTGCCAACGCGTATCGAACGTTTCACTGTGGGACGTAGCCCGTACATTGATAAGGACTCGCAAGAGCATTTTGAAATTCGCACCCATAAGCGTTTGATTGATGTTCTCGACCCGGATAGCAAGACAATCGACGCGCTAATGCGTTTGAACTTGCCTGCCGGCGTGGACATCGTAGTGAAATAAGGGGCGAATGTAATGAAGGGCTTAATTGGTAAAAAAGTGGGCATGACCCAAGTTTTTGACGAGAAGGGGAACGCAATTCCCGTGACCGTCATTCAGGCTGGCCCCTGCTACGTCACCCAAATTCGCACGGCGGATAAGGATGGCTATGTGGGTGTGCAAATCGGTTATGGTGAAACCAAACCGGCACGCCTGACAAAGGGACAACTGGGTCATTTGCAACGTAACAAGCTGCCTGCGCTGCGGGTACTGCGGGAATTCCGTATTAAGAACGGCGAAATTTCCGTGACCGAGGGGCAGGAGATCAAGGCAGATGTGTTCGCCAAGGGCGAGCGTGTTGATGTAGTGGGAACGAGCAAAGGTCGTGGTTTCGCGGGTGGTATCAAGCGGCATCATTTCAAGCGCCAGCCCAAGACACACGGTGCTTCTGACCGTACACGCGCTCCCGGTTCGGCAGGTTCCAATACTTACCCCGGTAAGACGTGGAAGGGCAAGCGCTTCCCCGGTCATATGGGCAGCGACCGTGTGACAACGGAGAATCTGGAAGTGATCGTGGTGGATGCGGAACGTAACCTCCTCGCCGTGAGAGGTTCAATCCCCGGCACCAACGGCGGCATCGTCATCGTTAAGCCAGCGCGTCCGCGCCGCCGCTAGAACCGGGTAAGAGGAGTAGAGTCATGAAGGTTCCAGTTTTGAATGCAAGCGGCAAGGAAGTCAATACGATTGATTTACCAGCCGATATTTTTGAAGTCGAAATCAACATGGGTTTGATGCATCAGGCGTATGTTCGCCAGATGGCAAATGCCCGGTTAGGTACACACAAGACACAGAAGCGGGCTGATGTCAGCTTGACGAGTGCTAAGTGGTATCGTCAAAAAGGTACGGGTCGTGCTCGTCACGGTGCCCGTAACGCAACGCAGTTTGTGGGTGGTGGTCGCCCGAAGGGGCCGGTGCCGCACAAGTACACGAAGGATATGCCGCGCAAGATGCGCCAACAGGCTATCCGCTGTGCATTGAGTGCCCTGCTGCGCGATGAGCAATTGGTTTTTGTGGATGGGTTGAGCTTAGACGCACCCAAGACCAAAGATATGCGCCAGATTTTGGATGCAGTGGTTGGTAAGGGAACCAAGACATTGGTGCTGATGACACAGGGCGGTAACGCACATGTTGTCAACAGTATTCATAACTTGACGGACGCCCATGTGCTGCGCGTGAATTATCTGAATATGCGTGATCTGTTGCAATATGAGCGTGTTATCGTGCCGCTGGATGCGCTGGAAGTCATTAAGAGTCTCTGGGGGCAAGCAGGTTAATTATGGCTGATCTACATATTTACGATGTGCTGCGCCGACCAATTGTCAGCGAAAAATCGGCAGGTTTGACGGAAGACAATAACCAATATGTCTTTGAGGTTGCCGACGGCGCCAACAAGATCCAAATCAAGGAAGCCATTGAGGTGATCTTTGAAGTGGAAGTGGCGAAGGTGAATACGATGGTGGTTCCCGCGAAGCGCGGGCGTCGTGGTCGCAACTGGTATTTGCGGTCGCGCCAGTGGAAGAAAGCTGTCGTGACACTCGCACCCGACCAGAAGATTGAATTGTTCAACACGTAAGGTGACATCATGGCCGTAAAAGTTTACAAGCCCACTTCGGCAGGCCGCCGAGGAATGACGGGCCACAGTTTTGAAGAAATCACGAAGTCAACACCGCAGCGTTCGTTGACGGAAGCCATTCGCAAGCATGGTGGACGCAACAACACGGGGCATGTGACCGTGCGCCATCGTGGTGGTGGACACAAGCGCCGCTACCGTATCATCGACTTCAAGCGTAACAAGTTTGATTGTGCTGCGCAGGTGATTTCGGTAGAGTACGATCCGAACCGTTCCGCCCGTATTGCTTTGTTGGAATACGAGGACGGGGAGAAGCGTTACATTATTGCGCCGCTGGGTTTGAAGGTTGGCGACCGTGTCGCAAATGGCGAGTTATCGCAATTGCGTAACGGGGACGCGCTGGAGATCCGTGATATTCCGGTCGGTACGACGATCCACAACATTGAGATGCTGCCCGGTAAGGGTGGTCAACTGGTTCGTTCGGCTGGTAGTTCGGCGCAGTTGTTGGCTAAAGAAGGTAAGTACGCTCAGGTGCGTATGCCGAGTGGTGAGACTCGTTTAATTAGCGAGCGCTGCATGGCAACGATTGGTCAGGTGGGTAACACCGATCATGGTAACGTTAATCTGGGTAAAGCTGGTCGTAAGCGCTGGTTGGGTATTCGCCCGACTGTGCGTGGTAGTGCGATGGATCCCGCAAGCCATCCGCATGGTGGTGGTGAAGGTCGTTCGCCCATTGGTATGGCTGGTCCGAAGACTCCTTGGGGTAAGCCGGCGTTGGGTAAGAAGACACGCGTTAACCGTCGTACAGATAAGTTTATTGTCCGCCGGCGCGGTAAAGGCCGTTGATTTAGTGCTGAGTACTGAGTCGCGAGTACCGGGCACGTTCCGCAAGTACTCGGCACTCGGCACTTGGTACTCGTAACTAACGAGGAAACAGAGTATGTCGCGTTCATTGAAAAAAGGGCCTTTTATAAGTCCCAAGCTGCTCAAAAAAGTTGAGAAGCTGAATGATGAAAATAAGAAAGCCGTTATCCGTACTTGGAGCCGCTCCAGCACAATCTTCCCGCAGATGGTAGGACATACCATTGCGGTGCATGATGGCCGTCGCCACGTGCCGATTTACGTCACGGAAAACATGGTTGGACACAAGTTGGGTGAGTTCGCGCCAACGCGTACTTATCGTGGTCACCTTGTTGAACGTAAGATGAAGTAAGGGGAATTTGAAATGAAGGTACAGGCTAAAACATCTTATCTCTCGATTTCACCCCAGAAGATTCGTCTTGTGTGTGACAAGGTGCGTGGTATGGGAGCCAAGCAGGCGGTAACGGTGCTTGGGTTCATGCCGCAAAAGGGTGCTGAATTCGTGCAGAAGACACTCAAGTCAGCGATTGCGAATGCTGAAAATAATCATGATTTGAACCCGGATAATCTGGTGGTTGAGACGATATACGCTGGTGATGGCCCGCGCTTGAAGCGCATGAAAGCCGGTGCGCGCGGTCGTTCGAAGCCGCGTGTCAAGCGCACATCGCACTTGATGATTGTTCTCAACGAGCGAGAGGAATAACACATGGGTCGCAAAGTTCATCCAATCGGATTCCGGTTAAAGATCACCCGTGACTGGGATGCTCGCTGGTATGCAGAAGGCAGTAAATTCCGCGAACTGCTCCAAGAGGATTTCAAGATCCGCCGCTTCGTTAAGAAGATGGGCGCACGAGCTGGTGTCTCTCGTATCGAGATTGAGCGTTATCCGAATCAACTGTTGGTCAACATCCACACCGCCAAGCCCGGTATTTTGATCGGGCGTAAGGGTGAAGCGGTGAAAGATCTGCGGACGGGCATTGAGGTCATGACCAGTAAGAAGGTCAAGGTCGAAGTGACGGAGATTGAGAAGCCAGATCTCGACCCGACGTTGGTAGCTGAAAATATTGTTGATCAACTGGAGCGTCGTATCGGTCACAGCCGTGCGATGAAGCGGGCGATCAGCCAAGCTATGCGTCAGGGTGCGTTGGGTATCAAGATCGAAGTCGCCGGTCGTTTGGCTGGTGGTGATATGGCCCGGCGTGAGTGGTCGAGCGAAGGCCGCGTGCCACGTTCGTCACTGCGTTCGGACCTCGATTACGGTACGGCTGAAGCGCTGACCACTTTTGGGCGCATCGGCGTAAAAGTGTGGATTTATAAGGGTGAGATTCTGAAGCAAGAAGATAAGCCCGAACCGAAGAAAGACGTATACGTGACACCGTAGAAGTCGTTGGTCGATAGTCGATAGTCAATAGGTTCAAAGCTAAAGACTAAAACTGATGACTGAAGACGGGTGGCAAGAGGATTTGTAATTATGTTGATGCCAAAGCGTATGAAGTACCGCAAACAACAACGCGGTAACATGAAGGGTAAGGCTAGTCGCGGGAACGTCGTTTCCTTCGGTGAATACGGTTTGCAGGCACTGGAACCGGTATGGTTGACTGCCCGCCAGATCGAAGCCGCCCGTAAGGCGATGGTGCGTTTCACCAAGCGCCGTGGTAAGGTGTGGATCCGGGTGTTCCCGGATAAGCCATACACCCAGAAAGCTGCCGAAACCCGCATGGGTAGCGGTAAGGGTAACGTTGAGTATTATGTCGCGGTTATCCGACCGGGGCGTGTGCTTTTCGAAATGGGTGGCGTTACAGAAGATGAAGCTAAAGAAGCACTGCGTTTGGCAGCGTTCAAGCTGCCGATTAAGACCAAGCTGGTCCGGCGCTACGATCCAATTTCAGGGCAGGAGGTCAAGTTAGAGTCATGAAGTCAAGAGAAATTCGTGAGATGACCAGTGAGGAAATCCTCAACGCCCTGGAAGACAGCCGGGAAGTCATGTTCAACTTCCGCTTCCAAAAGGCTTCGGGGCAGTTAGAGGACGAAAGCGCGCCGACTCGTGCGCGGCGTGAGATCGCGCGGATGAAGACGATTTTGCGCGAACGTGAGTTGGCTAATAAGGTAGCCGGTAAGGGAAGCAGCAATGGCTAATGATCGTCGGCGGCTGATTGGCCGCGTATCAAGTGACAAGATGGAGAAAACGGTGGTCGTTGAAATCGAACGCCGCAAGAAGCATCGTGTCTATAAGAAGGTTGTGAAGTCTACCAAGAAAGTCTACGCCCACGACGAGAGCAACGCAGTTGAGGTGGGGTCGGTAGTACAGTTGGTAGAGAGCAAGCCGTTGAGCAAGAGCAAGCGTTGGGTGGTCGAGGTGGTACTTGAAACCCCCGGTGGGCGCGTCTTGCAGCCGATTATGGGTGAAGTGGTCATCGAGCCTGAAGCTGATGCTCCTGAGACAGAAGTCGAAGTGAGTGTTGGTGAAGAGGAGGCCGAATCATGATCCAGAACGAATCACGGGTGGTCGTCGCAGACAACAGCGGCGCACGCGAAATCCTTGTTATCCGTTTGCTAGGCGGTTCATTCCGCAAGTACGCGGGTGTGGGTGATATTGTGGTCGGTACGGTGAAGGTTGCCAGTACTGATGGTAATGTTAAGAAGAGCGAAGTGGTGAAGGCGGTTATCGTCCGCACTGCTAAGGAATATCGTCGCAGCGACGGTTCGTACATCAAGTTTGATGACAACGCGGCTGTACTGCTGGCGGAAGATATGGAAAACCCACGCGGTACACGCGTGTTTGGCCCGGTCGCGCGTGAGTTACGCGAAAAAGGCTTCCTGAAGATTGTATCGCTCGCGCCGGAAACGCTGTAAGGTTTGGAGTGAAGGTATTATGCAACGGATAAAGAAGGGCGATACGATTGAAGTCATCGCCGGCAAAGATCTGGGCGAACGTGGCGAAGTCGTCACCATTATGGTCAAAGAAGACCGGTTGGTGGTCGGCGGCGTGAACGTAGGTAAGAAACACGAGAAAGCCAAGCAGATTGGCAGCCGTCAAATTCCTGCACAAATTATGGAATTTAATGCGCCGCTGCACATCTCTAATGTGATGTTGGTGTGCCCGTCGTGCGACAAGCCGTCGCGCGTTGGCTTCCGCTTCAAGGATGACGGCCTAAAAGTTCGCTTCTGCAAAGCTTGCGACTCGGATATTGATTAAACAGGAGCGAATGACGATGGCAACACCGATTTTGCAAGGGCGTTATAGGGACGAAGTGGTCCAAGCCCTGATGGAAGAGTTTAAGTACGACAATGTGTTGGAAGTCCCGCGCATCCAGAAGGTTGTTATCAACATCGGTCTGGGTGAGGCGAACGAAAATCCGAAACTTCTGGACGGCGCGGTGGAAGATTTGCGGCTCATTACCGGGCAGCAGCCGATCATCACCAAGTCGAAGAAGAGTATCGCCACCTACAAGTTGCGTGAAGACCGCGCGATTGGTATGAAGGTGACGATGCGCGGCGAGCGTATGTGGGCGCTGCTGGATCGGTTGATCAATATTGCCCTTCCCCGTGTACGTGACTTCCGGGGAGTACCGGCCAAGATGGACGGTCGTGGCAATTATACGCTGGGTTTGCGTGAGCAGTTGATGTTCGCGGAGATTCAGTACGATAAGATTGATAAAGTGCGCGGTATGGAAATCACTATCGTGACTTCGGCCAAGACTGATGAAGAAGGCCGCCGCTTACTCAAGCTGCTCGGGATGCCGTTTAAAGAGAATTAGGGACAGGGAACATGTCAAAGAGATCAATGGTCGCCCGTGAAACACGGCGCAAATTCAAGACCCGCGTCCGCAACCGCTGCCAGTTCGTTGATCCGAACTCTGGCAAAATTTGTGGTCGGCCTCGTGGTTACATTAACCGATTCGGTCTATGCCGTATTCATTTTCGTGAGATGTCACTCCAGGGCAAGATTCCTGGTGTTGTGAAGTCGAGTTGGTAGGGAGAAACGCATGATTAGCGATCCTGTTGGAGATATGCTGACACGCATTCGGAACGCCCTGCTGATTGGGCGCACCGAGGTCGTTGTTCCGCTGTCGAAATTAAAGGTAGAGATTGCCCGCATCTTACAAGCTGAGGGCTATATTGAAGGGTTTGTCATTGGCGAGGAAAAACCCGCGACAATGATACACATCACGCTGAAGTACTACGGTTCACGGCGTGAACGTCGCCCAGTAATCACCCATCTGGAACGTGTGAGCAAGCCGGGTCGGCGGGTATACAGCCCACGACAGGAATTGCCGCGTGTGATGAGTGGTATGGGTATTGCAATCGTGACAACGCCGAAAGGCGTGATGACGGCACAGCAAGCGCGGCGCGAAGGCGTTGGCGGCGAAGTGTTGTGCTACATCTGGTAAGGGAGAAACGATTATGTCCCGTATAGGTAAGAAACCGATTGACCTGCCAGCTAAGGTTAGCGTCACGATTAAAGATGCTGATGTGACCGTCAAGGGGCCGAAAGGCGAATTGACGATGACCATGCCGCCGGATATGTCGGTCAAGCAGGATGGTAACACCCTGTTCGTAGAACGCCCAAGCGATGCGCGTCATCACCGTGCGCTGCACGGTTTGGCACGGGCACTGCTGGCAAACAATGTCACTGGTGTGTCGGATGGCTTCCGCCGATCATTGAAGATCGAAGGCGTGGGGTATAATGGCGATCTGCGTGGGAACGATCTGGTTTTGAAACTAGGTTTTTCGCACGAAGTCGTGATCAACCCGCCGCCGGGGATTTCTTTCACGGCAGAGGAAAAAGGTACGCTCATTCACATTGATGGTGTGGATAAGCAACTCATCGGGCAGGTGGCTGCCAATATTCGCAAGCTGCGTCCGCCGGAACCGTATCTGGGTAAGGGTGTACGTTACAGCGATGAAATCATCCGCCGCAAGGCTGGTAAGGCCGGTAAGGCGAAGTAAGAGTACTGGGTGCCGAGTGCTGAGTGCTGCGTAAAGACAACTTTATGCCAGCACCCGGTAGAAGGTACTTGAAACTAAGGATTATAGAGATGACTGTACAAGCAAAGAAAAAGGTAGATTCTCGCGAACGTCGCCACCGACGTGTCCGCGCCAAAGTTAAGGGTACGACGCAGCGTCCACGCTTGAACGTCTTCCGCAGCCTAGAGAATATATTTGCTCAGGTGATTGATGACGTAGATGGTAAGACACTGGTTTCGGCCTCGACCATTGATAAAGAAGTGGCGAAGCTGCTTGGCGACAAGAACAAAGTGGACTCGGCTAAGGTAGTCGGCAAAATTCTGGCCGAACGGGCTAAGACTGCCGGGGTAACGACAGTGGTATTCGACCGGGGTGGCTACCGTTATCATGGTCGCGTAGCCGCACTGGCTGATGGCGCTCGTGAGGGCGGGTTAGAATTTTAAGGCTGGAGTAAAAAATGGCTGACGAAGCAAAGAAAAGAAAACGTCGCGGGACAGGTACACCGGGCGAGGCAGGCGCAGCAAGTGGCGATCAACCCGCTGGTGGCGATAATAATAATAAGCCGCGTCGTGACCGTGAACCGCGCCAACGTGAGCGCGATGCCGACCGTGAAGAACTTGACGAGCGTGTGGTAGACATCAAACGCGTCGCTAAGGTTATCAAGGGTGGTCGTCGCTTCGCTTTCCGCACGGTTGTGGTTGTGGGTGACAACAAGGGACGCATCGGGATTGGCATCGGCAAAGCCCGTGCTGTTCCAGACGGCATCCGCAAGGGATCTGAACTGGCTCGCCGCCAGATGGTGAGTGTTTCACTTTCGGGTGGTACTATTCCCCATTCGGTTACGGCTGAATATGGTGGTGCGCGTGTACTGCTGCGCCCTGCTTCACCGGGTACTGGTGTTGTGGCGGGTGGTGGTGTTCGTGCGGTGCTGGAAGCAGTTGGCGTTCGCGATGTATTAAGTAAGAGCCTCGGCAGCAACAATGTGTTGAATGTTACGATGGCAACACTGAATGCGCTGGAGCAACTGCGCACGCCGCAAGAGATGGCGGGCATCCGTGGCAAGGAAATTGCTGATCTCCTGCCATTCTGGGAACGGAGACGGAACAGTGGCTAAATTATCAATCAAGCTCGTACGGAGCAGCATCGGCTACGATAAGACTCAGAAAGCGACCGTGATGGCGCTGGGTCTGCGTAAGCTGAACAAGACGGTGGTACATACGGACACGCCTCAGATTCGGGGCATGATTTACAAAGTCCGCCACCTCGTTCTGGTGGAGGAAGTTGAGTCATGAAGTTACATGAATTGCGCCCGAATGAAGGCGCGAAGAAGAAGCGCAAGCGCATCGGTCGCGGTAACGCAGCCGGGCAGGGTCGCTATGGTGGTCGCGGTATTAAGGGTCAAGGTTCGCGCGGTGGTAAGCCGAAGAGCGCGTCCTTTGAAGGTGGTTCGCTGCCATTAGTGCGTCGTCTGCCATTCAAGCGCGGTTTCAATAACATTTTCCGCATCGAACATCAGGAAGTACGGCTGGATCGTTTGGTCGCCCTGATGGACGAGGGTGCAGTGGTGACACCAACTTTGATGGCTGAACGCGGCATGATCCGTGATGCTTTCGTGCCGGTGGTCATTCTGGGCAACGGTGAGAAGATTACCAAGAAGCTGACGGTCAAGGCGCATCGGGTTACTTCCGGCGCGCGTGAAAAGATCGAAGCAGCCGGTGGCAGTGTGGAAATTATTCCGCTGCGCATCAAGGGTATTCGTGCTACCTTCCGTAAACATCGCAAGGAAGAACTCGTCAAAATTTACGGCGAGAATTAAAGAAGTCGCAAACCATGATGAGGTTAGGTATAAATTGCAGCGGGTGTCTAAGCACGTTGCTCTGTTTACCTGACACTCATCATTTTTGTTTAGAGGAGATTTACTGTTATGTTTGACGCATTCCGCAACGCATGGCGGCTGCCGGACTTGAGGACGAAGCTCCTGACGACAGGTTTGATCCTGTTGATTTACCAATTTGGGGCGCATGTTCCGGTCGTCGGCGTAGATCCCACCGCGTTGGAAAACTTGTTGAGCAGCCAGTCGGGTGGCTTGATTGGTACGATCAATCTCCTATCCGGTGGTGCGGTGCGCCACTTCAGTATTCTGGCGATGGGTGTGTATCCGTACATTACTGCGCAAATTATCTTGCAACTGCTGGTTCCGCTGGTTCCGAGTTTGGAAGCCATGCAGCGCGAGCCGGGTGGTCAGGAAAAGATTCAGCGCTACACCTATTTTCTGGCTATTCCGATGGCAATTTTGCAGGCCATTGGTCAAATCAACATTTTCGGGACATTGGGCGGCGCGCCGATTATCCCGGGCTTCGGCTTGAATTTACTCGGTCTGGCGGTCGTGGCGACCATGACGGCAGGCACGATGTTCGCGATTTGGTTGGGTGAACTCGTGACTGAACAGGGCATCGGCAATGGTCTTTCGATCATCATTTTCGCGGGCATTGTGGCGCAAGCACCAAGCCAGCTTGCTACGCTGATGACCAGCAGTACGCAGCCGTTGTTCAACTTGATTTTGTTTGTGGTGATTGTGCTCGTCAGTTTGGTGGTCGTTATCGTGATCGCTGAAGGCGTGCGGCGCATTCCGGTGCAGTATGGCAAGCGTGTACGTGGACGCAAGCAGTACGGCGGCGGTTCGACCCACATCCCCCTGAAGGTTAACGCGGTCGGCATGATCCCGCTGATTTTCGCACAGTCGATTATTACCCTGCCT
>JBBSBS010000104.1:0-16925 GCA_038251045.1 Aggregatilineales bacterium | reverse complement strand
TGCTTGATGACCGGCAGCGGACTCAGCGACTTCGCCAGCAGTTTGAATTCGTGAACCAGAACGCTCGTTTCGCCAGCTTTAGTGCGCATCATAGTGCCGGTGGCTTGCACAAAGTCGTCAGTATCCACCAGCTTCTCTTTGATGAGGTTATACGCGGCCTCATCCATATCATTCACCCGCAGGAAAAGCTGGATGCGCCCATGTTCATCCTCAATGTGAATAAACGACAGCTTACCCTTGATGTTGACCCGCCGGATGCGCCCGCATACCGTCACTTCAATGCTCTCGGCTGCCTCACTGTCTACGGGTTCCAGTTTATCGTAGGCGGCAATCGCTTCTACACTGGTATGTGTACGCTGGACACGGCGCGGGAAAGTCTCCACACCCTGCGCCTCAAGCGCCTGAATTTTCTCTACGCGTTCTTGTTCGAGTTTGTTAGGTTGCCACATGACTTTGACCTGAGTGTTCAATGGATAACAGAAGGGGCGACAGAATGTGTCGCCCCTTCTCAGTCTACCATATTCAATTGTAATCGTCAGGATTCAGTATTCTGAATCAGGCGCTTCAATTTTGACTGTCTATGTATGGCACAAAGACCAATCGCCTATGTGATCGACTTGATAACGAAAGTCATCTCGCCATCTGGCGCTTTGAAGCTTACATTCTCGCCGACCTTTGCCCCTAGCAAGGCACGTCCCAGCGGGCTTTCCACCGAGATTTTACCTTCGCGAGGGTTGGCTTCTGCTGAACCAACAAGGCGATAGACTTCTTTGTCTTTCCCACCTTTTTCGATCATGGTAATCATCGACCCAAGTTCAACCTTATCCTTTTTGCCCGCCTTCGTCTCAATGATTTCGGCGGTGCTCAGGATCGTTTCCAAACGCTGAATCTCGCCCTCGACGAAAGCCTGTTCGTTCTTGGCATCTTCATATTCGGCGTTTTCGCTCAGGTCGCCACCTTCCGCCAATGCCTGACGGAGACGTTCGGCAACTTCCATGCGTTTCTGCTCGGTCAAATACTTCAACCGGGCTTCGAGTTCGACCATGCCTTCGGCGGTCAGATATTGCACGTCGTTCATGTCACCCAATCCTCACTTTTCCGTAGTGATAATGCCCTAAAACATAAAAACACAGCTAAATGGCTGTGCCTGGGTGGTACGTTCCCTCAAATTTGAGTGTGGGATGGAACGCGGTATATGCGCTGATGGGCGCAAATATAACATATCTTGTTAAAAAAGTAAAGATTCTTCCTGTACATGGGAATATCTTTAATAAGATGGAGCACCTATATGTTGTGTGCTCCATGTCGTCAAAACGTTACCGATTCACCTTTACCGGCTGGTTGGTGGCGGTGGATTGGCAACCGCCTGTGCCATGCCGCGTTGGAGGCTTTCAAACTCGCTGGCGGTAATCATGCCACTCTTAAGCGTCCCTTGCGACCGATTGCGCCGCTGGCTGTACGATACCTGCACGAAAGTATCCTGCGATGTGCCGCCTTCCTTAGTGCGGCGCACGCTCACATCTAGGCGCGGATATTTGATGTCCTGAGTAGTCAGCAAATTGCCCGCCTGCTGGAAGTTTCCGTCCTTGAGCGCGTTAATCAAGTCTTTGCGCGAATTTTTGGGCGATGAGGCGAACGCCACAAGCGGACCATACCATTCATTACTATCTTCGTTGAAAGGTTCTCCGGCGGCCCGTCCGGCGATAAATGCCGCGAACAATCCCGCCAACAAAATCTCGACACCCCAATAAATCCATACCACGTCGCCTTGCAAATCAATGCCGCTGCTGCTGCTGGTTACAGAGCTGCGAGTAATGCTGAAGCCTTCCCGCGCGGTGAGTTTTAGATAACCCAGTATGCCTGTATCGCCTACTTCATCCTCCAGCAGTGCATCCAATGCTCTGGTGAATTCGGCATCGGTCGGTTCTTCACCGACATTTTCAACATAAGATGCCCGCATATCGGTAAGGAACCCAACATAGTACGACGCAGCGTGATATACCCCGAACATCAACACGCCGCACAGTAGCCCCACAATCCCTGCCAGCAGCGGACTGCGAATTTTCGCGGTATACACACCCCGCGCCAGCAATCCACCGGCAATCGATCCGGCAACTAAGGGAAAGATCAGCACCCAATAAAGATGCACGTAATAATCCAACGCGAATAGGACACCGCCCAGTGCTGCCGCGCTGATAATCGCCAGTATAAGCAGCAAGACGAAGCCCCCCAAAGACATATGATTACTCGCCCGATACTTCTGCATAGCACTTCCCTTTATCGCAAGTTGTGGATAAGAAAATCAATATGCCATCTACTATACAGTTGAACGAGATTTTGGGGTACTAGGGGTAGCGGCTTAGTCGGACGAGTGTGGCGCGGTCACCAACAGAGTCTTCATCATTCATCTTTAACAAGAATACCGTTGCACGGCCTGTGGCGGTCAAGGGTTCGATCACCGCACCCTTCAGCCGAAAATGCGTTTGCCAATTGTCATTTCGGGGATGAAACAACAAAACTACTTTATCCGTTATAGGGTCTACAGAGGTTAAGTCGCTGCCTTTATAACGGTTACATTGAAAGCAGCTTAAGCACAGGTTATCTTCATGGGTTTGACCGCCGTGTTTCTCGGCGCGGATATGGTCAATTTCGTGGCTTTTGACCGCGTAACGAGCAGGCAGCAAACAGTATTCGCAGCTTCCGCCCGCCCGTTCAACGACTAAACGGCGTAGGCTGTCTGCAATCCCACTCATTTACGCAGGTCAAGTTTTTCGATGGCGCGGATTTTAGCTTTCCGCATAATCCGTTCGAGGCGCAGATATTCATCAAGTTCCGCGACTTCTTCCGGCGTGATGGTCTGTTCACGATTCGCCGTTAAGAGGCTGCTGATCCGTGCTTCAGTCGCGTCCGAAAGATGAAGCTGGCTCACCTGTTCAATCGTCGGTACAGATGTAATGAACTCTACAAATTCCTCATAGGCCGGCAAATGGGTAATTGCCATAGCATATGCTCCTTTACTCATCACCATCATTATAGCATGTTCATGGTGGAGTGCGGATATTTATTAGGAAAGCTGTACAGTGTTTGATAGAATTCGTAGAAGCTATAAAATTGGAGTATGGGTTATGGCTACCCTTCAAATTGAGATTCCTCACGAAGAGCTTGCGGCCTTCTGCGTCAAGCATCACATCCGTAAGCTGTCGCTGTTTGGCTCGGTGCTGCGCGACGACTTTCGACCCGACAGCGACATCGATGTACTGGTTGAGTTTGAGGCAGGCTACGAACCCCGACACTTTCGTGATCTACTCCACATGGAAATTGAATTGAAGAACCTTTTTGGACGCGACATTGACCTTGGGGATACACAATCGATTATCGAGGATCCGAATTACATCCGGCGCAATCGCATTTTGAATTCGGCGCACGTGATTTATGAGGGATGATACCAGCTATTTTCTGGATATGTTGATTGCTGCCCGTAAAATTCGGTTGTTTGTAAACGGACTGACTGAAGCAGATTTTAACCAGAGCCAATTGCATCAAAGTGCCGTCATGCGAGAGTTATTCATTATCGGCGAAGCAGCACGAGGTGTATCATCCGAGGGGAAATCTGAACATCCTGAGATTAATTGGGACGAAATGCTGGGGATGAGAAATCGGCTTGTTCATGAATATTTTCGCATCAAACTCAATCTGGTATGGGAAACCGTTGAGTATGATATTCCTGTTCTGATTACCCGGCTTGAACCGCTAGTTCCTCCTGACAATCCTTAAACTGCATGTCCCTCACTAATCCCGACCCCGAACTGATGCGTATCTTCGACTTCACAGCCGATGATCTTGAGGCGAATCGGGCGAGGCAACTGTCGGAACGACAGGCCAAACACCTCAAAGAAGAGAGCGACGCAGATCGCCATGCAGTGGGCTGTGTAGTACGGGTAGCAATTCTGAGTGCAGGTGTTCTGGCTCTTGGTTATCTCATCCGACCTCAGAAAATAGACTTGGGCAATTCTGTCCCTCAAATAATCATGATTAGCGGTTTGTTGATCTGGCTATTTCTGCGCTATCTGTCTAACCAGCGGTCAAATAAGGTAACTTTACAAACCCGTCGTGCGGGATTAATAGAAGGCAACATTACCGTCCATGTCCAAAAATATCCAGAGCGCCGACTTCCCGTTTATCAGATCAGGATTGATGGCAAAAGTTTTCGGATTACGAAAACCCGTTACGCTGAATTCGTGAAGTTTACGCAGGTCAGAGGTAACTATTTGATGTTTCGTGTTTATTTCGCGCCTGAAATTTCCCAAATTCTTTCTATCGAAATCGTTAGCCAATAATCCAATATGACCCTCACTAGCCCCGACCTCGAACTGATGCGCATTTTTGACTTTACGATCGCTCATCTCAATGCCAACAGTGCTAGACATTGGTTTGCTCCTTACCATTTGTAAGCGATTGAGGTATAGCGGTATGATCTCTTTATAGAGAAACCTATATGATCAGACTGCACAAGAAAACACCAAATGACCCTCACACTCACCCCACGCGACACGGCAATGCTCAATGGCGAACACGGCGCAGCCACACAGATGGCGATGCGTATCCTCACGACGATGGCAGGCGTATACGGCGCGGCGGAACTGCTGGACATCACTGCTGCCCACATTGACGGCTGTTTATATCACGGGTATTCCGGCTTGGAGTTTGCAGATAAGCTGGTGGCAGGTGGGGCGCAGGTCGTCGTCCCGACTTCGCTCAATGTCGGCGCGATGGACTTGATTCACCCCGAACATTTTCAGGGAACGGCACAGGTCGCTGAGTACGCCACCCGCACCATGAAGGCCTATGAGGCGATGGGTTGCCAGCCGATCTATACCTGCGCTCCTTATCAGACCGGCTATCGTCCCGCTTTTGGTGAGCAAATCGCGTGGGCGGAAAGCAACGCCATCGTGTTTGCCAACTCGGTACTCGGTGCGCGCACCCACCGTTACGGTGACTTCATCGACATCTGCGCCGCCATCACCGGACGCGCTCCATCAGTCGGCCTGCATCTGACAGAAAATCGGCGCGGGCAAATCCTGTTTCGCTTAGAGGCTATCCCCGATCACCTGCTGAACGAGAGCGTACTGTATCCGGTGTTGGGATATCTAGTCGGCTCACAAAGCGCCAACCGCATTCCGGTCATTGACGGCCTGCCACCGACCACCACCGAAGATCAACTCAAAGCGCTCGGTGCGGCTGCCGCTTCATCCGGCGCAGTCGCCTTGTTCCACGCCATCGGCATCACGCCTGAAGCCGCCACATTGGACGATGCCTTCCAACAGCAGCCGCCAAAGCAAACCATCACCGTCACTTTGGACATGCTGCGCCGGATGCGCGACAAACTGGCAACCGTCCCTGATGGAGCAGTCAACGTCATCGCCCTCGGCAGCCCACACTTCTCCATGACCGAATTTGCCGATCTGCTCCCCTTAATCGAAGCCCATCCGCCGCACTCATCAGTGGAATTCATCGTCTGCACCAACCGCATTGTGCAGGTTAATCTGCAAAAGCGCGGCTGGCTGGAACGGTTGCAGGCGGTAGGGGTGCAAATCGTGGTTGATACTTGCGTGGTCGTCACACCCATCGTTCGCGCCCGAAACGGTGTGCTCATGACCAACTCCGGCAAGTTCGCTCACTATACCCCCGGCAACATTGGCTTTCAGGTGGTTTACGGCAGCTTAAGCGAATGTGTCCGTTCCGCAGCACAGGCGCACGTCTGGCGGGATACATCGTTGTGGACATGAAACATAACATTCTGGCGATTTGTCTCGATTGTGGTGATACGCTCGTCGATGAGGCCACCGAAGTCAAAAATCCGCTGGGTGTTTCCCTGCGTGCGGAACTAATCCCCGGTGCAGCCGACCTTATGCACCAGCTAAAACAGCGCGCTTATCCTCTGGCCTTAGTTGCGGATGGTCCTGCTGACACCTTTACCAACAACCTGCATCCTTACGACTTATATGATCTGTTCGATGTGTATGCCATCTCCGGGCATGTGGGTGTAGAAAAGCCGCATCCCGATATTTTTCACCACGCTCTTAAAAAGCTGGCGATCCAATCAACCGATTATGGTCGGGTTATAATGGTGGGTAACAATCTGGAACGCGATATAAAAGGGGCTAATCAACTCGGCATCATCAGCGTGTGGCTGGATTGGTCGCCACGTCGCTCCAAAATTCCGGCGGACGCATCCGAAGTGCCGCAGTTCACCATTAAGCTGCCGCTGGATCTCTTGCACGTGATTGATGAACTTGAACAACGCTTTGCAACCTAAAGCCCATCGGGATAAATCCATGACACCTATTGCTGCTCAGTCTCTCGTTCCCGGTACAGCCTCCGGCACAATTCTCAAGCTGGATGAACCCTTAAGTCTGTGGGGTGGCCTTGAACCGACCACCGGCGAAATTACCGACCGTCGCCATCCCCAGAGCGGCGCAATCGTCAGCGGGCGGGTGTTGGTCATGCCCAGCGGACGCGGTTCGAGCAGCGCCAGCAGCATTTTGTTGGAAGCTGTGCGTTTGCATACCGCCCCCGCTGCCATCATCACTGCCGAGGTTGATGGTATCCTCGCCTTAGGGGCAGTCGTCGCCCGCGAATTATATGATGCTGCGCCGCCGCTGTTGGTCGTAAGCGATGCGGATTACGCTCGCCTGAGTACGGGGCAGCAGGTGACAGTCACTCTGGATGGGCGAATAGATATTGCGTGAATTATAATAGTCATCAAGAGTTGGGAATGAAGTGGGAGATACATCAATGGCTATCCAATTAAGCATTGATTACAGCGAACTTGTGGAACTGGTTGAGCAGCTTTCGGAAGAACAGCAGAAAGACCTGATTACCCAAATATTGACCCAGCGTGCGCGTCATCGTTCCCTGACATCTGAAGAGAAAATTCAACTATTGGACGCTGCGAAACTCCACAATCCGGTCAATGAATCGCCTTCTATCCGGCGCGTGGATTGGTACGACGACAATGGGCTTTAGGGCATTCGTCGATACAAACATTTTGCTGCGTGCGGTGCTCATTAATATGGAGTGGCACAGTGAAGCGGATGCGCTGCTCAAGCAGATGTTGCGCGAAAACGCCGAACTCTGGATTAGCGGACAGGTTATCAGAGAATTCATCGTACAAGCGACACATCCCAAAACACTAAAAGTACCGTTAACCATTGAAGAAGTGGTTCGAGAGATCGGCTTAATTGAGCAAGTATTTCAGGTTGCCGACGAGACCGCAGTTGTTCGGATAACGCTATTGTCACTCCTCCAAAAATACCCGACGCAAGGTAAACAAGTTCATGACGCAAATATTGTTGCCACAATGCTGGCGAATAATATCGATACGCTGCTGACAATTAATTTGGATGATTTCAAGCGTTATTCTGACGCGATCAAATTAGTTTCAATACAAAGAGAAACCAAATAACACATTCACAACAAGCCAAGATGGGCGAGTGGAGATCCAACTATGACTGTCATTACCTTACGGGAACTCACCCGCGAAAACTGGCGTGAAGCGTTAGAACTTGGCGTAAGCCCCGATCAGCAGCGCTTTGTAGCCGAGTATAGTCCGGTTGCTCTGGTCGGCTTGGCGAAAGCCTATGTCCGTCCACTCGGTTTGGAATGGCTGCCGTATGCCATATATGCCGGATACGAGATGATCGGGTTTTTGGAATTAGCGCTCGATCCCGGCACGACCGATCAATACTGGTTGTATCACTTTTTCATTGACCATCGCTATCAGCGTCAGGGTTACGGCAAGCAGGCACTATCCGCTTTTATCGAGTTGGTCGAACGCACTTATCCCGAATGCCGTTACATCTACCTGACCGTTCAGGCCGATAACATCCCCGCCCAGCGCCTTTATGCATCTGCCGGATTCGTCCGCACCAGAGAAGAAGCCTTCGGCGAACCTTTATTTCGGCTGCAAATCTGATCAAGCCTACATACGCTGTCATATGGATATTGCATACCACCCTATCGTTGGGTATGTTCTAATCCTTTTCCATCGTCAATATTCGGTCACGACACCTCTGACCGCGAACTAAAAGGATGAGTTTGCCCATGCCCTCAATTTTTGATGAAAATATCGACCGTCGTGGTTCTGGCAGTGCCAAGTGGGGTTGGTACGATGCGGATGTGCTGCCTGCGTGGGTTGCCGATATGGATTTCCGCTGTCCTGAACCCGTCCTGAAAGCCCTGCATAAAGCCGTTGATCACGGTGTATTTGGCTATCACTTCGAGTCGCAGCCCCTCCGTGACTTGCTCACTGCCCGCATGGCCGAGCGCTACAATTGGCAGATCAAACCCACCGACATTCAATTTACGCCCAATCTCGTCAGTGTCTTGAACTTCGTTTGCAAGGCTTTCAGCGAACCGGGCGATGACATTCTAATGACCACGCCGGTCTATCCGCCTTTCCTCGGCGCTCCTGTCAACAGCGGCCGTGTCGCCAATTTGGTGGATATGACTGTCACCCTTGATGGGCAGCTCATGCGCTACGAAATTGACTTTGATGCTTTCGAGGCCGCCATCACCCCCCGCACCAAAGTGTTCATCCTCTGCAACCCGCATAATCCGGTAGGGCGCATGTGGTCACGTGCCGACCTACAACGGCTGGCGGAGATTTGTCTGCGTCACAATATCCTGATTTGCTCGGATGAAATTCACTGTGACCTGATTATGGATGGGGGCAAGCATGTACCGATGGCGAGCCTGTCGCCAGAAGTTGCTGATCACACCATCACCCTCATGTCACCCAGCAAAACCTTTAACATACCCTCATTAGGGGTGGCTTTCCTTATCGCCCAGAACGAGGACATTTACAAGACATTCGAGAAAGCCACCATGGGCTTCATGCCCCATGTTGGCACACCCGGCATCGTCGGTGCAGAAGCGGCTTATAGAGATTGCCAGCCGTGGGTGGACGAGC
The DNA here is from genome assembly GCA_038251045.1 of Aggregatilineales bacterium. Classification (GTDB taxonomy): domain Bacteria; phylum Chloroflexota; class Anaerolineae; order Aggregatilineales; family Phototrophicaceae; genus CFX2. Next base: position 7,954 of record JBBSBS010000104.1, on the reverse strand, counting down.
TGCTGCCGTATCTTAAGGGCAACCGTGATTACGTAGTGGATTTTGTTCGCGAGCATTTCCCGCTTGTCAATTACACCTGCCCCGAAGCAACTTACCTCGGCTGGCTGGATTGGCGTGCCATGAACCTACCCGGTGAAAGCCCGTTCCAGTTCTTCCTTGAAAAAGCGCGAGTCGCCTTCAACAAGGGCGCGGATTTTGGCAAGGCCGGTGAAGGATTCACCCGCATCAATTATGCCACCCCGCGCCACCAGCTTGAAGAAATCATGGAGCGTGTACGGGCAACCATCGAAGACCTCTAACCAATCCAGCGTAGGGCATAGGGCAAGCACCATCTTGCCCTACGACGCTTTCAATCTATATGGAACGATTTACGGAGGAAATCAAAATGCCCCTCTTATGCGAGGGTGGGGCATATCGTTATTGCTTAGACCGAACTGTTCGTGACCTGATGGATTTGAATTAGATTACCGCAGGTATCATCAAAAATAGCCACAATGGTTGTTCCCATGTCGGTAGGCTCTACGGTAAACTCCACGCCCAATGCTTTGAGCCTGTCGTATTCAGCATAGACATCATTAACTTGAAACGTGGTAAAGGGAATGCCATCTTCCATCAATGCTTTCTTAAGTGCCTTCATTGCGGGGTATTCAGCATTGGGTTCAAGGAGCAATTCAACACCATCTGTATCCTCAGGTGATACAACGGTCAACCAGCTGGCCTCCCCAAGAGGAATATCTCGCTTCTTAACGAAGCCCAATTTTTCAGTGTAAAACGTGAGGGCCTTTTTCTGATCTGGCACAGAGACGCTTGTCACACTAATTCTCATGATGTGATCCTTTCTTTAGTAACGCTGTGGCCGAAGAACAACTGAGCATACGAAATTCGCTCGGACTGATACCAAACTGCTTTTTGAAGGCTTTGCTGAAGGCTGTATGGGATTCATAACCCGCAGCGAGTGCAACCGCCATGATGTCAACAGCGCCCATTCTCAACTTACGTCCTGCACGTAACAGGCGTATGCGCCGCACATAGTTGACGGCACTTTCTCCAGTGCAAGCAGTGAAGACGCGATGGAAATGAGGTATCGAGAAACCTGCGATGTCCGCGAGGACTTCACGCTTGAGAGGTTGGTCAAGGTGCTGGCTGATATATCGTTGCACCTCCTCAATTCGATCTTGATGAATAAGCTCGTTTAGTTTTTCAGTTCCCATAGAATAACTATATTCTTCTCAACATTGGGCGGGCTAGTCCTATCGTATCACGTTTAGATTCTACTGTTGCATCACCCCACTTTATATCCACTTTCAAGCTCTTCCCGACAAGTCGGCAGGCTGCGAATACTCATGCCATCAGCGCTAACATAAGATGCGAAGCAGGTGATAAGCTGGCGGTGCAGCAGTTTGTAGATGTACTGCGAAGCGATGGTCGCCATCCAGCGATAGGGCAAGCACCATCTTGCCCTACGCCTGTCCCCCCCCCGAAAATTACCACTTTGAGTGCCTGCCTTTGTTTGACAACACACGCTTAGAATTTGCAACAAATCCTAAGTCAAAGCTTCACAAGCTTTTCCTTTAGTCGATGGATTTTTTCTACGACATCAGGGTTTATTTCAGCTCCCCCCTGTAAATGCAGATAAGTCTCGAAGTCCGCAATAGCTTCATCTACATGGTTCAGGGACGTTTGGATTTCAGCGCGTATTTTATAATTGAAACCGTAAAGTGGTTCAGCAGTGATGGCGAAATTTATGTTGGATAGCGCTTGATCGTAATTGCCCATATACAATTCTGCCGTCGCTTTACCACCATATGCAGGAATAAAATTTTTATCTAATCCGATTGCGTGATTAAATTCGCCAAGGGCTAGAGCCATTTTACCTGAATCAATATATACGTTACCTCGACAAACATAACCTTGGGCTTCTTGTGGGTGTAATTGAATAATTTTGACGCAATCACTTAATGCTCTAGTATCGTTTTTTAACTCCATATAAACACCTGCTCGTTCGTAATAAGCGGCAGCTAAGTCAGGCGTAAGCCTGATTGCCTTATTTAAGTTGTCTAAAGCCATCTCAAAATCCGAACGGGCACGATCTTCCTGAGCATTTATCAGGTAAAAAGTTCCAATATCGGGCTTAAGTGCAGTAGCTTTCTTCAAATAAGTGAGAGATAAAGTGGGTTCTCCAAATTGTTCATAAGCAAATCCTATTTCTGCATACGCATTTGCCTTGAGAGCTGGAATGGTTTGCATTTGGACATACTGATTAAATGATTCAAGTGCCTTTACTTCATTGTTAAGTCCAACGTATATTCGACCTCTGAGGAGGTAGCTAAAAAGTTCAGACTCATTGAGTTTAAGCGCATTATTTATTTCAGTAAGCGCGTCATCGTACTTAGTTTGGTCAACATATACCCAGGCCAATAACGCATGTGAAATATAATTGCTGGGTTCCGCGAGTTGAAACTTTCTCATATCAGCTATAGCCCGCTCAAATTGCCCAGTTGTTTTAAATTCATAGGCACGCAAGAGGTACAGATCCATCCGTTGAGGATCGATTTGAATTGCACATGAGTAACTTTCAATGGCAGGATAGTAATTTCCCCACGCATGATAATCTGTGGCTAAAGACAAATACTCATCAGCCGATTTGGTGAGGTCACAACCATTTTCTTTTATGATGACTCGTTGAACTTTTGGAGGGATAAATAGATTTTCAGATGGAAATAAACCAAAAGCAAAAACGATACAAACTATTTTTGCAAAATACATTTCACTAATTGAAACCGCCTTTGAAGTCGCCGCCATTGCGTTTTGAATTTTATCTGACTTTTTGGTTTAGCTAAATGAGAGTTTACATCGTCTAGTCCTCCAGTACCGTCAGGCTGTAGAATAATCAGCCTCTCCGCTATACTCGATCCATCAAGAATTAGTGGAGGGACGCGCCATGATCCACCAATCACTTCGACTTCGAATCCTGTTCATTCCGCTTGTCATCCTATTGCTAGCGGCCTGCAATCAACCCGCGCCGACTTCTGCCCCAACAGCAGTCGCTATAATGACCGATACGCCTCTCCCGACCGATTTACCGATGATTACCCCAACAATAGGCGACGCACCCACCGACATTCCACTGGCAACTGACACGCCGACTGAGATCGTTGGCGTACCCACCGACATCCTATCAGCCAGCGAAACACCCACGCAGAACACCGGTGCGACCGATGTGCCACCAGCAACCGCAACCACAACGGCGACTATTGATTTAACCCCCTCACGCACACCGATTGTCGTGAACAACGGCTTCGAGCTGGGAGCGCATGTCTTCAGCTTCGCACACTTCCAGCAGATGAATCAATCCGGCATGACATGGCTCAAGCTGCAAATTCGTTGGGATGGCAGCAGCCCCGCCAGCGCCGAACAAGCCCAGATTAACGCGGCGCGGGCAGGCGGCTTCAAAGTCTTGTTGAGTGTGGTGGGCAGCATCAGCCAGCTTGGTGCGGATCGAGCTGCCTACATTCCGAAATACGCGGCTTATGTAGGCGGGTTGGCGCAGCTTAATCCCGATGCAATCGAAGTTTGGAACGAACCGAATATTGACCGTGAGTGGCCGCGCGGGCAAATCAGCGGCGGCAATTATGCCCAGATGTTGATCGCAACTTACAACGCCATCAAGCAGGTCAATCCCGCCGTGATGGTGATCAGTGGTGCACCCGCGCCCACCGGATACTTTGGCGGTCAATGCGCGGCGGAAGGCTGCGACGATAACATCTTCATTACCCAGATGCAGCAGGCGGGAGCAGCCAACGCGCTGGATTGTGTGGGGATGCACTACAACGACGGCATTGTCCCGCCTGATAAAACCAGCGGTGATCCGCGCGGCAGTTCCAGCCATTACTCACGCTACTTCAAAACGTTGACCGCGCTTTATGCAGGCACTTTCCCCGGTAAGCCAATGTGCTTTACCGAGTTGGGTTATCTCTCGCCGCAGGGATATGGCCCGCTGCCCGCCGGATTCGAATGGGCTGCCAATACCACCATTCAGAATCAGGCCGATTGGCTGGCTTTAGCGGTGCAGATTGCCAAATCGGGAGATAAAATCCGCCTGATTATCGTCTGGAATCTGGACGCGACTCAATACGATGCTGACCCGATGGCGGGTTATGCCATCATTCGCAAAGACGGAAGCTGTCCCGCCTGTAGCACCTTGGGCGCAGTCATGAGTCCGTAATCGTCGCTGCCACCATCTTGTGATATGTCCCAATAAACGTCCTGTTAACAGCAGACTGGTTTAGTTCGCGTTATCATCGGGGCATGTCTGTGCCATGAATTATTTTGATGCAAAGGAAGACCGACAATGAACAAAATTGATCCGATTTATGTAGGTAGCGATGCCGTCGGTAAAATGCTGGACTACATAGCGGCAAAAGGCCTCACGCGCTTTGCCATCATTTCTGATACCAATACCTACCGCGCCATCGGTCAGCGTGCCGAAACCGCCTTGAAAGACAAGGGCTATGACGTAAGCAGCATTGTGCTCGAAGGTAATGAAGTTCATGCCGACGAGCATCATATCCTCAAAACATTTGTGGAAGCCCCCGTGGGTGACCTGACCTTTATCGCGGCGGGTTCCGGTTCGATTACCGATATTACCCGTTTCGTCAGCCACCGCAGCGGTCGCAAATTTATCAGTCTGCCAACTGCCCCCTCGGTCGATGGTTTCGCCTCACTTGGTGCACCCATCATTCTCGCTGGGGTAAAGATCACAATCATCTGCCAACCTCCACTTGCCGTCTTTGCTGACATTGATACATTAGCCAACGCACCCCAGCGCCTGATCGCTGCCGGTTTCGGGGATATGATCGGCAAGTACACCTCACTTGCTGATTGGAAAATGGGCAGCTTGGTCTGGGATGAACCCTATGATGCCGCGATTGCCGCCCGCACACAGGCTGCCATCGACAGCGTGGTTCAGAATTCCGAAGCCATCGGCAACCACACGCCCGAAGGCATACGCGCCCTGATGGATGCGCTCATCGAGTCCGGCTTATGTATGGTCGATTTTGGCGCATCGCGTCCGGCCTCCGGTGCAGAACATCACGCCTCGCATTATTGGGAAATGAAACGCCTCAAAGACCACGGCAAGTCAATGCTGCACGGCGCACAGGTCGGTTATGCCCTGACCTTAATTACCAACCAGTACGCCAAAATTCGTGAACTCAACCGCGCCGATGCGATGGATCGCCTTGAAGGGGCAGCCTTACCCAAACGCGAAGATGAAATTGCCCATATACGCGCCGGTTATGGCGACATGACCGACGATGTCGCCAAAGACCATGCGGCTTTCCTCAATCTGACCGAGGCTGAATTCGACACCCTCAAACACAAAATCGCTGACCATTGGGGTGAGATTGAAGCCATTGCAGCAGCAGTCCCCACGCCGGAAGTCATCGCCGGTTACTTGCGACAGGTACACGGGCCAGCCACCGCACAGGAATTAGGTTTGGCGGCGGATGAGCAAGATCCCGGTTTGGAATACGGGCACTATCTGCGTAACCGTTTTAGCGTCATCAAATTAAGCCGTATTCTCGACGTGCCCATCATTTGAAACGACAGACCTATCAACGCGGGGGCTGAATATACGCTGCTTGTACCCCGCGTTCTCATCGTAAAATTGAGCGAACGCATGTAACTGTACACACGCCGCAAGATTGGGAATGGTGTCTGTAGTGTTGGCAAATAAATGTGTTTGGAGGCGAAATGAATATTAGCGATATTCAACTGCTCTATGATTACAATTGTTGGGCAAATCAACTGATGCTGACCACTGCGGCAGAACTTTTGCCAGAGCAATTGTCGCAGCCAACTGGATTCTCGTGGGGTGATCTCCGTGGCACACTGATTCATATTCTAGATGCGGAAAATATGTGGCGCAATCTGTGCCACCATAACCACCTGCTCACACATCGTTTAACTGAAAAACAGCCATTCCCGACAGTTGAATCCATAGCCACCTACTGGAAAACCGAAGAAGATGCGATGCGGGCTTATCTTAACAGCCTGAATGACAGCGACATGGAGAACATCGTCCGCTATGAAGTCGATGGTAATTTGCGCGAGCGGGTGCTGTGGCATTGTTTGGTGCATGTGGTTAATCATGGGACGCAGCACCGGAGTGAATGTGCGGCAATGTTGACCAACTTCGGTCACTCGCCGGGAGGGATCGATATGACTCTATTTCTAAATAACAGAGTGTCATAACCCTCTTGCAAGCGGCCTAATCAGCGTGAACGTGGGGTTTTAAGCACATTGATTATGACGAAAGCCAGCCTCATCAGGTATTTGTGCCAAAACTGTGACGGATTGACACACATACTACTGACCTGATCTGAATTGTAATATGCACGGCAACATATGAAACACCATCTGGAATGATGCTCGATATATTGGGTTCAAACGGCTGTTGAATCCGGTCAACCGGTTAAGGCTAACTGGTGTATTTCCTTGATTCACGCTTGGTTTCAGGTAACTTTTCTCGGCTTCCGTCAAAGTTTTGATTTTACTCAGTTCGGTTTAGATCTATTGTGTTCCTGTGAACCGTCGCACCGATATGATAGGCATTAAGTGAAAGAATAATGTCCATTTGCTCATGGGCTTCCTGAAACCGGCACAAACCAAGCAAGCCGAGCATTATCATGTAATGGCAGTGAATCCGGTTGCGCTTATCAAGATCTTCCTCGAACACTAGAAAGTCAGGCAGCGAGACCGCAAAATAATCGATTTCAATGTGGTCATCAATGTGGCTATTTCCATAGCTAATTAGTCGGTTAAAGATGGCAATCGACTCGGCCTCGTGTCCCAGTTTTTCAAGTGCCTTGCCTTGAAAGAAGATCATGTCCGGCGGCTGGTCATTATAGAATATTGGCGAACTCGGCTCGCTCAGCCCAACGGATGCTCGCTCGAAATGTTCTCGTGCAAGGTCTCGTTGATCAAGACCCTCGTAGGCGCAACCCAGATAATAATGAATATTATTGTTTTGTGCCCCTTGTAACTTCCCCTCACCAAGGTTATCCGGATAGACAAGGGCGCGTTCCAGATATGCAAGCGCATTGGCATACTGGGCCAGCCGAATTTGCTCTTTTGCTAACTCGACGAGGCTCACAATATATTGCCCGATGACTTTACCTTCGCCGCCTTCCCACGGATGAAAATTGCGCGACATCAACACGGCTAAGGCATCCTGATAGCGCCCGACCAAATTCAGCAGGGTGATCCGTTCCAGTGTTAAATCATCACGTTGGTCAGCCAGATCGACGTGAGCATCAATCATTTTGAGCCGTTCAAGCGGTGGCAGATTCAGTTTTTTATGGAGTTGATCCCATTCAAAAAATACCCGTGCGTCAGCGGTATTCAACTCAAAGGCGCGGGCATACGAGGCTAAACCGGCTGCAAGATCACCCCGTTTATTGACATACGCCAAGCCAAGATTACGCTGGTTGGTCGGGAAATCCGGTCGGAGTCTACTGGCGTGTTCCCAACATTCGACAGCCTCATCATAACGGCGGTGCGCGTACCAGAAGTTGCCTAAATAATAGGCCGCCAATCCATCTTGTGGGTTGTGCTGCATCGCACTTTCTAACGCGAGTACCGATTCAATTTGGTTTGGAAAACAATAATCCGGGGGCAGTGTCGCTGCTTCAATAAAGGCTGCGTTTGATGCAACCGGATCACCAGCTTGTGCATATATCCAACCGAGAAAATACTTGGTCAGCGGATCATCCGATGGTGCTTCGCGCAGCAAAGCTGTCGCTTCTGTGAATAATCCCGCCTGAGCGTAATCCAACCCAATTTCGATGTAGTTATTTGCCTTAGCGGACATCAGCGCTTGATAGGCGGTATCACCCGTCAGCAAGAATTGTTCGTATAACGCTCCCAAGTTCATCCTATCCAGATTTAGACT
>JBBSBS010000103.1:0-16972 GCA_038251045.1 Aggregatilineales bacterium | reverse complement strand
CCCATATACCCTGAATATCATACGGAACTTTTCCCGGATTCTATTCTCCGAACCGAATCCCCTCATGAATTTATTGAAAGTCGTCCAAATCGAAATGCTATTCGAAAAGTTTATGTTTCAAGATCTATAGAGCGAAATCTGCAAACTGGTGATATTATTGTGTTTTATAGAACAAAAGATCAGAATGCTGGATATTTTACTTCGGTTACAACCACAGTTGGAGTTGTGCAAGACATAAAAGTGAATATTCCTGATGAGGCTACATTTATTTCATTCTGTAAACGACGGAGTGTATTTACAGACCAAGAACTGTTGAAACAATGGAACTATAATCCTAAGAATCGACCATTTGTTGTCAACTTTTTATATGTAATGACTTTACCAAAGAAGCTGAATTTGAAGAACTTGCAAGAGCTTAAGATAATTTCGAATGCGCCGCGCGGTTTTGAAAGACTGAGTGACGCAGCATTTGAAAACCTAATGGAGAATTCCAATGCAGACCAGCGTTTTATTGTCGATTAAGCCCAACTTTGCGGAAAAGATCTTTGGCGGTTCCAAACGATTTGAGTTTCGACGCAGAGTTTTTAGCAATCGTAATGTGAAAAAGATTGTAGTCTATGTTAGTGCTCCAGTAAGCAAAGTAATTGGCGAGTTTGAGATTGAAGACATTATCGAGATGGAAATAGATTGTCTGTGGGATGAAACCAAAGAATATTCAGGTATTCCCAAAGCCTATTTTGATACTTATTTCAGCGGACGCGATACTGGTTTTGCCATTAAAATAGGTAAGACTCATAGGTATGAAATTCCCCTAGAGCTTGAAGAAGATTTTAACGTCAAATACGCTCCACAGTCATTTATTTATATAGAGAGTAAGTGACGGTTTCATGCTTGCCCTACAAGACATTTGCTTGCCTACTGGCGTGTGTTACGGCTGCGGCTCGGCGAACCCCGATGGCCTGCACATCAAGAGCTACTGGTCGGATGACGGACAGTTCGTCGTCTGCCAATTCCAACCGCCGCCTAAATTTTCCTCCGGCTTCAAAAACGCGACCTATGGCGGCCTCATCGCCTCACTGATCGACTGTCACTCCAATTGGACAGCGATGGCGTTCGGTTATCGTGCTGAAGGGCGCGAACCCGGCACACAACCGCTGGTCGCCTCCGTCACCGGATCGTTGGGCATCAAGTACCTGAAGCCCACACCGATGGATCAGCCCATCCATCTCAAAGCGTGGGTTGAAGGCGAAGTCGGGCGCAAAACTCGCGTGCTGTGCGAACTCGGCACAGCCGAACAGGTCACGGTACTCGGCGATTCTGTTTTCGTGCGGATTGATCCCGCCCTGTTTGAGTGAGGTTAATTGGTAACGACTGAAGGTTCAGGTACAACATCGCCATGTTTGAGAGCGCTGCCAATCCACGAAGTCATTGCCTCGCGTATGACGAGGGGAATATCTTCCCAAGCCCGCGCATATGTAACACATCCTGTAAGTTCGGCGACTGCTACATCAAATCCGCCATCTTCATCCCGTGTAATGATGAAATGATAGGGCAGGTCTAAAAAGTCTTCTATTTTACGTTCCATAGTTCCTAACCCTATTCATCCATACTGCTTATTTTAACCCGCAAATGTCAGATCCCCACATCCCGACTATAATGAAGGCATATATCTCTACCTCGTTGAAGGTTGTTACGATGAAAATGCTTTTTTCACCGCGAAAATGGCTTACTGTCTTGAAACTCAGCATGGTGCTCGTGTTTTTGCTGGCGGCTTGCGGTCCATCGACTGATGCACTACCCACCGCTATTGATCTGAACGCCATCTCGACTAGTGATGTCGTCACCCGTGAGGCGCAAACCGCCGTTGCCGTGGCAGCCACCGCTACCCGTGATGCTGTTGCTACGGGCAATGCTCCCGCGACCCTCCCGCCCACATGGACACCCGAATCGGTGGTGACGGATGTGCCGCAGCAAGTCGTTGCAACTCAGCCCTCACCGGATAAGCCGACGACTACCGGCACCATTTTCTACGAATTTAATGGCGACTCGATTGCTATGTTGGCTGCCGATGGCTCGACTGACGAGCTGCTTCTGGTGGGCGGCAAACCGGCTGACCTGATGCTCTCGCCCGACGATCAATGGCTGGCCTACACCCGCGAAATCAGCGAAAATGTCCGCGAAGTGTTCGCCATGTCACTCTTTACCGAGAACGTCCCGCCCGAACAGCAGTATAAGTCGGTGCAGGTGTCATGCCTCGGTTTCGCCCGCACTCTATTGCCCACATGGTCAGCTGACAGCCGCCATTTGGCCTTCGCTGCTTCTCAAACCGTCGACGACCCGCTCGGCATTTACACAGCGGATTTACTCGGCAGCAATCAGTGCCCCGTCGGTAATCATCAGCGTGGCATTGCACAGACTCCCTTCAAAGATATTACCGGCATGACGTGGAATATCAATAACACCCAGATTTATTTCGCCTCGGCTGCTATCTATGGCGTGGATGCTGCCAACGGTACGCTGTACCCGCCCTTGACCCAATTCACCGGATACGGGCCGGATTCATCGCCGGTCTATCGCCCCAACAGCACTTTCCTCTATTACCTCAAGACCGAGCGCGACAACCAAACTACGTTTGTAGGTGGCACATTAGCACAGGTTGATACCTCGCAGTTCACGACTTTTCCCTTACAGGAAATTCGCAGCACCGTATTACTGGCGCAGGTGATTCATTTCAGCCGTGATGGTCGCTTCCTCATCGCGTCCGGCGCACAATCAGCTTTGGTGCAAAATATGGAAGTGGGCAGCGCTGCCATCATCGTCGATGAAACTAAATTCCCACCGCAGGCCATCTTTAGCCCTGATGCCGAGAATGCCGCTTATATTGATGTCGGCGAGGGGCCAAATCTGGTAGCGCAAATCTGGGTGGTCAACCGGCGTGGCACAAACCCTCATCAGTTGACGACCCACAAAGAAGGAACGATCAGCAACCTAACATGGGCCGCCGGATGAAAATTATTGTTGCCCCCGGCGCGTTCAAACACAGCCTGACAGCCAACGCTGCTGCACAGGCCATCGCTTCTGGCATCAAACAATCAGGGCTTGCTGCCGATCTCGTCATCCTGCCCATTGCGGATGGTGGTAACGGCACGCTCGATGCCTTCCTTGCTGATGGTGGGCAGCGCATCCAAGTCGCCGCTGTTGATCCGCTGAACCGTCCGCTGACTGCGCCGATTGGTCTGCTGCCGGATGGCAAAACTGCCGTGGTCGAAATGGCTTTAGCCTCCGGCCTCGAACTGCTCTCGCCTACAGAACTTGACCCGTTGGTTGCCACCACCTACGGCACAGGCCAGCTCCTCAAAGCCGCGCTCAATTCCGGTGCGCAGCGCATCATCGTCGGCATGGGCGGCAGTGCCACTGTTGATGGCGGGGCAGGGGCATTACAGGCACTCGGCCTGCGTCTGCTGGATAGTGACGGTCAGCCGATCCCCTTCGGCGGGGCAGGATTAAGCCGCCTTGCCACTATAGACTCGTCCAATCTTGATCCCCGTTGGCCTACCGTCGAACTCATCATCGCTTCCGATGTCACCAATCCCGCTGTCGGTGAAGACGGCGCTGCCGCCGTTTTCGGGCCACAAAAAGGCGCTTCCCCGCAGCAGGTCGCTTTGCTCGAAGCTGGATTACAGCATTTTTGTTGGGTGATACGTGAGCAAACAGGTGTCGATGTCGCCTCTCTTGACGGCGGCGGTGCAGCCGGTGCACTTGCCGCTGGATTGCTGGCTTTTCTCGGTGGACGCATCGCGTCCGGAGTTGATCTGCTGCTGGATACCAACGGCTTTGATGCTCATCTCGCGTCGGCTGATCTGGTCATCACAGGCGAAGGCCAGATGGACTCGCAAACCATTTCCGGCAAAGGGCCGATTGGTGTTGCCCGCCGCGCCCGCGAAAAAGGTGTGCCGACCATTGCCCTCGTCGGCAGCCTGAATACCACCGACCAACTGCTGCATGAGGCTGGAATGCAGGCCGTCCTGCCCATCATGCCGCGCCCCATGCCCCTTGCCGATGCCCTCCGTGATGCCTATTCCTTGCTCGAATCCGCCGCTTTGCGCTTGGGTTATGTGCTGCAAATCACTAATCGTCAGTAATTTCTGTTTTCACTCGACTTCGCACTCGGTACTATGCCTTACGTTTACTTTAGGTTTGTCGGCAAACCCATTTCCAACCATACCCCAACCCTGCGCCGCATCTTTCCCCTCATAACGTTAATGCCAATTTCGCTTAACGGTTACCAAATGTCCGACCAAAATGTCACCCTTAAGCTGCCCACATCGGTTATCCTTTTTGTAGGGACGTTGATACATTGCGTCCGCGCACCTTAACACCGCCACAAAAACCCGTTCGCAGTTGCAGTTTTCGCAGCATTTGGACGGTCTGCTCCCTCAAATGAGAATCCAAAAGTGCGCGTTGCAGTTGCAACAACAACATCAACTGCATCATTTGTGTCGACGACGACGACGACGACGACGACACAAAACGTCCTTCCGAATCAAAAACGGTGAACAAAATGTCCACCGTCTTAAAAACGTGTATCTTACAACTTGCGCCTGTCCCTGATTTTACCCCGGCGATACCACCCGCAAACCCACATCGAACCAGTAGCGCCCCGGTGGGTTCACAAATCGGTAAGCCGACTGTGCCGGATAACTGTTGAACCCGAACGAACTGCCTTTGACCATCTCATTGCTGCCGTTACATGGCCCGATCGGATCACTGGTGATCATCTGCGCGTCAAACCCCGCATCATAACAATCGGACACCCATTCACCCGCGTTGCCTGCCATGTTCAGCGCTCCCACCCAGCTTGCGCCTTCAGGGTAACTCATGACCGAAACGGTTCCGCCTGCCGTGCCATAGGTGTTCGCCTGATTGGTAAACGTGTTGCCCCACGGGTACAGCGGCGCGTTTGGCCCCCGCGCTGCATATTCCCATTCGGCCTCGGTTGGGATGTGCCCACCGCGCCATTGAGCGTAGGCTTGGGCTTGTGCCAGCGTCATCCCCACACGCGGCGTATCCGATCCAGTCGAGGTTTGGAAGTTTTCTAAGTTGGCCTGTGGTGAACCGGTTTCTTGTCGGAACTGCTCCCATTGGGCGTTGCTCACCTCATACTTATCGATCCAATAATCTTGTGAGATGCACACCTGTCGCTGGCTGTGCATCCGGATTTGATTGTTAATATCTCCTAGTGCATCACTGCCCATCAGGAAGCATCCGGCTGGCACGAAGACCTGCGTCACGCCGTGAAAGTCTACCCGTTCGGTGGTATTACCGGTATTCGGCGGTGGATTAACACCCGGTTGAGCCGACCATACCCGCTGGATCGTGCTGAAATCAACCTGACGTGGACTTTGACTGCTGCCGTTCCCTTGAAAGGCACCGTTTGAAATATAGAAACTGCCTTGCTGACCAACGAACACAACCGAGTTGGTTTGCAGGTCTTTTAGGCTGATGACCCGATAGCCGAATTGGTTTACGCCGAACTCAAAACTCTTGGCGAACATCCAGTTATTGCGCCCGCCATTAATCTCGTTATAGGCGAACGCCCGCACTTGCTCGAACGGTTGGAAACCCGCCAATATCCCCGTTGATAGTGTGCCGCGCAGGAATATCGTTTGTGTGATGCGTGGCAAGGTCACGAACAGGTCAGCCTGCACCGGATTAAACAGCGCGATGTGCCATTGTCCGGGTGTCAGGAATGCCCCCAGCGGTACGGCTGCCACATAAATCAAATGACCGTCGTTGTTCTCATCATTCAGGCTGAAAAGGGCGACTTGCGTCTGGTTGCCATTCGGCGCGAAAACCTGCACATCACCCGCTTTGATTTCCTGATCAGAACAGATCGACGGGATTTGTGTGCGGAAGTCGGGTACCTCCTCTAACTCCTGCGGCCCATCATCATAATCAATCGCACCGTTCACAATATTGATGGTACATTCCAAAAATTTTCGCTGACCACCGGTGCCAATCGTAATATCGGCGATCAAATCCGGCGAGAAGTCGTCGCTGAGTTCAATCTCCAGTGTATCGCTCAGGTTAGTCGGTGTCGCCGTCCGCGTAGGCGAGGGTGAGGGGGTACCGGTGGCTGCTGCCAGCGGCGGTACAGTTTGGAAGGCTGCGATCAGCGAGACAAACAAACAAATAATGGTGGCTGTTAATGAACGTATTTTCATCAGTATCCCCCTTGCGTATCGTTTTTTCGGGAAGGCAAAATATCATCCGTTAGCTGCGATGCAGGGTGGGTGAATGATACGAATTACGGTTTTGCGGTGGCGCTCTTTGTGGGCTTTAATGTCGTGGCAGATGCAGTTATCGACAAGATCGTCGCTGTTTTCGTGGGCGAGACTGTTGGCTTTAAGGTTGCCGTTGAGGTAACCGTTGGCGAAACGGTCGCTGTCAACGTCTTGGTTGCTGTCGGTGTCAAGGTCGTAGTGGGTGATGGCGGCTCGGTTGGTGATGCGCTCGGTTCTAAAGTTGCCGTCGCAGTCGGTGGAACGCGGGTAGGTGTAGCCGTACCATAGGCATCCGCCCGCTTTAACCGGACTTCATACGAATCGATTGAGCCGGTAACCCCCAAGTTTTTCGCCATCGTCAGCGCCTCGTAATACTCGCTGGCGGCCTGCTTATACTCTCCTAATTGGAAGTAAGCGTCACCCTTCAACCCATGAACGGTCATGGCGCGTTCGGGCGCGAGTAATTGTGTAGTTATGCCGCTGTCGCTGGCAACATTGTCATACACCTTCAGCGCCTCGTTGTAATCATCCAGCCCATCACGGAACTGCCCGCGTGCGTAACGCGCCTGCCCACGGAAGATATAGGCCTCCATCACCGGATTCGCCCATGTACTGCTGCTGGTGATCGAATATTTGTCGGTGATTTTCTTGACTGCCGCCAGCAGGGCTACATACTCCGCATTATTATCGTCCAGCCGAGCGGCTCTATCCTGCGTCGCCCACAATAAGAAGTGAACCTGTACTTCGGTCAGCACCATCTTGCGCCAGATGCCCAGATCGGCCTCTTGCGAGTCCTGTGCAAGCAGTTGGTATTGCATCACCAGGTCTTCAGCCTGTCGCAGTGCCGCCACGTTTATTTTCTTGCTGGCACATTTATCGTTATCTTCCGGCAGCCACAACGCCCGCACCGCGTACACATTCGCTAATCCGGCATATGCGCGCGCATAATCGGTGACGATTTCTTTGCTCTTGTTAAACGCGATTTCGGCAGCTTCGGTTTGCTCCAGCACGGTCTTGCGGTCACACTGTCTGCCCGCCATTTCAGCCAATTTCATGTGGCTGTTACCGATCAACATCTGGATGATTTCTTGCCCGCTTTCATTTTCCCAATCGGTTGCGTCCAGCGCCGCCTGGTACGACTTCAACGCGCCGTCATATTGGCGTGTCATGTGCTGGAAGAGTCCGGTCATCACATAAGACAGCGCTGCCACCCGTGTGTTCAACTTGTCGCGATCATCCAACGAATCAGCCGGAATCTCTTGACCAAATTTGTAATATCCGGTCAGGTCCTGTGCGTCGTTGAAATACTGCTCGGTTGAAATATAAAACTCTGGCAAGAGTTCAAGCTGTTGTTTGGCGTTATTGAAATGCACCACGCCGTAGATGGCGACCTTTGCTTTGCGCTCATTCAGCACGCCGATGGCTGCCTGCTGACGGGCATCCGCGTCCTGGCCTGTGATGCGCGGAATACCGGCTGGCCCGGTCAATATATGGCTCAGTGGTAATTTACTGTTACCGAGTTCTGCCGCCAATTGCTGATCAAGCGATTTACTGAACCGTTCGATGACCGCATCCGCGTCGGCCTGTGCGATTTTATCGGGCGAGTCAACCACAAAATAGCTGACCACCACACTCACATCATAATTTTGGAGATCAATCGTCGGCGTAGGTGGAATGGGCGTGGCGGTTGGTTGAATGCCTTCGATGCCACCCCGTACTGCCAGCATGACTCCCGCGAACACCAGCACAATCACTGCGATGGCTGCCCCGATCAGGCTCACCGTTCGCACCATATTGCGCAAAGGTTGCTGTGGGGCAGGCAGCGCCACCAGCAGCTTTTGCAACCCGACCGGATAACTAGCAGTCAGGTCGGTATATTGCAGATGATCCAGTTTGAAATCTGCCAGCGAATGTTTATCGTCCAAGCGGCGCACAATTGCCGGATAAATCGGCTTGCCTTCACGCTGCGCCTGTTCAATTTCGGCGCGGCAGTATGGCGACTCGAGAAAATCCGGCGAGACGCAGGCAATAACCGCCTCGGCATCCGACATCTGCTTGACCAGCTCTTTACGCCAGTCTTCACCCGGTTCGATGCCCCGTTCATCAACATCCAGCCACAGGGTGTAACCACGCTGGCGCAAATCCGCGACCAGTTTATCCACCGCGATCCTATCGCTGCGGCTGTAACTAATGAAAAAGTGGGAACGTACCTTTGATTTCGTCATGTGTTCATTATAGGGTGGGGAAAGTACCCCCGCAAGTTAGTGCATCATATAATGAACGGCAGTCTTGACCTTTTCTTGATGCCTTCCTTCTATACCCTGACCCACTTTTGACCTCTAACAATTGATAATAATCGGTGCCGAAGGCTGAGGCGTTGGCAAACTTAACCCTTGCCGATGTTCCAGTTGGAGTGTTGTGTTGCGTCTGAATTAATGAGGAGGTTAATCGTGACTCGTAAACCGGAATGGCGAAAACTGTACCTATTTGTAGCGGTTGCCTGTATTACGCTGTTCTTCTTCCCACCGACCAATCAATGGGCGCTCATCATCTGGTTAGTAGTGGCTTACGGTGGTGTCGCCTTATGGTTGCACGCCAACCAATCAGAGATTGCTAAACAACCTTATCGCGAACCCAAGACGGTCGTGCCCGTTGTAAACGAATTTTTTGATGAAGACCGTATTCATTTACAGGAACAAGGGATTGAATGGGCGGATAGTAATTTTTATGAGAGTCACAACGAAGAAGCCTAACCTTAAAATATTAATTCGCCGTCGTTCGTTAAAAACGGGCGTAGATCAAGCTCGTGTTACTCAATCAGGTTCCGGATAAGCTACAATGAATGCATGGATAATTACCGATCCGATTCTGCTAAACTGTCGGCTGTCATGCCCAACAATGATGACCGCCCGCAGCGTGGCAAACTCAAAATCTTTTTCGGCATGGCGGCAGGTGTCGGCAAAACGTATGCCATGCTCGAAAATGCCCGCCAACGTCACGCCGAAGGTGTGGATGTAGTGGTTGGCTATGTCGAAACCCACAATCGCCCCGAAACGGACGGGCTGCTTGCTGGAATTGAAGTCGTTCCCCATCAAGAACTGGAGTATCACGGTACGACTCTGGACGAAATGGATACTGATGCCATCCTCGCCCGCCGTCCGCAGCTCGTGCTTGTGGACGATCTAGCCCATACCAATGCATCCAGTTCGCGCCATATAAAACGCTATCAAGATGTTGTCGAACTGCTTGACGCTGGCCTAAATGTATATACGACCGTCAACGTCCAGCATTTTGAAAGCCGCGCCGATACCGTTCGCCAGATCACCGGCATGACCGTACACGAAACCGTGCCCGACTCGATTCTCGACTTGGCGGATGAAATTGAACTGGTGGATATTTCGCCGGATGATCTTCGCAAACGGCTCGCGGAAGGCAAAGTTTATACAGACGAAGGTATAGAGACGGCTGCTAACGGTTTCTTTCGCATGGGTAATCTGACCGCCTTGCGTGAGATGTCGCTGCGCCTCACCGCCGAGCATGTTGACCACCAACTCCATGATTATATGCAGGTCAAGCGCATTTCCGGCCCGTGGAAATCCGGTGAGCATCTCATGGTTGCCGTGGGTCCCACCCCGTTCTCGGAACAGCTTATCCGTTGGACGCGGCGCGTGGCTTATAATTTGGAAGCGCCGTGGACGGCTGCCTATATCGAAACCAGCCAGACATTGTCGCCCGAAAAAAAGGCACTGCTGGCGGATAATCTTGCACTTGCCCGCGCACTCGGTGGTGAGGTGTTGGTGAGCGCTGGCAACAACATTGATGTGGCGCTCATGCAGTTGGCACGTCAGCGTAATATCACCCAGATGGTGGTGGGAAAGCCCCAGAGCAGCCGTTGGCAGCGCTTATTACGCGGGGGTTCGCTGGTCGATAAACTCGTCCGCAGCAGCGGTGACATCGATATTTTCGTCGTAACCGGTGATAAGGTGCAGGAAAAGCCTTCGCGCCTTCGCCTGCCGCAGCGTATAACCCATTCTTCGTGGCCTCAATATATTCTTGCTTTTATCATCATTGCCCTCATCACCAGTTTGGATTTGCTGACACTGCCTTGGCTCGGTTATCAAGCTGTTGGTCTGACCGAATTGTTCGCGGTGTTGATTATCGCGATCTATCTGGGGCGCGGCCCGGCGGTTATGGCGGCTGCCATCAGTGCCATATCCTTTAACTTTCTGTTCATCCCACCGCGTTTCGCCTTCCATATCACGGAAC
The DNA here is from genome assembly GCA_038251045.1 of Aggregatilineales bacterium. Classification (GTDB taxonomy): domain Bacteria; phylum Chloroflexota; class Anaerolineae; order Aggregatilineales; family Phototrophicaceae; genus CFX2. Next base: position 6,422 of record JBBSBS010000103.1, on the reverse strand, counting down.
TGCACGACAATATCCTGTTCGTGATGTATTTTGTGATCGCCATCCTCGCGGGTAACATGACCGCCCGCATCCGTACGCAGGAGCGACAGGCTATATATAACGCCGACCGTACGTTGGCGCTGTATACGCTGGCCCATGAAACCGCAACCGCCGTCAATATGGACGATGTGCTGCGAACCGGAGTCAATCAGATCGGGCAGGTGTTTGCTGCCGAGGTTGCCATTTTATTACCCAAAAATGGCAGACTGGAACGGCAGGCGCATTCCTCAAGCACGCTATCCATTGATGACAAAGAATATAATGTTGCCAGTTGGGTCTTTGAGAATGGTAAACCTGCCGGACGCTTTACCGACACTCTGCCATTAGCAGCCGCCCAATATTTACCGCTTCTGACACCCAACCGCACCGTTGGGGTTATCGGCATCCGTCAGGATAATCGCCTTTCAGTGGATCAAGAAGCCTTGCTGGAAACACTCGGTAATCAAATCGCATTGGTGATTGAACGTGAGTTACTGGATGAGGCCGCTGAGCAATCCGCCATGCTGCGCGAGTCGGAACGTTTGTATACCACGCTGTTGAACTCAATTTCGCACGAATTACGCACACCCATCGCTACTATCATGGGCGCGTCCAGCAGCCTGCTTGACCCTCAAACCGGCGCGAATGAAGCCGTTCGGGCTGAACTCACCCACGATATTCAAGATTCAGGTGATCGGCTGAACCGCTTGGTCGAAAACTTGCTTGATATGTCGCGGTTGGATTCAGGTCGGCTCAAGATCAAACGCGACTGGTGTGATGTCAGTGATGTGATTGGCGTATCGGTCAAACGGGTGGGGCAGTGTTTGACCGAGCGTCCAATCACCATTCACATCGCGCCCGATTTGCCGCTGGTACAAATGGATTTTGTCCTTATCGAACAGGTGCTCATCAATTTGCTGGATAATAGTTGTAATTACACACCGGTTGGCACACGTATTGAAGTATCCGCCGCGCTTCATGACCACTGGCTCGAAATGATCGTTGCCGACAACGGGGCAGGCATACCACCACAGGATATGGAGCGTATTTTTGAAAAGTTCTATCGCGTTCCCGGCACGGCTACCGGCGGCACAGGTTTGGGTTTATCCATTTGTCGCGGATTGGTCGAAGCCCACGGTGGCACATTGACCGCCAGCAACCAGCAAACGGGCGGCGTGCGTTTTCTCATCCGTTTACCTGCCGCTGCGCTGCCACCACTCGCCAGAGAGGCGGCACTATGACTGATGGGGCACATATCCTTATTGGTGATGATGAATTGCAGATTCGGCGGTTTCTGCGCGTCAGCTAGGAAGCCAACGGTTATCACGTTCATGAAGCAGATAACGGGCAGGATGCCATCAACAAAACGGCACAACTGCGTCCTGATCTGGTCATTTTGGATATGGGACTCCCTGACATGGATGGGTTGGAAGTCCTCAGCCGCTTGCGTGAATGGACAAAAACGCCGGTGATTATCCTCTCGGTACGTGATGCCGACCGTGACAAAATCGCAGCGCTTGATGCTGGCGCGGATGATTACCTCACCAAACCCTTCAGCACCGAAGAACTGCTGGCGCGGATGCGGGTTGCCCAGCGTCACGCCCAACCGCAAGAACAGGCCGCTGTCTTCACCGCCGGTAATGTACAGGTGGATTTCACACGCCGCTTGGTCACGCGTGGCGGCGAACCCATCAAACTGACCCCGACGGAATATGCCCTCTTACGTCTGCTTATCCAACACGCTGGACGTGTCCTCACCCACCGCCAGATTTTGAAAGAAGTGTGGGGGCCAGAATATGTAGATGAACTTCATTATCTGCGCGTATACTTCGCTCAGTTGCGTCAAAAGTTGGAAGATGACCCCACACTGCCCACCCTCATCTTGACCGAACCGGGGGTAGGCTATCGTCTGAAGTCCTAAAAGGAACATTCACCTATGGAACGATTCTTCCGCAAATTATTCTCCATACCCGATGCATCGCCCGATACACCTGCTCATTCCAGCGGAACATTGCCTCCACCGATCACGCGTAAAGTGCTGGTGATTACCCACAATCCGGTGTTGAAAACGCAAAGCGGGCGCACCCTCAAAGAATATTTTGGCTGGCAGGACCCCGTACAACTGGCACAGGGCTACATCAACGACATCCGCGAAATCAGTTATGGTTATGCCAATTATGAGATTGTCGATCATCTTGTCGTGGATGCTTATCCCTTGAAGCGTGATGGCTTCCGCTACACCGAACAAAGTTATCTAGAGGCGTGGCGTACCCGCAACTTTCATGACCCTGATGGTGTCGATTACCTTGAGTTGGTGCGCGAGTTTCGCATGATCGAACGTGTCGACAGTGGTGAAATTGATGAGGTGTGGTTGTTCGGGCATCCCTATGGCGGTTATTGGGAGTCGATCATGTGTGGGCCGGGTGCATTCTGGTGTAACGCGCCACCGCTGGCAGGTACTGAACAGGCTTCCCGCCGCTTCGTCATCATGGGCTTCAACTTTGAACGTGGTGTTGGGGAGATGCTAGAAGATTTGGGCCATCGCGCCGAGTCGATTCTCTATAAAGTGTTTGAGAACACCCGCGGCGAGGCTAATCTGTTCGAGAAGTTCACCCGCTACGACAAAAAAGATCGCGGCAGGGCAGAGGTCGGTAATGTTCACTTCGCCCCCAACAGCCAGCGCGATTATGATTGGGGCAATCGCACCCCTGTCACCAGCCGCTGTGACACATGGCTGAACTTCCCCGATCTAACCGGTCAGCCGCGCACCGTCACCTGTGCCGATTGGGGTAATGGGGAAATTCGTGCCCATCACAAATGGTGGTTTGCCCGCTTTCCCCACATTGAAGGCGAGTCACACGGTGTCACATGGAATTGGTGGCAGTATGTGATTGACCCCAACACCGTTAAATAACCGCTTGGCTGCCGCTTTCCTGAATAGCCAGATCAATGAAGACTGCCGATGTCCAGCCGAAAATTGGGGCGGCCTTTGGTGGTCGCTCTCCGGTCAAAGGGTTGTAATATTCGTAGATGTCCCGCTGCTGCATAATCGTTTCCAGTGTGTCGCGCCGCAGCTTGGTTGCCAGCTTCGTGTTGCCGATGCGTGTCAATGCTTCTACGAACAGGTAATTGATGTTCATCCATGATGGCCCGCGCCACATCTGCATAGCATCAAAACTGGGATCGGAAACCGACACCGTTGCCAGCGGATACTGCGTCCAGAATTTGGTGGGATCAACCAGATGGTTCAATAAACTGTCGCGCATGTTGTCGGGTAGCTGCCCCGTCCACAGCGGCATCAAACTAAACAGCGTCACGACGGGGATGAACTCGCCGTTGTGCTTTGCCAGGAACATGCCGCTGCTCTCATCCCACAGCGATTTGATCATGTTTTGGGTTGTATCAATCGCCGCTTGACGAAAACGCGCCGCGTCTTCCGGTCGCCCGATCAGGTCTGCAATTTGCGCCAGCGAGTCTTGCTGTACACTCATATAAGTATTCAAATCAGGTGATGTGACGGGCATCCCTGCGTCCCATAGCGGGCTGTCGTCCAACCCCGATGAGAACGGATGTCGATATTCACACAAGCCTTCGTTGTCGCTGCTGTACGTAATCCACCAGTTGTGCCACGAGACCAGCGGCTCATAGACTTCTTCCAGAAAATCATGATGCTTTGAAATCTCAAATATTTTGAGAGCCGCCCACGAAGCCAACGGCGGTTTCGTGACATCCGAATCAACCGGCAGTGTTAGATGCATCACCAGTCCTTCATCATGGATTGCATCCGGCAGCATCCCGTCCGCCCGTTGGTGATCGAGAACAATCCGCAGCTGATCTTCTGCCAACCGTGTGTCCACATGCCGGAAGGCCAGCGCATGGAAAAACTGATCCCACTGCCACACACCCACGTAATGAATTTTGGATGGCGAGAGTGCTTCCCGCGTGAAGTAGAATCGTTGGCTCAGTAAACCCGCCCGCATAATCCACCACGCGTAATCATACTGCGACCGATACGCTTCCAATACCGTCGGCGCAGCCTTAAACCAATCTTCCCAGCGGGTATAAGCGGCTTGTATTTCTTTGTCCGCATCAGGGATTGAATGGTTAAAGCCCAATCGGGGCGTGATGTTGAACATAAACACATCGCCCGTAGTGACCTCAACCTCCGCCTTAATGCAGAACCAATCTTCCGGCAGCAAACCCATTTCGTTCGAAGTCAGTTTCGCGTTGGTGGTATAGGCGATATTGCGAAACCCGCGCAAATCACCACCGCGCCGGCTGATCTGCCCGCGTTCGGCCTGCGCCGTAAACTGGAATTGATGTTTACCGGGTGGCATCCGCATCAGGAGGGTTTCGGTGTCAGTGAACACAAACTCAAATGTTCCCTTGGCGGTATGCAGCTTCATCAGGTGCGGATAGCTTTCGACCTCAAATGGCAGCGGCTCTCCCGCGTCATCCAAAATGACGAACTCCTTCAGTATCGGCGGGCGCAAACGATAATGCCCCGTCCGGCTCTGCACTTTTTCCCAGCGTTCTGCCAGCCGGATATATAATTCGTTCCCGCGCCGAAACAGCATCAATCGTGTGCCGCGGTCGGTGAACGGGATACTGGTCAGTTCGATGCGGTTGTGTAATAACTCTAAAAATGACACAAAAGCTTCCTTTAATGGGTAATCAGCATATTTAGGATAACGGTTTCAGCCAACGGCATTGATACGGCGCGAGTGTGATACTGTGCCCACAGGTTTCGTGGGTCAGAATATCGGTGGAGGCCGCCACTGATGTTTCAACGATTTGGACATCGGCACTGATATTGAACGCGCACAGTAATTTTTCCGACTGGTCAGGCGATGTTCGCTCAATCAAGAGTACACGTCCGGCATTGCGTATCCGTGCCTTCTGCCCGCCGCGTGGGTGAAAAGCCGCCGACTGCATACGGCTGTTGATCAAATGGGTATAACCCTTAAAAACTTGTGCCCGGAAGCTGGTCGGGTCATCGAGTTCACTGACGATCTCATTCACATCAACCTTGCGCCGGTTGATCGCACGCGGATAACCAGCCTGCTTGACACCTTCAAGGTCATTGTGCGACCCGATTAAGCTGTGAATATAGACCGCTGGCACTCCCGCCAAAGAGAGCATAATCGCCTGTGACAGCAGAAAACGTGCCACTTGCAGCGCCATCGGCTCATTCTGGTCAATGATCGCGTCCACATAAGTGATATTTAGCTCATACGGGCTGCGTGATCCATCCGAATTGTTTTTATAGGAAACTACCCCGCCGCTGGCTTCTACCTTGTTGATAAGCTGCTGCAACTCCGCCGCGTTCAGGATACCTTCTACCGGACGGACACCGATGCCATCATGCGACGCAGTGAAATTAAAGAATGTGGTGTGCGCGTAGGGCATTTCGAGGGTGTTAATCCACTCGCCCAGCTTGCTCGCGTCACTCACCGTCAGCGTGTAAAACAATAACGGTGGCAGGGTGAAGTTATAAACCAACTGCGCTTCGGGGATTATACCGTCACCAAAATAAGAAATATTCTCGGCGTGGGGTACGTTTGTTTCGGTAATCAATATCACGTCCGGCGCGACCATATCCAGCGCGGCACGCATCAATTGAATAGCGGCGTGTGTTTCCGGCAAATGGATCGACGATGTTCCCGCCACTTTCCACATAAAGGCAATCGCATCCAGCCGGATGACTGAAGCCCCTTGCTGCACATAAAAAAGCAGCACATCCAATATCCGCATCAGCGTGCGCGGGTCGCCGTAATCCAGATCAACTTGGTCGGCGCTAAATGTCGTCCAAACGTGGACGGTTTCACCATCCGTTTTCTTAAATGCCGTCAGCAGCGGGGATGTGCGCGGTCGCATGACACTGCTTAAATCAGTATCGGGGCTTTCGGTGCGGAACAATCCGGCATAGTCGGCTTTGCCCGCCAAAAATCCCTTAAACCAGTCGCTTTCTGCCGACATATGGTTAATCACTGCGTCGAACATCATGCGGAAGTCGGTGCTCAAGTTTTGAACATCATCCCATGTGCCCAGCGCCGGATTCACCGCGTAATAATCGATAACCGAAAAGCCGTCATCCGACGAATACGGATAAAACGGTAGGATATGCACCGTCGAGATGACATCTTTTAGCCGCCGTTCTAAGAAATGGTGTAGGATTTGCAGCGGTGCTTCACCGGATTTTTGCAGCGTATCACCATAGGTAATCAACGTAATGTTGCCTGCCGAAAAATAATCATCAGCGGGGCGCTGCGACAGCTTGGTTTTGCCAAGCTGTTCCAGAATCAGTTGATAATATTCGCTTGCTTGTTGGGGAGGGTAGAGTTGTTTAAGAAGGGTGAGGATGCGGTCTGCGGGTGGGTTGGTATCTGAGTCTATAGGGGATT
>JBBSBS010000102.1:0-17336 GCA_038251045.1 Aggregatilineales bacterium | reverse complement strand
CTCGATATGGGATGAGATGCTGGGCGCATTCGTCGAAATCCGGCGGATGGAAAGCAAGCTGCGCGAGTTAGAGACCAAGCTGGGTGATCCCAAAGAACATGACAGCGCCATGCAGCAGTATGGTGATTTACAGCACCGCTTCGAGCTGGCGGATGGTTACACTTACGAGAACCGCATTAAGCAGGTGCTGCAAGGGTTGGGCTTCAAGGCAGATGATTATACGCATACGCTGCCGAAACTTTCCGGCGGACAGCGGACGCGGGTGCTGCTGGGGCGCTTGCTGCTGGATGCGCCGGATTTGCTGGTGCTGGATGAGCCGACGAATCATCTGGACATTGAGGCGGTCGAGTGGTTGGAAAGTTTTCTGAAGGATTTTCCGGGGGCGGTGTTAGCCGTCAGCCATGACCGTTACTTTATGGACGAATTCGCGTCTACGGTGTGGGAGCTGGACTTCGGTACACTCGAAACGTACCGCGGGAATTACAGCCATTACACACGGCAGCGTGAGGAACGTTACGAACGGCGGGCAGCCGAATATGCGACCCAGCAAGAATTTTTGGCGAAGGAGATGGAGTACATCCGCCGGAATATTGCCGGTCAAAATACGCGGCAGGCAAAGGGTAAGCTGCGGCGGTTGGAGACGATGAAGAAGCGCGGCAAGCTGCTGACGCGCCCACGCACGCGGCAAAATCTGCACCTGAACATGAACGCGGGGATGCGCAGCGGTGATAAGGTTCTGATGACCAGTAACGTGGCGGTCGGTTATGCGGATGCTGATGAGGCGTTGTTCACGGTGCCGGATATTACGCTGTGGCGGGGTGATGTGGCGGCGCTGATCGGCCCGAACGGCGTGGGTAAGAGTACCTTTCTTAAGACGATGATCGGTCAGCTTCAACCTTTACAGGGTGAGGCGCGGTTGGGCGCGTCGGTGGAGATTGGTTACTTCGCGCAGGCACATGAACTGCTTAACCCCAAGAACAGCATCATTGATGAGATTATGAATGCCAAGCCGATGACCCCGGCACAGGCGCGGAATTTCCTCGGCCCGTTTCTGTTTCAGGGTGATGATGTGTTCCGGCCTATCGGGACACTGTCCGGTGGTGAACGCGGTCGGGTGGCGCTGGCGAAGCTGTCACTTTCGGGGGCGAATTTGCTGCTGCTGGACGAGCCGACGAACCATCTGGACATTGATAGCCAAGAAGTGTTGCAGAATGTGCTGGCGGCATTCGCAGGCACGATTTTGCTAGTGAGCCATGATCGTTATCTGGTGGATGCGCTGGCGACGCAAATCTGGGCGGCGAGTCCCGGTAAGTTGGAAGTGTTCGAGGGAACCTATAAGGAATATGTGACGGCGCGGCAGGCCGGTGGCACGCTGCCTTCTGGCCCGCCGAGTATCCAGCGCGAGGAACCGGACAACGCCAAGATTGCTACGACATCCAACGGCAACGGCTCCAAGAAGAAAAGCGGCAATAATTATCAGTTAGAGAAGCGGATCGCGGCGGCAGAGGCCAAAGTGCATACGCTGGAAGCGAAGATGAACGACTTGACGGCAGCCATCGAGAAGGCCAGTAAAGAGGGCAACGCCGCACGGATTAACGATTTGGGTATGCAGTACACCGAAACCGAGCAGGCGCTGGAAACAGCGATGAACGAGTGGGCGGCACTGGCAGAGTAAAGACCCAACGCAGGGGATTGACCATTATATGCGTCAAGCCGAGGCTAATTGGCTGCTCTCGTATGCTGATACGCTTGAATCAATGATGCAACTGCCGAATATCGACTGCACACTGCTGCTGGCAGATGTGTATAACAAAGTGAAATTTGAGCCGGACGACAGCACGATGGATGCGTGATGCGGCGGTACGAAAGACATTCATGACCACATCCACGCGGGCAACCCGCATTGAACATTATGAACGCGGCATCCGGCGCTTAGACGCACGGTTGTTGGTGGCACGGCAGCACAATAATCGATTGGTGGCGGCGCGGCTGGTGGTATTTCTGGCTGCCGCTGCACTGGCGCTGGGATTATCACCCAGTAATGGTTGGCTGGCGATTGGCTGTGCGCTGGTGGGATTAGTGATCTTTAGTGTGCTGGTGGGGCGGCACAACCGTGTGCGTAGGGTTATTGCCCGCAGCGAGGCGTGGCTGCATATTCACCGCAGTCATATCGCCAGAGCAAAATTGGATTGGAGGCAGATTCCACTGCCTCCGGCTTTCACGCCACATGACCAGCATCCATTTGAAAATGATCTCGACATCAATGGGGCACGTTCGCTGCATCACCTGTTGGATACGAGTGCTACCGTTCAAGGCAGCGCACGACTGCGAACGTGGCTGCTGGCGACCTCACCCGTCGAAGCCATCATCCGGCAGCGACACGGGGTGCTGGATGAACTGCCAACCGCATTTGGTGACCGTTTGATGCTGGAAGCACGATTAAGCGCACCCAAAAATCAGCGGTTAGATATGCGTCCGTTGAGCGCGTGGATTTCCCAACCCGATTCCAATGGCGTTTCGGGGAAGTTTGTGGCGCTGCTGGCGGGGTTATGCCTGCTGACCGCCGGATTGTTCATCTTATGGCGCATAGTGGATATTCCGCCGCTGTGGGCAATCAGCTTTCTGGTTTACTTCGGCTTATCGTTATCACGGATTTTGGCCGTTCTGCCGGTGCTGGGCGAAGCATTCGGCGTGCAGGATATCCTCAATGGATTAACGGGTGTGTTTGGTTATCTGGAAGGCTATCCATTTCGGGATAAGCCGCAGCTTAAAGTGCTGTGTGCGCCTTTCCAGAGTGCCGAGCGACCTTCCAGCCAACTGCGCAGCCTGAACTTGATTGTGACGGCAGCCAGTTTGCGGAACAATTTTATCGTGTGGGGCATCCTGAATGGGCTGATGCCGTGGGATATGTTTACGGCCTACCGATTGGGTGTGCTGCGGCGTAAGCTGGCGGGTTTGATGCCGGCATGGCTGGATGTGTGGGCGGAATTAGAGGCACTATCCGCGCTGCGGTTGTTCGCATATCTGAACCCTGACTACACACGTCCACAGATTGAGGTGGACAACCTCACTTTTACGGCGACTGCGTTGGGGCATCCGTTGATTGCCCATGAGCAGCGGGTGTGCAACGACTTCGAGATGGATACGACGCGGGTGACGATGGTCACAGGCTCGAATATGTCCGGCAAGAGTTCTTTCCTGCGAACGCTGGGGATTAATCTGGTGCTGACGAACGCAGGCGGTGTGGTCAACGCAGGCAGCTTGCAAACCAGCCTGTTCCGCATCTACAGTTGCATCAAGGTGAGCGACTCGCTGGCGGAAGGGTATTCTTACTTTTACGCGGAAGTTCGGCGGTTGAAAGCGCTGCTGGATGCGCTGGAAAAAGAAGATACGTATCCGTTGTTCTTCCTGATTGATGAGATTTTCAAGGGGACAAATAACCGTGAACGCTTGCTGGGCAGCGCGGATTATATTCGGGCGCTGGTGGGCAAGCATGGCACAGGGGTGATTTCGACCCATGACCTTGAATTGGCGACGCTGGCAGGGTTGTATAACGCCCACTTTGCTGATCAGGTGCGCGAGGGACAATTGACGTTTGATTACACCCTGCGCCCGGGAGTATCCCCGACGACTAATGCACTGCGAATCATGCGCTTGGCAGGGCTGCCTGTATCCGAAGATTCGGTCGTCGATAACACGCATGTATAAGCGGCATTTCAGGGTATAATCGTTATACTGTGTACGATTTTCTCCTTTCTACTTATTGAGGCACATTCATGGCTCAAATTCTCATTCTGGGCACGGCTGCGGCTGTGAGTGACGCGAATCACGAAAATACGCATTTTGTACTGATTGGCGATCACGGCCCGGTACTGGTTGACTGCGGGTCTAACCCGCTGGGCAAGTTCCAGTTTGAGGGCATTGATGATGAGCTGCTAAAAGATGTTGTCCTGACGCATTTCCACCCTGACCATGTGAGCGGTGTACCCAACATGCTGATGCATATGTGGCAGTTGGGGCGGCAGTCTCCGCTGCGGTTTTATGGGTTGCATCACTGCATGAACCGCATGGAAGATATGATGGTGGCGTTTTCGTGGCAAGAGTGGCCTAATTTTTTTCCGGTGACATTCAACCGCGTCAGTGAGCGTTTTAATGCGCCGGTGATGGAAAACGAAGACTTCAAAATTACGGCGTGGCCGGTGCAGCATTTCGTGCCGACGATTGGCTTGCGTATCTTAAACAAACAAAACGGCAGGGTATTTGCCTATACCTGCGACACCAACCCCACCCCTTCGTTACTCGAACTGGGCAAGGATGCCGATATGCTGATGCATGAGTCGGCTGGGGAAGGCTTCGGTCACAGCAGCGCCCGTCAAGCCGGTGAAACCGCCACCAAAGTCGGCGCCAAATCGCTTTATCTGATTCATTATTGGGTGTGGGAAACCGACCCGTCACCGCTGGTAGATCAAGCGCATGAAACCTATGATGGTCCAATTACCCTGTGCAAAGATTATGATAAGTATGAGTTTTAACGGATCGTCAGACACTCAGCTATGGATCATCCGCTTCTGCATCGGTGGAATAGTTTGAAAATACGAACCGTTCAGCCTCGACTTTTTAGAACTTTTGTTCTGTAATAGGGTGGAAAGTAGTCGTAAAGTAAGTGAAAGTTCGAACCCGATAATTTTTGTGTAGGGACGCACGGCTGTGCGTCCGAATACCTAATTTCATCACCCACTATATGACCACCACCACGTCATTATGAGTCATACCTATCAAACTCGCTTCTCTTTTCCGCTTCTTTCTTTGTGCCTTCGTGGTAAAAATGCCTTTGCATGTACGGCGGATTACTCCCTCACGTTCGCGGCAGCAGCACCCTAATTGGCACGCGGCGGATATAAGCGAGTGTTTCGCGGCATTTATGTCATTTCAGCGGTTTCAGCCGGAACTCTGGCAGCACAAAAATGACAGTTCAGCGGTTTCTCCCGTACTTCCCGCCTGCCATTTCAGCGGGAAATATGCAAATTCTGCACAACTTGCGCATCATTTGCATCATTGACTGCAATCCATCAATTTTATCAATACCTTAAAGTAACCTGCGTTATGGATAAGCAGTTAAGGGATTCGTTCTTTGGAGTTTTGGTATAATCAAAATGCGCCGCAGTCTACACATGAGCTAATTCTCAATTGGTATAGGCGTTGCGGTCTACTGAATAATGTCTTTGTGAGGGAATATGTCGAAAGTCCGTTTTGAAACTAATCTGTATGAAATCAACTCTTGGATCATTCTCCGACTGCCGGAGAGTGCCTCCGCAGAGCTTCCTTCAAGAGGCATGACAATGGTTTCAGGGACGATCAATGGCGCTCCCTTTAAGGCCGTTCTCGAACCGGATGGCAGGTATGCACCAGAGAAGAGATCGAGCCACTGGTTTAGCCCTGATAAGAAGTTGCTGGATGAAGCTTCCGCAAAGGCAGGTGATACTGTACAAGTTTCGCTTGAACCCATCAAAGAATGGATAGAGCCGGAAGTCCCTGAAGATTTTAAAATAGCTTTGGCAGGTTCCCCAACAGCCGAGGCATTATGGAACGATATTACCCCGCTGGCCCGTTGGGATTGGATTCGCTGGATACGCGCTGTCAAAACACCGGAGACTCGCCAGAAGCACATAGAAGTTGCGCTCGACAAACTCAACAAAGAAATGCGACGACCCTGCTGCTTTAACCGTAATCTCTGTAGCGAACCCCACGTATCGCATAACTGGTCGCTGCTCGAACCGGAGCAAATGACGTAGACAACTTTTAGAAGACTTAGCCGTTTAAGTGAAGCGATAAACTACCCGAAAGTGTTCACACACAATAGGCATGGTCAGCGCGGGTTCACGCCCCATTTCGATACAGCGCCGTCCGAAGTAACTCCAATGTGCCTGCCGCCAGTAATCCAGTGAGCGGTCACCTTCGCCCTCGTCATATGCAAATTCGGGCGGTACATCCTCATAGGGGCGAACAGTCACCGCTGTAGTCATAATGATGCACAGCGCATCACCGTCCCCGTCCAAAACGACACTGTAATCACCCGCCTTGGGGATAGAACGCGCCTCGAACTCCACCGTCCATACCAGATCGGCGGTTGCTGTTTTGATACCCTGTAGTACCAGCGCAACCAGTTGATCGGCTAATTCGGGGCTATCACCAAAAGCCCACACTTCCGGCTCACCCAAACCAGCACGCTCTGATTCTGTTAAGCTGGCCTCATACGCTGCCCACAACGCCGCCGCACCCGCATGTTCAATCATGATAGAGCCTCATCAGTAGGTGGTTGATAATGACCGTGTAGCGGCAATGACCACTTCAGAGTATGCCCTTACTTTTTCTGCGTTTCCGGCGCGTCTACCGGTTTCACTGTGGCGTGCAAGAACTGAAAATCTTCCCGCGGGGGGATGATTTCATGCACCTCGGTCACTTCAAATTTCATACGTCCGATCTGGACAATCGCCCCGACCTGCGGACGTTCGGATTCGTTCTTGATGCCGCCGGGATAATCACCGCCGCTGACGACATAACTCACTTTATAAATCATGATTCCGCCTCCTGCTTATAGACTGGCTGACGGATCGAGGTTTTTGTGACGCAGCTTGAAGCTGAGGTCGAGCGCCATGTTACGCATGATGATATAGCCAATGGCAGTATCTTGCTGGCACAAGGCGATGAAATCAACAGCGCTGATGGCGTATAGTTCGGTGTTGTCTTCAACGGCAACGACTGAAGCCGAGCGTGGCCCTTGATCCAGCAGCGCCATTTCGCCAAAAATTTGTCCCTGTCCTAAATAAATAGTGATGAAGTCATCACCGTTGGGATTGTTGAGGCGAATTTCAACCTGCCCACGTGTAATCAAATATAATTTATCGCCCGGTTTGTCCTGAGCAAAAATCAGCGCATCAGTATTATAGGTTTCAAGATGACTGATGGTGGCGAGTGTGGCAAGCTGGCTGGGACTGAGGCCGCTGCACAATGCCACATTGGCGAGAACTTGTACAAGTTCCATTGCATCCTCCGTAACTGTTTAAGTTGATTCTACCGCAGAAATTGAGAGTCGGCACTTGCCCACTCGACTTTCAGGGGTTTAGCTTCGGAACAGGCTGCGGGCGAAAAACCATACGTTAGCCGGACGTTCGGCTAAACGGCGCATAAAGTACGGATACCATGCTGCGCCAAACGGCACATAAACGCGTACCGGATAGCCAGCGGCAGCCAATTCTTCCTGCCGCGCCGAACGGATGCCATAGAGCATCTGAAATTCGTAGCGTGTCGATTTCAGTTCCTTGATGTTGGTTTCGGCGGCGACGATCATCTTTTCGTCGTGGGTGGCGATGCATAGATAACCGGAGGTTTGCAAATATTGGCGCATGATGCTGACGTAGTTGGCATCGACATCGGCTTTTTCGGGGAAGGCGTGTTCAGGCGATTCGAGATACGCACCTTTACACAGGCGGATGTGAGCGCCTTCTGCGCCGAGCGCCTGCATATCGGCTTCGCTGCGGCGTAGATAAGCCTGAATGACGGTACCGACATTGTCGAAGTCGTATTCGTCGCGCATGGTGCGATAAATTTTCAGAGTGATGTCGGTATAAGGTGTGTTTTCCATGTCGATTGTGACCGGAATGTCGAACTGTTTGGCATCGGTCAGGACAAGGCGCAGATTGGTTTGGCACAGTTCTTCGCTGATGTCCAAACCAAAATGGGTTAGCTTGAGCGAGATGCTGGCCTTCAGCCCTTCGTCGTGGATGCGTTTGAGCAAATCGCGATAGGTTTGGACGACTTCCTGTGTATCTTCTTCGCGCTTGATACTCTCGCCTAGATAATCCAGCGAGGCGGATAGGTTGCGGTTATTGAGGGCTCTGGTAGCGCTGACGGCTTCATCGAGCGTTTCACCTGCTACGAAACGTAAGGCTACCCGCCGTGCTACGCCCCAACGACTCATGATTCCGCGTGCCCAACCGGCGACCGATAAGTACAAGAGGATGCGTCTGAGAATGGTTTCCATGAACTTGTTCCTCATTCAGGGTTTAATGATGACAGATAGTATGGACGACGGTTTATGTCCCTGCCACACTGTCGCACCACATATGTTCCAACAATGGTTCTAATGGTTTGGGTAAAGTCCCCTGATAACTCATCACCAGCCGATAACGGGCGCGGGTCATGGCGGTAAATAGTTTGCGCCGCGCCACGGTGACCGCGTCGGCATCATCGGCATGGGGGAAGGCATCATGGAGATGGGGCACAAAAACCACCATGAATTCCAACCCTTTCATCTTGTCGAAATACTGGACGTAAATACCCTGTCTTTCCCACGCCGCCCATTGGCTGGTGTGCCATTTTGTATGACATAAGATGGCGATTTTGCCGGGTGCTGCACCGCCTTGCAACAGGTCATGCAGCTTGGTTTCGATAAACTGGATTTCGCTGTTCGAGTCGGCGCAGGCGATCAAGGCCGGAAGCGGGCCGCTTCCGAGTTCGTATGAGCTAAAGTCCGGTTCAGCCCGTTCTTCGGTGGAGCGCAGAGTATCGTCGGCCTCGATCAAACTATGCGCGGCCTGACTGATTTCGCGGGTGGAACGGAAGGGCACGCGTAGGATACGCGTCCGCCCGACGACTGATAAGCCTTTTTGCGCCCAGCTATACGAACAAAAAATACTCTGCGACGGATCATCACAAATCAGCAGATCACCTCTGGGTTTGAGCAAGGCCAGCGCTAACTGCATCCATGACGGGGCGAAGTCCTGCCCTTCATCTATAAACACAGCATCGTAGGCTTGCTTGAGGGGGTGAGCGCTGCGGTCATTTAAGGCTGCCAGCGCGGCTGATGCGACATCATCCCAATCGTAACCATGCACAGCTTGATAAGCACGGTAACGGTTGAACAGGTCGTTCATGAGTTCGCGTCGGGCGCGTTCAAGACGCTGTCCGCGTCCGCTGCGGTCGGCTTCCAGATAGTGATGGTCGTCCAGCAGTGCCATTTCTTTGCGCCATGCAAACTCGGCAGCCACGAACTCGGCGGATAAGCCCAGTGTAATCAAGGTTTCGCGTTCGTACTGCCGCACCCATTCGCGCGTTTTGAGCGGCTCGCGCCATGCCTCACCCAATATCATCCGGCAAATTTTATGGAAACTGGCGACCATCACCTGCTCATCGGGCAAGCGCAGGCGTGCTTTCAAGTCGCGCGCCAATTCGACGTTGAAACTCATTACCAGCAGCCGTGCTTGTGGATACTCGCTGACGAGATGTTGTGCCCGCCGTAGCAATACCAGCGTCTTGCCACTGCCTGCCACGCCGCGCACCAACCG
Source organism: Aggregatilineales bacterium (assembly GCA_038251045.1). Taxonomy (GTDB): domain Bacteria; phylum Chloroflexota; class Anaerolineae; order Aggregatilineales; family Phototrophicaceae; genus CFX2. The sequence continues at coordinate 7,992 of JBBSBS010000102.1, read as the reverse complement.
CACACTGGCGCTGCCGGGGATGTCCTGTGTTTCTTCGGACATCGGTTCATACTCAAACAACGCTAACTGCTGCGGATGAATGCTATGCAGAGGTTCGGTAATTAAACCGTGTTGAAGCTGTGTCAATGTGCCGACAGGTAATCCGTCATCATTTTGTACGACGAGGGTAGGGTTTAATACTTCGCGGGCAATATCCAGCATGTCCAGCGACAGCGGTTGTTCCAGTTTATATTTCCACGGCAGATTAGTGATGGCCTGCTGTAGGGTTTCGGCATTACGCAGATGTTCCTTGCCGATGACTGTACCACGCGGCCAGATGCCTTTTTTCTCGAACTGTTCGATAACCCGTTGGCTGATGCGCGGAAGAATGACCATGACCTGCCACGGGAATTTTAAGCGTTTACGCCCTTTGTACTGTTCCCAGAGTTCGACGCGCTGCTCGAAGCGCCGGTTAAGATCATAGGCATAACGCTGCGCCGTCAGAATGGGGTTTTCGTGGCTCATGGGCGCACCGTTGCTGCGAAGGGTATGGATAAGCTGCTGGTCACCACCGGTTAGCTTTACCCAATCTTTGACCTCGATCACCAGCACACCTAACAGTGCCGCCACGACGACAAAATCCGGTTTACTGTTACGGCCATCGGCGGTGTTCAACTGCGGTTCATAGTGATAGAAAAATTGTTTACGCGGTAGATCACGCAGGAGTTTGTTGAGGAGTTTTTCGCCGTAGGTTGGGTTGGGACTCAGCGACATGGTTGGCTCAGTGACTAAAGTTAGAAAATGGTTTGTCTCTTACGAGTATAGCAAATAATGGTGAAAGAATACATCTGTTCTAAGAACCCGGTGTGCCAAAGCGTTTCCCAAATTCTTGATCATCAGGTCGGCTGATTTCTAGGTTGGAAAGGCGGTAAGGCTGCTCTATGATTAGTGTGACCGAACGAAGGGGGAGAGACTTCATGGCGCGACTTTTTTATGCGTGTGTATTGGCGAGCTTGTTCACACTGTTTACGGCTGTACAACCGGTATCCATGCAAGATGATTTTACGTTTGCTGTGAACGTCTACCGAAGTGACCAGTTTGTAGTCGAAAAACGTTGGAATCAACTCCTGACGGACTTCGCGCAAAAAGACCCTGATCTAACGTCAATAACATTAGCGGTCAACACCGCGCGGGCGAACAACCCCGATTGTATTTACCAGACCTATAACACGCTGAATTGGGAAAACCTCGATGCGCTGATCCCCGTCGAGACATTTCTTGCCGATGATCCTAATTTCGACCCGACCGATTATCCGCAGCGGGTACTCCAAAATGTGCAGCGGGCGGGGGTGACGTGGTTTTACCCGATGGATATTCAACCACTCGGCATATGGACTCCGGGCGATGTCGGGGGTATGCGGTGGCTGCCGGATGACCTGACCCGTGACCTCCAAGCGCGTGCCCGTACTGGATCCGCGCCTCCGCTAGCGCTGCTCGAAAAAGAGACCGGTATCACGCTATTACTTGCTACCTACGGCGGTATTCCAATTGATACACGCACATCACCGCCAACGGTGGATTTCACGTCGCAGAAGATGATGGTGGCAGTCGAGCAAGTGTTGAGTTTGATCAATAGCGGCCTAATGCGTTACGACGAAATACTGTCATTTACGTCTACTTACGAATTTGACGCGTCACTTGAGATTGACTGGATGACCCACAATTACGGTGGGAGGCGGGCTACGCAGGCCAACTTGATGCCGATGTCCAATGTAGCACCGGCTGTTGCTTATGAATTGGGCGTGGGCATTATTCCGGTGGGCAGCCGCGATCCGGATGCTTGTTACCGTCTGCTGCGCTACGTCGCACAATCGCGTGAGGTGCTGTTTGGCTTGCCCGTCACCCTGTCATCAGCCGGTGAGGGCAACCTCGCACAATTGATTGGGCAAGATAAACCTGAACTCTACACCGCTTACGCGCAGATGCTCGATTCGTCAAGAACAGTGTTCATCGCTCCGGTGCCGGATGTACGCTTCAGTTACGCCATCAAATGGTTGTATCGTGCCCTTGATCAAACGGTGGTTTATGGGGGTGATCTGAGTACCGAATTGGCAAACGCCGAAACCTTTGCACAAGCTTATGTCACGTGTGCCGCGCAAATCGAACCACGCGATGACTCCCAATTGACGCCAAATGAGTATCGCAGCGCAATGGACTCGTGCGCGTCACAGGTAGACGAGAACACGGGTGATCTCTTTTACGCGCGCGGGTAGATCACAGCGCTATCGGGCTAGAACGGATAGATTTCTATGGCTTCGCACACAAACTGCGACTTGAAAACTATCTGATTTAGGTTACAATTTTAGTCGTTGGCCCCGTAGTTCAGTGGCAGAACACCCGCCTTTTAAGCGGAGGGTCGTTGGTTCGAATCCAACCGGGGTCATACACGGGAGAAAGCGACTTTTGTTGAGTCGCTTTTTTCTTGCCTAGCGCTGTTCGAATCTTGTCTGTACCAAATAGGAAACACTGTTTCTCGTTGGATGCTTAAATCGGTAATGTCCGCTTAACCATCATCACCGCCATAGATAGTTTTTACTTTTCCAGAAAGTCATCCCTGACAGGCGTAAATGTATCGACCAAACGCAAATGCGGTGTCAGGGGTTGAATCGTATGGGGGTGGTTGGAAGGCACCGTTACCATATCGCCTGCGCCGAGTTCAAAGCTGTCGTTATCCATAAAGAACAAGACACGTCCCTCGGCAACATAGGTGATTTGTTCATGCGGATGGCTGTGAAACGGATCTGGTTGGGCATGTGGCCCACCGGAGACATCAATGACGACCATCATCAATTTTTCGCCGTGAGCTAAATACCGTTCGCGCCCTTCACTGATGATCTGACGCGGCGCTTCATTTTGATGTATGACAGACATATCATTCCTCTCATTGGTATTGGGTTATTGGATAGTGATTATCGTGCCAACCAGCCGCCATCTATCGGAATGGTGATGCCGTGCGCATAATCCGACGCGGCTGAAGCCAAAAAGACAACTGCACCTTTGAGGTCATTTGCCTCGCCCCATTGTCCTGCCGGAATACGAGCCAGTATCGAGGCATGGCGTGCCTCGTCGTTATGAATAGCGGCTGTGGCATCGGTCACCATATAGCCGGGGGCGATGGCGTTGACGCGAATACCGAGGACTGCCCATTCATTGGCGAGGGCGCGGGTTACACCCATGAGCGCACTTTTGGCGGCGGCATAGGCCGGTACAAGGATGCCCCCTTGATACGACAGTAACGAGGCGATGTTGATGATCTTGCCGTAACCTTTAGGAGCCATCAACCGGCCTGCCGCCTGTGCGAGGAAGAATGCCGACTTGAGATTGATTTGCAGCAGTGCATCCCAATCCGCCTCGCTGTAATCAATTGCCGGTGTACGGCGGACGATTCCGGCGTTGTTCACCAGAATGTCCAGTGTGCCCAGTTCCTCAGCTACTTGGTTGACGCTGCTTTGCAATTCTGCTGTGGTAGCGGTTTCAAGGTCGCAGGTGATTTGCAGGTAGCGCCGACCGAGGTCTTGCACGGCTTTGCAGGTGTCGTTGCACCCCTCCGAACGGTCAAGCCCTGCGATGTCTGCACCAGCTTCGGCTAATGCCAATGCCATCGCTTGACCAAGGCCACGACTCGCACCTGTAACCAACGCGACTTTGCCATCCAGTCGGAAGGAATCAAGAATATTCATGGTGATTGTTATCCTTTATTAAAGAAGTGAGGACAACGATACGGCATCCATATCGCTAAAGGTCTGGTTTTCGCCAGCCATCGCCCAGATGAAGGCATAATTGCCCGTACCCATGCCGGCATGAACCGACCAACTGGGCGAAATAACGGCTTGCTCGTTCCGCACGACAAGGTGGCGGGTTTCATCTGGTTCGCCCATCAAGTGAAAGACCACATTGTTCTCCGCTATGTCGAAATAAAAATAGACCTCCATACGGCGTGCATGAAGATGCGGTGGCATGGTGTTCCACATATTATTGGGTTCGAGCAGAGTCAGCCCCATCACCAATTGGCAGCTTTTCACACCATCCGGATGAATGTATTTGTAGATGGTACGTTCGTTGGAGTTACTAATGCTGCCGAGATGCGCTGGCTCGGCGCTGGCAATTGGGATGTGGGTGGTCGGGTAGGCAGCGTGAGCAGGGGTGCTGATGAGGTAAAAGTGGGCAGGATTAGTGGAGGTATCGCTGCTGAACTGCACCTCTTTTACACCCATACCGATGTATAACCCATCACGCGGGTTCATCGGGTAGCTGGTACCATCAACCGTGACCATTCCATTACCGCCCACGTTGATGATTCCGATCTCACGGCGTTGAAGGAAGTATTCAACACCCATTTCCTTGGTGTTGGCTGCCAGCGTCAAAGGTTGATCTACCGGCGCGGCGCCGCCTACAATCACACGATCAATGTGGCTGTAGAGCAGCGTTAATGCGCCATCGACAAACACCGTCGGAATCAGAAATTCATCGCGTAGCTGGGCGGTCGTAAACGTTTTGATGCTGTCGGGATGTGATGGGTAGCGCATGTCCATAAGTGAAAGTTCCTTTGTGAATGAAGTCCAGTAATTTTTAATCCGGTAGCGTAATTTTGAGCAGCGCCCCGCTGATGGTTCGCCGTTCACCGTTCACCCAGATCGGGCGGTTAGGTGTGCCTTGCCCGACCGAGATGTACAATGCTCCCTTGTGGTAAGTGATGTTGGTCGGTTCGTCGAGGTCATCTGCCACGATAACCGGAGCGCTGCCATCTGCCGGATACAGGCTGACACGCCCCGAATAACGGGCATAGCCACCGGCATCCGGCGGCGAGTCGGGGTCAAATAGATCAAACTCATACTTGAGGGTGGGCGTCGCCCATTCAGTCGTCATCTCGACCACATAGATGTTGCCGTGCTCATCGAGCGCCACATCCACCGGAGTGGTCAGGTTGGTAATAGCATCGCGAACCGCGCCCGTTTGCGGATTGACGCGAACCACTTTGGCATCTCCCGGCATGAACGACAGGATTTCGCCATAATAGTTCCACAATTGACCGGAAAATAACGCCACCACAACCTCGCCTGTCAGCGGGTCGAGTGCCAAACCAGCCGGAACAGACTGCTGTCCGTGCGCCAACAGGCCGAAGGTCGCTAATGTACGCCTATCGCCTGCGGGAGTGAGTACCGTCAGCAAGTTGCTCGTGCTTTCGGCAGCGAACATGCGGCGAGTTTTTGGATCATAAGCCAGTGCGTTAAGGGTACTGTCGCTCAGATAGAAGTAACTCTTACGCTTTAATTCGGCAGTCACTTCGTTGATGGACAGCGTTTCAAAATGGTCATCCAGTGTGTAAAAGCTGCGACCATCGGGCAGCGCCAGCACATCGCCAATGCCGACGATTTCATCACGCCCCGGATTAAATTGGTAGAGGATGTTGTAACCCGGTAAACGTTCGAGGATGGGCGTACGCTCGTCCTTATCATCATAATCCCCGTCGCCATTATGGTCGCTGAGGACACTCAGCTTGCCGGTGTTATCGGCAGGGTCGCCGGAGTCGTAACCGGTTCCCGCTTCTGCCAGCAGCAGTCGCCCATCCGGCAAGAAGGCACTGCCGCGCGGGTTCTGTAAGTTGCTGGCGACGACCTGAATCGAATAGGGCTGTGCAGCGGCGGGCTGCCCTGCGAGCAGCAGCCCACATAAACCGAGGCCACACAGGTGTTTGAGCAATGCTGTGCGGTTCGTCCCGCGTGTCAGATCGATACGGTTCATGTCAACTCGAACGCTTGAAGTTCGGCTTGCAGCGCCAACTCGCAGGTGAGGAAACAATGTGCCTGAGTCATGGCGGTTTCGGTGCGGTTTTCCACATCGCTGAGGAACGCCTTGCCGAATGGGAGTGGCACATCGTGGCAGTCGATATACTGCATTGCCTTGTTGTCTACCAAGAACAGGTGGTTATTACCTTCACGTCCGCTGATGTCCACGTTCTTACGCAGTTCAATGTAGCCTTCGGTGCCTTGAATGAACAAACGCACATCACCCCACGTCGGCAGTCCCTGTGGCGTGTGCCAATCTACGCGCACATAGCCGGTTGCCGAGGAACTGCGGAGGACAAGATCGCCAAAGTCGTGTATTTTGGGGAACTGCGGATGCTTGAAATTGCCAACCTGCGACGTGACAATTTGGGCGCTGGTGCTGCCTGTGAAGTACAAAAATTGTTCGATCTGGTGGCTGGCGAGGTCGTTAATCACCCCACCAAAAAATTGACGGTCGAATGTCCAATCGGGTCGGTAGGTATGCCCCAACAGACGATGCGGGCCGAAGCCCATCGTTTGCACCACACGCCCGATTGCACCAGCGTGAACCAGTTCGCCGGCTTTTGTCGTAGACAGATTGTTGAAGTGTTCGCCGTAAAAGACCGAGAATATCTTGCCCGTTTCAGCTTGTACCCGGCGTGTTTCTTCCAAATCCGCCACAGTAGTAATAGCGGGTTTGTCGCAGATGTAATCCTTGCCGTGCTGCATGGCGCGAATCCCCAGTTTCGCCCGCTCATTGGGGATGGCGGCGCTGGCAATCACACCGATGCTCTCATCCTCAAGCAGCGCTTCGATGGAAGGCGCAAGCAGCGCTTGGGGAAACGCTTTTTGAAATTCAGCTATCCGTTCAGGTGTTTCATCGTAAACGCTTACAAGTTCCGCACCCGCGTTGATCAGCGTGTGGACGATTTCGTAAATATGGCCGTGAGCAAGGCCAATGGCGGCGAAACGTATTGTCATTTTTGAACCTCTAGTATGCCTTTGTTTGTAAAATAAAATGGATCTTCAGGGGTCAGTTCGCCTCGACTTACTGGCAATCCGGTCTTGGCAGATTTATACAGGCAGGAAATAAATTCAATGATGCGGCGGGATTCATCACCGCTAACTAATGGTCGCTGCCCCGCATCCATTGCATCTAACAACTCGCGCAACTGTTGGTTGTGTGAGCCTTGCACATCCTCGCTCAACGCGTCCCACTGTGCCAGTGTCGCTGGGTCATCGGTGTTGGGTGGCAGGCTGATCTTCCAGTGTTCGTTGTTATAACGGTAAAGTGTCGTACATTCTAAAGTGGCCTTCTGAAAGTCGAGGCGCATATAACTTTCTTGACGCGGCGACAGCGCACTATTGGTGATGGTCGCCATTGAACCGTTGGCGAAGCGTACCAGCGCCATCGACACATCTTCGACCTCAATATCCCGGTCGAGTGTTCCCGCCATCGCCCGTACTTCTTCCCAATCACCCAGCAGCCACAGGAACAAATCCATCAGGTGGATACCGAGTGTGACGGTCGGCCCACCGAAAGCTTCCTTATACGTCCCGCGCCATGCCGCGCCGTAATAATCCTGCGTGCGAAACCACAAAGTATTGCACACCCCGACCAGCGGCTTGCCAAAGGCATTCGCTTGTATCAGGCTTTTGAGGTGCTTACCCGCCGACCCGAAGCGCCATTGGAATACAGTGCTGGCATAGCGTCCGGTTTCTTGCTCGGCGCGGGTGATGTCGTCGAACTCGGCAAGTGAGCCGCATAACGGTTTCTCGGTATAGACCCATGCTCCCGCTTTCAGACATTCGATGGTCATGCTGGTGTGGGTAGCCGAGGGTGTAATGACATGCACAAGGTCAGGCTGTTCGTGTTCCAGCATCTTGGTGACATTGGTATAGCCGTGCGCAATATTATTTTCCTTGCAAATGGTTTGCACACGGTTTTCATCAATATCAACCAGCGCAACGAGTTCGGCGCGTTCCTGATTGGACGCGATGGAGGCGAAGTGGGCGTTGACGATGCCGCCCGCGCCTACAATCGCAATACGATATTTTTTCATGGACTGGCTGTTCCTTCTGGCATCAATGTAGCAGGGTCAAAGTAGCGGTTGAGGTGTCCGCAAAAGCCAAGTTTATGGTCGCTGCCCGAAATCAGGGCGTAATTGTTTTCGGTCAAGTAACCCAT
>JBBSBS010000101.1:0-17557 GCA_038251045.1 Aggregatilineales bacterium | reverse complement strand
GAGCAGGGTATCCAGTTTGGCGAGGTATTCTCGTAGGCTGATGTCTGCCATTCTGCTCTTATCCTGTCGCCGACAACATTAAGTCGTCCGGCGTGCGGCTGTTTTAAAGATTATAGCATATAATCAAAATTCGGATGCGCAAGCTATCTTAATTTATTTCAATCTAACGGATGAGAATATGGTCAGGTCAAAAAAACTATTTTGGATCTGGCGACTCGTCATCTTTACCCCGCTGCTACTCACTTTTCCGGCTGCTGCTCAACAAGGTCAACCCTCACTTGAGGATTTCTGGAATGGGCAGGCCGAGTGGGTAACGGATATTTCGGATGTCGGTCTGCCCGTAGGTGAAAGCGACACCCTCTATAAAGGGAATGGCGAGTACTGGTCGTACTTGCACGCCAGTGACCAATCTGCGGGTGTAGTTGACCAGTGCGGCGAGCCAGTGGCCTTCCCCGGCTGCACGACACTGTGGCGCAGCACCGATGATGGACAGTCGTTCGCCATCACCGCGCCAGTTTGTTTGATGCAGTGTACCCGATGCCCATGTGATGACCAACGCGACCACATTACCGCCCAACAGTATCCGCGGGTAGTGGATGCGGGCGACCGCCAGTATATGGCCTACGAATGGCACGCACAGGTGATGCTGCGTTCGTCGGTTGACGGCATCAATTGGTCGGACTGGAAATATCTGCTGACACCCGGCGGCACGTGGCCTACCTCTTATGCTGCTTGTACTGCCACCGAGACAATCGGCCCGCATCCTAATATTCAAGGGCAGGCCGATGGCTGCCTCGTCGGTGCGCCGCCGGGATTATATGTCGAAGGCAGCACATTGTATGTATTCGTGGCGGCGGGTTCTGCACCGGGGCACATGCGCTGTTATAAAGGTGATCGCTACGGCGATCTAGGCAAGCTTAAGCGCTGTGATAATGATCCATTGTTCAGCGGCGCGGCGGACTATGGCCCAACAGATATTACGGTCGGTGCGGCGATTGATGCCTTTTTCGACTTCCGTTATGTCAGCTCCGCCGAGGTGATGAAAGTCGGCGATCATTATTATATGGCGTATGAAGGCGTGCGCGGGCCGGATGTGCTGGAACGCGGCATGGATACGCAGTTCGGCCTCGGCTTTGCTCGCTCGGTAGGCGATACCATCGACGGCGCGTGGGAAAAGCACGCTCATAATCCGGTACTCATGCCGACGGACTTCAATGTCGGCATCGGTCACGCCGATTTGCTGGTGGTCGATGGTCTGACGGTCATGTACACCCAGACTGTCGAACAGACACGCGGGCGCTATGTGCTGAAGTGGAAGTGACAATTCATTAAGGAAATACTGAAGATGTCAAAGCGCGATAAATTACGGCGCAAACTTCGCACCAATCCAAAAGGTGTTAAGTTTAGTGAATTGGAAACGCTGCTCTTACGGTTTGGGTTTATACTGGTTCGTGTTAAAGGTAGTCATCATTTCTTTGAATACTAACTTGGCGAAATTAACGCAATCGTAGTCGTTCCGCTTCATGCAAATCAGGTAAAAGTGCAGTATGTGAAAGACGCAATTGCGCTGTTAGATGAATTTTTCCCGGAAAATGAGCAAGGTGACGAGGGAGTAGACGATAAAGATGAATGATAAAACTTTAGACTATTATCTGTCCTTACCTTACACAATTGAAATCATCCCTGATATTGAAGAGGGTGGATACGTGGCACGAGTCAAAGAACTTCGTGGATGTATGACGCAGGCCGAAACTTGGGATGAGTTAAATAAAATGATTGAGGAAGCGAAAACCGGATGGCTGGAAGTGGCTTTGGAGTATGGACACCCAATCCCGGAACCTGCTGGAGAATTTGCGAACTCGTAAGTCGTTATGCCGGATCTGCATTTTCAGGTTGTGCGATAAAGACTTCAAACTCTTGCACAGTATAGAGGCGTTCCTGAACTGCATACACGCTCCAACTATCTATTTCAAATGATTATAGCCCCAAAGGGCATGTCGCTAATGAAAGTGCTGCGCTGGATTGCACGATAGACATGCAGGGCTTTTCGTATATGTTTACCACTTGTCGTATTTATATTGCTTGATAAACTCATCTTAACATTTAGAAATGTTCAGGAGGGTTTTTGCATGTCTCGTAAATTGATGTTGAGTTGTTTAATGATTGCCGCGTTTGCTGCTCTGGCGGTTATGCCAGCAGCCGCACAGGACACCTTTAAGATTGGTATGGTGCTAGTCGGGCCGAAGAATGATGGTGGCTGGAGTCAAGCACACTACGAAGCGGGCGAGTATGTTGCCGCAACTATACCGGGTGTCGAGTTCCTTGAGCCGCTGGAAAATATTAATGCCGGAAATCCGGATATTACCACCGAGGCTGCTGCCAAGTCATTGATTGATGCTGGCGCGAAGATCGTCTTCATGACCACCGACGATTACTCGGATGATACGGATAAAATCGCCGCTAAGTACCCTGATGTGACGTTTATCCACGCTTCCGGCGACCATGTCTTTACCGGTGTTGCACCCTCGAATGTGGGCAACGTCATGGGTGAGATGGAATGGGGCAAGATGATCGCCGGGTGCGCTGCTGGTTTGACCACACAAACAGGCAACATCGGCTACGTGGGGCCGCTGGTCAACGCGGAAACCCGCCGTTTGTCGTCATCAGCTTATCTGGGTGCGAAGTACTGCTATGAAAATTATCGTGGCATGAGCGGCGCTGACCTCAAGTTTGATGTGGTGTGGATTGGCTTCTGGTTCAATATTCCGGGTGTAACGCTTGACCCGACCGAGGTCTCGACCCAATTGTTGGACGAAGGTAAAGATGTGCTGATGTCGGGCATCGACACCACCGAAGCGATTACGATTGCCAGCACCCGCGCCAAGGAAGGCAAGCAGGTTTGGGCAGTGCCTTATGATCTGAAGACTGCTTGTGATTTGGGAACCGATGTTTGTCTCGGTGTACCGTACTTTAATTGGGGACCCGCCTATAAGGGTATCATCGAAGCAGTGATGGCTGGAACCCACACCGCAAGTTGGGACTTTAATGGCCCCGATTGGGCGGACATCAATAACCCCGACACATCATCTGTTGGTTTTGTCGAAGGACCTGCCCTGAGCGCAGAAAACAAGGTGTCGCTGGATGATTTCATCAGCAAGATGGCAGCCTATGCGGCTGACCCTGCCAACAAGGATACCTTCTGGCTGTGGCAAGGGCCGCTCAATTACGCTGATGGCACTGAACTGGCAAAGGACGGCGTGAAGCTGCCGATGATCGCCAAACCAGCCGATGGCCCAAGTGTTTGGTATCTGGATCAGGTGTTGCAGGGCATGGGCAGCACCGCGAAAGAATAGCCTAATCGCTTGTCTTAAGCACTAAGGCAAAAGCAATCTCTTTGGAGAATGGAGAAGGCGGGTAGCAATACTCGCCTTTTTGTTTGCCAATTGCTTGACAGGCATGAACTTGCGTTCTATTATAGGATTTATGTTCTAAGTAAGCAGAGTGTTGAGGCTGTGCTTTGTCTGGAGGATATGCATGCCTAATGTCCACTTTACCACCCATTTGCAGCGTTTCTTCCCGACCTTAAAACAGGGGACATTAGCCGGGGGAAATACCGTAGCCGAAATTATACAATCGCTTGAACAACAGCATCCGGGTCTTGCGGCCTACATTGTGGATGAACGCGGAGGCCTGCGGAAGCATGTGAATATTTTTGTTGATGATGAACTGATAACAGACCGAACTAAATTAAGTGATGTGGTCAGGCAGCGGACGCGGGTATTTATCTTTCAGGCGCTGTCGGGGGGATAGCCGTGTTTGTGGCGCACCACAGCGTAATAGAAACTCGCTTGCGATTGATTCGTTTTAATGAATCGGGGGCATGATGGACAAAGACTTTTTCATCGAGTTGTTTGATTACAATTTTTGGACACATCAAAAGGTCTGGGATTGTGTGTTGCAATTGACTGATGCGCAATTTGAGGCGGAACTTGATTACTCGATTGGGTCAATTCAAAAACAGTGTGTTCATACCATGTCCACTGAATTGATGTGGTTCAGTGTTTTCTTGACCGGAAAAGCTGTCTTGCCCGGATTGGGCGATTCACCTACACGCGACGCGATTCAGGATTGCTGGGATGAAGTGGAAGATAAGGTGAAAGCCTATCTGAAAGTACTGACACCCGCTGAACTCGAACGACGGGTGAAGCCTCGATTCTGGGATCATACGCGGCCTTCCATTCGGGTGCGGCAGGCTATGATGCAAGTCTTGAACCACAGCACCGATCATCGTGCACAGATATTAGCAGGACTGTATCATCTAGGAGTTCCCACCGTTGAACAAGATTTGCTGAATTATTTGTTTGCGAAACAGCGGCAGCAGCAATATGTGCCTAGCTTCGCTTGAAAGGAACATAATAATATTATGACATCCAACCGCTTATTTTTAGGTACGAATAAGGGTTTGCTTATATACGAGAAGAATGGTCACGGTTGGCAGCTCGCACAAGAAGCCCATCAGGCGATCCCTGTGTCTTATGCGGCAGTTGATCCGCGTAATGGTACGTTATGGGCGTGTTTGGATCATGGGCATTGGGGTTGCAAAATGCACCGTTCCAAAGATGGTGGGGTGACATGGCAGGAGGTCGCCGCGCCAGCTTATCCCGAAGGGGCAGAACGCGAACCGGGTGTGCCCGCCAAAGTCAGTTATATCTGGTATGTCGCAACCGGTGGGGAGGATCAGCCGCAGCGTTTATACGTAGGCGTTGAACCCGGTGGCTTATTCATGAGCGATGATGGGGGCGACAGCTTTCATCTGGTTGAGTCGTTATGGAATCATCCTTCACGAGAAAAAAATTGGTTCGGCGGTGGGCGCGATTTCCCCGGATGCTGCTCGATTGTGGTTGACCCAAATGATAGCCAGCATATCGTCATCGGGATTAGCGTGGGCGGCGTATTTGAAAGCCGTGATGGCGGGCAAACCTGGGGCGGCAAGAATCAGGGACTTAAAGCCTGTTATTTACCGAATCCGGCGGCTGAGTATGGGCATGATCCGCATTTCTTGTTGATGTCACCGGCAGATAGCAATGTGTGGTGGCAGCAAAATCACTGCGGCATTTTCCGCACGACGGATGGTGGGCAGCAGTGGCACGATATTTCACAGCAGGATGTACCGGCATTCTTTGGTTTTGCAATCGCCTTAGACGAGAAAGACGCTGAAACGGCATGGGTCGCGCCTGCTGTGAGTGATGAATATCGGGTGGCTGTTGGCGGGGCGCTCTGCATCAGCCGGACGGAAGATGGCGGCAAGACGTGGACGGCCCTGCGAAACGGATTACCGCAAAAAGATTGTTACGATCTGGTATATCGCCACGCACTCGACATCAGCAAAGATCGGCTGGCTTTCGGCACAACCACCGGTAACCTGTACGTTTCGGATGACCGTGGCGACCATTGGGATTGTGTCAGCCATCACCTGCCGCCCGTTCTTTCAGTACGCTTCGGCTAATATTAAAGGTGCCAGAAGACCCTCATGCCAATCACCAGCATGATGAACGATAACACAGTGAGCATCCATCCGGCGTGGAAAAAGTCGGCAAAGCGATAATTCGCCGGACCGATCACCAGCATATTGACCGGATGGGCAATGGGTGTCAGGAATGAGGCCGAGCAGGCGATTGCCGACGCAACCGCAATCGCTTGTGGGCTGGTGTGCAAGGTAATGGCGGCGCTGATTAATATCGGCGCGGTGATGAGTGTCGTTACCTGTCCAGCGACAACTTGCGAGACTAGCGCGGTAAACAAGTACGCGCCTGCCGCTAAACCCAGCGGGCCGAATGGCTCGACGACTTTGACAACCACCTCGCCTAACGAACCGGCTAATCCGGTATTGACCATCGCCAGACTGACTGGATACATGCCTGCGATCAGGATGATGGCTTGCCATTCCATCGTGCGGTAAGCCTCATCCATCGAAATCAACCCCACCAGCAGCATCACCACCGCCGCAATTAACGTCGCCAGATAAACCGGAAAGCCCATGATCGAAGCGATGATGGCACCGAGTGTTACCGCCACCGCGAAACCCGCTTGCCGCCAATGTACCGGTTGGTCGCTGGGGTCAGTTTCGAGGGTCAGGAAATCGGGATTACGTTGGAGATGACGAAGGCGGTTCGGTTCACCCACCAGCAGCAGCGAATCACCGGAATTCAATTTAAAGTCGGCAACATCGGTGCGGAAAGTCTGCCCGTTGCGTTGCAGCGCCACGGCTGTAAATCCGTAGTTGCGGCGGAACTCCAAATCTTTGAGGCATTGGCCTTCAGCATTTGAATGCGGAGCAAGTACCATTTCGACGAATAATACCCCGCGCGTGCTGATGTGACCGTTTGCGCCCGAGTCGCGCCCGATTTTGAGACCCAAATCAACTAATTGTTCCACGCGGTCTTCACGCCCGATTGTTAGCAAAATATCCCCTTCTTGGATCATTTGCTGGGGCGAAGGTGCGAAAATTGCCTGCCGTCCGTGCCAGATGGCGGCAACCGTCAGTCCCAACCGTTCCCCGATGCCACTTTGCATCAGCGTTTGCTCGATCAATGGTGAATCTGGCAGCACATGAATTTCCCATAACCGTTCGCCCAACCGGTACGTATCTTCGAGTTCGCTTCCGGTGCGCCGGACAATACTTTGCCCCTCAGATGGTTCACGATCTGGCAATAACCGTCTGCCAAAAACAGTTATGAAGATGATTCCCGCTATGGCGATCAAGCCTCCGGTCGGCGTGAAGTCAAGAATGTTCAGCGGTGCTTGCGGCGGATTTGCGGTACGCAGCAGATCGCTAGCAATGATGTTAGCTGTGGTGAAATAGGTGGCAGCGCCGCCTAAACAGCTTCCATAGGCCAGTGGTATCAGGAGTTTGCTGGGCTTGGTTCCGGTGCGGCGTGAGAGATCCATTGCGGTCGGCATAACGAGCGCTGCCGCTGCCAGATTGTTCATGAACAGCGAGAAAAAAGCCGTTGTTGATGCCAACAGCCCGATCAATCGCCATTCCGACTGCCCGCTGAGGGATAAGATGCGGCGTGCCAACCAGCGCGTAATCCCGGTATGGTCGAGGCAGCGGGTGATGATGAACAGACTAAAAAGTGTAACCGTAACCGGTTCGGCTAATCCGGTTAGCGCTTTGATGGCATCATCCGGACTTTGAGCCGGGCCTAATACGCCCAATCCGGCAATTTGTGCCAGCGCCAGCGCCAGCGCGGTCATAATGGCGGCGATGTCTAGCCGTACCCGATTGGTTGCGACCAACACTAAAGGAACGGCGATTACACCAATGACAAAAAGTTGTGAAATAGACACGTCCGAACTCCTGAACCGAGGTTACTCACAGCACCATAATGCGGAGGCATATGCAACGTACGATTACATCAATTGTCGCACGTTTATCAGAAAAATGCTGTTAAAATGGGTGATGAATATTTACATTTTAGGTTCACATTTGAGCGCGTTCTCTAAAATCCTCTTCTTAGTGGCGACTTGATTTTGTGCTACAATGCCCCGCGCAATGCATTCATTAAAGCGGATGGAAAACACTCGTGAACCCTACTTTGCGCCGCTGGCTGCGCCTGATTGTGATCGTTGGTTTGGTGCTGCTGGCTGACCAGATTACCAAACGCCTCGTCGTTGAAAACTTACTGGTGGGTGAAACCCGCCGGATTGTTCCATTCCTCAGTCCATTTTTTCAGATTACCCTCAGTCACAATACCGGAGCATCATTTGGCTTGCTGCCGAATGCAGGCGATCTCTTTGCGATTGTCGCACTGATCGTGGTGGGCGTGCTGGTTTATATGTATCCCCGCATCCCAGATGAAAAACGGCTGGCATGGATTGCCACAAGTTTGATTTGTGCCGGGGCGCTTGGGAATGTTCTGGATCGGGCGAATTACGGCTACGTCGTGGACTTCATCCATTACCAGATACCCAACTTGATTTCGAATGTTTCGAACATAGCGGATCACTCGATTGTGCTGGGCGTGATCCTGTTCTTCATCAGTAGTTGGCGCGATGAAACAGAAAAATCAAAAGCGGAACAACCCAACCCTGACGCAACACCTCAACCGCCTGCCAATCCATAAACCTCAACTGACTTCAATTGATCCAATAAAAAAGGACGCTCCGGTTAAGGAACGTCCTTTTTGCTTACGCATAAATCAGCCTATCTTATGGTGACTGCGGAGTCACCACCGGTAAGAAGGGCAGTGGTGCTGTCGTGGCGAAACCGCCATTGTTCTGGGCATTGCCATCAATCGTTCCGCCAAAGGGTGTTGACGTAATGAACAACGGAATGCTGGAAGTCGGTTGTATGATTTGCGGAATGGGTGTCGGCGCTACATTCACAATGTTCACGTTGATGGTGCGGTACAGATACCCGCCGTTGTTAGAGAACATTGCCAGCCGCAGAATATAGGCACCGTTCGGCATCTGCTGGGTGTTCCATGTGCCGAGTACACCGCTGTTTTGCGGGGTCGTCACCGCACCGCCAATAATGGTAAACAGATCCGGTTGGGCTGCCGAAGCATACTCCAACTGGTAACGGTTGAATGTTTGGGTAGCCGCCGCACTGCCGAATATCTGTGTTGGCCCTGTCGTAATCACCTGACCATCGGTTGGCGACAGAATACGGGCAATCGGTACTTCGGTGTTGACGCTGCACACATCAGTCGGCACGGTCGTAACAGTTCCGGCTGTAATGCCCAGCCGCTGTGCATCCGCCGCGCCCTGCGGACTGTTGAGCCATGCCACACCGGTTGGGTCACTGATATTGAGTACGGTTGCCGACACGCGGTTATCCGGACAGAACTCATTCGCTCGCAGCCCCGTCCATGTATCGACCGCTAGCTGCTGCACGAATGCCTGATCAGCCGACGGCGGTTCCTGCCCCTGCACAAACAATTCGGTACGCAGTGATGAACAGTTTTGTGGCGGCAATGTGCCCGTATCTGCGCAAATCTGTGCCTGAATCAGTCCCGGTGGGTTGGGGAAGGCACCCGGTCGTCCCTGTACTTGCAGGGCAGCTGTCATCACACGGTTCCACAGTGGCGCGGCGCTGCCATAACCACCATCACGGACTGCTGTTGCCGCGTTATCCGGACGACCCAGCCACACACCGACGACCGTATTAGTGGTCGCACCCATCGTCCACAGGTCGCGGGCATCATTGGTTGTGCCGGTCTTGGCTGCCACATAACCACTGGTCGGGATGCCGCTGATGGTCAGCGGGCCATTGACACCGAAAGCCGTTGCGCGAGCTGTATCGTCACTGAGGATATTTTCCATCAAGTAGGCAATTTGCGGCTGGATGACCTGCGCCGGTTGGGCGCGCGCCGGTAGATCAACCACGTTGCCTGATGAGTCGGTGATGCTGTCCACCACATACAGCGGCGCACGGACACCACTGTTCGCCAGTGTCCCGAATGCCGACATCATGCCATAAAGTGTCACTTCGGTCGCGCCGATAGCGGTCGGTAAGCCGAACTGCGCCCCGTCAGGGAAACTTAATCCCAACCGCGCTGCCATATCTTTGAAGCCCGCATCACTTACAAACTGATAGGTCTTGACTGCCGGCACGTTGTAGCTGTTTTGCAAGGCATATCGCAGCGCTATCGGCCCATGATAACGGTTATCAAAGTTGGTGGGTGTATACGATGGATTCTGGAAGGTCGTCGGTACATCCCACAGAATCGTTGCGGGGGTATACCACCTGTCAGGCCGACCGTCACCGTTATCGTCCACGCCTTCCAAGGCTTTGGCATATTCCACCGGCTTAATGGACGAACCGGGCTGCTGCCAAGTCAAAGCACCGTTGACCTGCCCATCAATCGAGTTGTCATTAAAATTCGGGCTGCCGACCATCGCCTTGACCGCTCCGGTGCGCGGGTCAGTCACCATCACCGAACCGGTGTTGACACCCGTATTGATGAGTGTCGTCATGGTTTGCTTGAGGCCTGCTTCGGCTGCGTCCTGAATAGCCGAGTTGAGCGTCGTCTTAATGACGAAGCCGCGCCGGTAAATTTCACCTGAACCGTATACGGATTCGACATACTCGGTCACAAACTGAACGAAATGCGGATACTTGAATTTGACTTCACGCGGTGTAAAGGTCGTTGCGTTAATCTGTGCCTTTTGAACAACCGCCTGCCTCACGACATTGTTATCGACACAGAAGGGCTGCGCGTTCTGTTGCAGCGTCAGGCAGCCGACGGTCTGCGTCCGTTGGATGACATATTCCATGCGACCAAAAGTGGCTGCACGACGGTCACGGTAATCTTGGTCAGTATCCCCGCTCAAACGCACTGGATTGTACTGTACGGGCGAGGCGATCATTCCTGCCAGCATCGCCGCCTGCGGTAAGTTCAGGTCATTGGCGCTGATGTTAAAGTAGAACTGAGAAGCAGCCTCGACACCATACGATTGATTGCCGAAGAAAATTTCATTCAGGTATAACTCAAGGATTTTTTCCTTGCTGTACTGCTTGGAAATCTCGGCGGCAATCACCAACTCTTCCAGCTTAAGGGCTGCTGTGTTCGTTGGCGTTTTGAGGATCAACTGCTCGGCGATTTGCTGCGTGATGGTACTCGCGCCCGATTCAACCTGCCCGGCGCTGACGTTCTGGATGATGGCGCGACCAATCGCGACCCAATCCCAACCCGGATCTTCAAAGAAGCGTTCGTTTTCCAGCGAGACAACGGCGTGAATCATAAAGGGTGAAATTTTGGAGAGCGGTACGGTCGTCCGTGCGCCGCCATCCTGACTGTTGAGTTCAGCGATTAGATTACCGTTGATGTCCAGCACCCGCGCCGTCTGGAATTGTGGGCGATAATTATCCAGCGCGGCGATTTGTGCCTGATATTGTCCCGCGAGGCCCTTGTACTGCATCAGAATAAATCCAATGCCGCAGGCGACCAGTAACAACAGTGCGCCAATACCCAGCGCGGCGATGGTAATCACGGTACGAATCGTACGCTGCTGCTGGAGTTTTGCCGCATCCTCGTAGGTTGGCCCCGGTTCGTCCAACTCATAATCCGGCGCGGTTTCAGCCTGACCGGGTATCGGCGCGGGTGTAGCCGGGCCATATCCGTACGGGTCAAAGGCCGGATTAACCTGTGTTTCCGCCACATTTGGGTTATAAGGCGATAGATTAGGTATGGTTGGCGCACTGTTGGATTGTACCGGTGACAGATATGTTCCGGCGGCACTCACCATTGTGCGCTCAGGGTCTTGAATCGGGATGTTCTGGCGGGGCAGGCCGAGTTCTTCGGTGATCCCAAAGCCGCCCGTCTGATCTGTTTCGTTCGATTGTGTAAACCCGCCGACCTGTGGTGCTGCACCACTTGTTGGGAAGTACGGCAGCGATCCATGTATGACCTCGCTTGGGTCAAGCCCCGATGTGACCGTTGGGGGAGGGGTACGCCCTGCATCCTGTTGCGTGGGGGACGTATAAGGTGGTGTTGCGACCAGCCATTCATTGTTCTGGAAGCGATACCATGTATCGGTTTCGACACCCATCATCCACCACGTGTTGCTCTCGTCCAGAATCATCAGGCGCTTAAGCTGCTCCTGAAGTTGGTCACGCGTCAGTTGACCCGATTGATACTGCGTCCGTAGAGCGCGTACCTGCGATTCGGTATCGCGGAATTTTTGCGCCAGTTCTTGCTGACGGGCAGTGAGCGTCGGTGCGGCAGGTGCAGCGGGAACAACCGGAGCAGCGGGTTCTGCCGCGGTGACTCCAAGAGCTTCTAATTGCTGCTTGGCGTAGGCGGCTGCATCCGTACTGGTCTGTGACGCGCTGTCGGTCTTAGCGGCGACCGGTTCAGATTCTGTGTTGCCACCTTGTAGTGCTTCAAGTTGGCGACGTGCATAAGCTGCCGGATCATCAGCAGCATCCGGCGCTGCTGTTTGTGTACCCGTAACTTCGGCTGGTTGCGAGCCTGTTACGCCGGTTGCTTTTGGTACGATGGTCGATTTCGGTGATTGTTCAACGAGGCTGGACAGCGCAATCAGTTCGCTCATGCTAAACGCGTCAGCATCATCTTCGTCGTCTTCGTCCGCACCGGTTGCTTTCACCAGATCATTGAGTTCGAGATCCAGCAGACTTTGCGAATCGGTTTTATCGCTGTCTGGCTCAGTAATCGGTGTAGTTTGAGTCGGTGTGGAGTCTTCGGTGGCACTTAATTGTAGGCCTTCGAGAAAATCTTCGGGGCGCGATTCGATCACCTGTTTACGTTCAGGTGTGATCTCGGTTTCGCTTTCCTCGGTGAAAACCGTGTCTTCGGGGCGCGGCAAATGCCAATCACCCTGATTCTGTGGTTGTGCGGGCATATTTTGAGGCAGCGTCGGTACGCGCCAACCGCTGCCGGTTTGCAGCTTGACGGGTACTTCCGTTACTGGCTCGATGGTAATGGTCTGTGGTGAATACCACCCCGATTTACCTTTGCCGTCAGTCTTTAAATCATCTTTATTTGACGGGTTATCGGACATGTGCCTCGCCCCTAAATGCTTACTAAAGTTAGTAAATGGTTTGTATCAACGCGCATATTATACACGGATTTGTCTATTTGCCGCGAATGCAGCGAAGCCTATTACGACCTGCGCTTTTGAGGATTAAATTGACATACGCAAACTCACTTTTACGGTCGAAAATGAGTCGGAGTCAAATCCTGAGTTTTAGAAATGATATGCGGTTATCCCACGCGCAACCTACGCCTGTGCCACGCGCATTAATGCAGCTTTATACTGTTTGAAATAGTTGTAGGGCAACGATTTTCGGGTTAAGTGTCCTTCACTACAGCCCGGCGCTATGCCATTTATTGTGTGTGCTGCTCAATAACTTATTTAATAAAGGGGAAGTTACGATGAAGCGTTCGATTATGAGCATTCTGTTTTTGATTGTCGGTGTTATATCACCATCTCTGACGAAAATCCTCGCTGCTCCCGGAGACTGCGGAACCTATTTGAGTGTGTCCGTAAATAATATTGCATCAGGGCTGAATCTGGTCGTGTTATGGACGACCGATAGTTCCCCTACAGATGTGGTTTTGTCCAGAGATTTTTTTAACGGAGGTGCTAGGGCAAATGTTGCATCGGAAATATTTCCCCATCTTGAAGGCGTAGGAAGTAAGGAATTTATCGCCAACGCTCAAGGTTTTTCAGAACACTATGTATTATCTTCCACATATCCCGATGGCACGACCCAAACCACAACCTGTGTCGTGACGGTGAATAGTCCACAAGCAGCCCAACCTCAGGTTGTCAACTTCACCGTTTTTGGTCGAAATGCAACCACACCCGGCAGCACTCATCAAATTGGTTGGGAGACGCGCAACGTCAATCAAGTTCAATTACTGGCGATGAATCCGAATAATCAACAAGTCATTTCCAAAACGAATCTGCCGGCAAGCGGATCGGTGGACATAACCATACCGGCAGATTATACCTTTACGACCTTGCAATTAATCTTGCAACTAGACCAGATTCCGGTGAAGAATCTCCCCATCGCTGCCTTTTTGAATTTGCCAATTAATCTTTCTACTCAAGGGGTTCCGCCCTCACAACCATCAGGCTCGCAACCACCTGCCTCACAACCTTCTGGTTCGCAGCCATCTGGCTCAACCACAGCGTCTACGGCAACCATAAAACTGGTTGATTGGCGACCCGTTGGCGAGGCCACTTATCAAGAATTTGAAAAGGGTATCATGCTATGGCTGCCGGGTGTTGTACAGCAGCCGGTCGTCATCATGTATAACGATGGAACGTGGCAGTTTGGACAGTGGCAAGAGGTGGCAACCACTATCACCGAAAAGCCGCCCACGGCGCTTTTTGCTCCCGTAGCCGGCAATGCTTTTGGCAAGGTTTGGGCACAGGACAACCTCGTGCGTAGCAAACTGGGGTGGGGCACCAACAAAGAAATCAGCGCACCCATTAAAGTGCGGGTATATGGTTCTGTGTGGCTCATTCAAATGCCAGACGGGACAATTCGCATCGGTCAGGATTTGAGCGGTACACAGTCTTGGGCAGTCGTCAAATAGTTGATGCCCGCAAGTGAATCCGCCGGCCCATTCATTTGACGTTCTTTGGAACTGACTTGGAACTGACAATGAATGGGCAGGATATTAGACCCACGTTGTGAAAATTCAGAAATAGGTCGAACTTAATCGGGGTTTCTACTGGTCAGGTGTCAGCGTATCGCGTCCTTCATCCGCCCCATCGTGGTTGGAGTTGTTCACCGTCACTGAAGGGACTTTCAAGGTTTCTACATCGCTGATCGGGTTTACAGGCTCAGTCGGATCATCCGGCAAAAGATCATCCTCCTCATGCGCTGGTTTTTCAGCATCGGATTCCAACCAGACATCATCTTTTTGCTTGGGTAGGCGCAGCGTATCATGAGGATCTTCGAGACTGGGCAGATCCATGGTTTCACGCGAGCGTTTGAGTGGATTATTCTTCAGAATAATGGTTGCGTCACGATCATCGTCGGCACCAAAGGGTGTTGACAGGCTGGCGGTGTCTTCTTCCACTACCGCGTTAGGGTCACCCTCAACCGCAATCACAATGACGCTGATATTGTCCTCGCCGCCCCGCTGATTAGCGAGATCAATCATCTTTTGGCTGACGACATCCGGATTTGGATCAGAAAACGCCAACTTTGCCAGTTCAGGGGGTTTAACATGCCGTGTCAGCCCATCTGAACACAAGACCAAACGATCACCAATGTGTAACCGCTTGTAGTAAATATCCACATCTACATCTTCATTTTGACCCAGTGCCCGATACAACACATTGCCCATCGAGTGGGTTTCGGCTTGTTCAGGCGTAATATGCCCCGCCATGACCAGAGCCTGTACATAACTGTGATCGATCGTAATCTGGGTGATCGATTCAGCGTTATCATCTTGCTCAACCAGATAGGCGCGGCTGTCTCCTACGTGGGCAAAAGTGGCATACGTTCCACGTATAAATGCCAGCGTGAGTGTTGTTCCCATGCCGCGCATCTCAGGCGAATTCGCTGCTTTGTGTACAATGTTCACGTTGGCATTATGAATTGTATCTTGCAGCCGTTCTGTAACGGGAGTTTCGTCTGAATCGGTCGGGTTAAACCCTGCTTTGATGGTTTCGACCGCGATTCGACTTGCTTCTTCACCCGCTGCGGCCCCACCCATACCATCGGCAATGATGGCAAGGACAAAACCTTCACCTGCCCACAGGTGAATGTTGTCTTCATTGTTCTGGCGCACTTGCCCTGTGCTTGTACGCGCACTGCTGCGAAGGCTGATACCGTGCTCCGGTTTCTGCATACCCGGACTCCTTGAGGGTGATTTTGACCTATTATAGTGCAATTCTGGCTAAGTGGGAACACAGGACGAAAGGACTGTGCGAAAGTAACAACGGGTCTAGCCGACCCCTAGGCAATAAAGTGGCCTATTCGGAACCTGTTAATCGAATAAGTATTCCCTGAATATAGCGCAATCCAACATCAAAGAAGGTTATAATCAACAAATCGGTTTGTAACTTTTTCAACCTTTATTCGTCGCGGTGCTCAGTTATTTGGGTCATCCGTTAGCGCTTCAAAGTCAATTTTTATTATGTCATTTGCTATTTTTCGTTTAGGTCGGCGTTATATCAGCCGCCGCCTGCTGCAAAGTGTGCTGTTCGTTCTGGGTGTCGCGCTGGGAGTGGCGATGGTGATCGCCATTGATATTGCCAACACCTCATCCAGCCGCGCATTTGACCTCAGCGCCCAGAGTATTTCCGGCAAAGCGACCCATCAAATCATCGGTGGTTCCAACGGACTCCCCACCGAATTGTACCGTCAGCTGCGCCTCGACCTCGACTTGCAGGCCGCCGCCCCAATTATCGAACAGTATGTGCGTGGTGTGAATGTCGGCGATCAACCTCTGCATTTGCTGGGCATTGACCCGTTTGCCGAACCGCCGTTCCGTGATTATCTGACTGCCGCCTCGGTGCAAAATGCCGACGAAACCACTACCGGAAGCAGAACGAATGGTACGACCACCGATGCCATCAATGCCTTTATCGCTGAACCCCGCACCGCCTTGATGAGCGCCGGATTGGCACAACGCTTTGGCCTGAATTCTGGCGACACCTTGGATTTACGCGCGGGCGATAAGCAGGTCAACGTCCGAATTGTCGGCTTGTTGCAAGCACCCGACTCAACCAGCGCTCAAGCGCTTGATAACCTGCTGCTGACCGATATTGCTACTGCTCAGGAAATTGCCGGTACAACCGGTCGCATCAGCCGCGTCGATCTTATTTTGCCTGCCGATTATGACCTCGAAAAGATTAGAGCAATACTGCCACAGGGGACATCCCTCACAACACCCAATGCCGAAAACAGCGCCATCAATCAGATGACCGCCGCCTTCAACCTCAATCTGCAAGCCCTCAGTTTGTTGGCGCTGGTGGTTGGCGTATTCTTGATCTACAACACCGTCACTTTCAGCGTTATTCAACGCCGTCCGATAATCGGTGTGCTGCGCGCGTTAGGCGCAACCCGTGGACAAATCTTCGCGCTCATTTTAGGAGAAGCGCTGCTGCTCGGTATCATCGGCACAGTCATCGGGCTGGCTTTAGGCATTATTATGGGCAGGGCATCAGTTGGCTTGGTCGCCAAAACTATCAGCGATTTGTACTTCACCATCAATGTCCAGTCGATCACGGTCGCCCCATTGACGCTGTTGAAGGGGGCTGCTATCGGTGTCGCTGCCAGTATTGCCGCCGCCCTCGTACCCTCCTATGAAGCCACCCGCACCCCGCCCGCCGGTACAATGCGCCGTTCGGATGTCGAGCAGCGAGCCATGCGCCTTGTTCCATTGACCACCGTCGGCGCTGTTACTGCCAATCTCATCGGATTAGTGTTGCTCCGTGTGCCAACAACCAACCTGTATATCAGCTTCGGCGCGTTATTCTGCATTGTCATCGGCAGCGCCTTATTCACGCCGCTCGTGCTGATTATCATGATGCGGTTGGCCTCACCTTTAACGACCCGCTTGTTTGGTGTGTTAGGCCGTATGGCTCCCCGTGCGGTGACCCGTTCTCTCAGCCGCACGTCTATCGCCGTCGCCGCGTTGACCATCGCTGTTAGTGTGATTGTCGGTGTCAGTGTCATGATTGGCAGCTTTCGCAGCACCGTATCCGACTGGTTGGATACTACGCTCGGCGCGGATATTTTCATCTCGCCGCCGCTGCTGACCGTCATCAGCGCTACTCCCAATACCGATCCCAACGTGAGTCCGCTGATTGCGGCTGTCGATGGCATTGATCATGTCGCCACTGTCCGCGAAGTAACCACTATCGCTCCTGATTATCCTAACTTGCCGCCAGTCAACTTACTGGCGATTAGCGAAGACACCTCCGGCGGCAAGCGCAAGTTCGTCTGGAACAACGCTCCCGATGGTGATTATCGCAAAGCACTCACCGAAGGTAGTATCATTGTCACCGAACCATTTGCCTTCCACCGTGACATCACACCCGAAAATAACACGCTCACCCT
>JBBSBS010000100.1:0-17621 GCA_038251045.1 Aggregatilineales bacterium | reverse complement strand
TATTTAATAGACATTTAGATGTATTCAGGCTAAAAGACCCAATGAGCACTCAAACAGAAGCGCCAAAACGCAATATTCCCGGCCTGAATGCACTCGTTCGCAGCCTAGTCGAACAAGAAACATTAGGGAATCCCTTTTGGACAGGAGGATATGTAACACGTCGATTCGTGTCGAACGTAGGTCATGTATATTTTGACCTTGTAGATGAAGATTATTCCATTGGCTGCATGATACGAGCCGCCGCAAAGAACAAACTAAACTTTGAGATTAGTAACGGTATGGATATTGAAGTTTATGGGTGTATTAGAGTTTATGAACGGAAAGCAGACATACAGATTGAGGTCGAACAAATAAAGCTGATTGAAACTCAGCAGAAGATAATCGATACAAGCCTTCTCAACCAACTGGCGAAGGAAGGACTTTGGCCACGCAACAAAAAACAGCTACCACAAACAATTCGCAAAATAGGTCTCATCACCAGTAAACAAAGTGATGCTCTGCATGATTTTGAAGATACTTATCGAAGCGAAGGTGGAATAGCGAGAGTCATATTGACCGACGTACGATTACAGGGTGAACAGGCTCCAAAAATAATTGCAGACGCTATTAAACGGGTCGGCAAAAGCGAAGACGTTGATGTCATTGTGCTAACGCGCGGTGGTGGTAGGTCAGCCGATCTTTCAGTTTTCGACAGCCTATTGATTGCCGAGGCAATGTGTCGTTGTGCCATACCAATCGTTACAGGAATAGGACATCAGCGCGACCATACCTTGGCAGATGAAGTGTCGGATTACAAAGCAATTACCCCTACGGCAGTTGCCAGCTACTTAGCACGCCTAAACCCATTACAACAAGAAGTTATTTTACCGGCTCCAAAAAATCGCGTCCCCTATTGGGTGATTGCGGTTATTATCGTGGCGCTACTCACTGCCCTCGTTATTCTCGCTGGTCGCTAATATTTGCCACAAATCGGTTTACAGCAAATACTGCTGATTGAAGGGTTCGATCAACATTGGCGAGTCGTTCGACACTTTGTTGACCGCCTTTGAGACTGGATAAGCCTGCAAGCCATCCTCGTCATAGGCTTTCATCAATCCCTGTAAAACGGGCAGCGGTTCTTCGTCAGGTGAAAGCCAGAGATCGTAATCTTCTTTATGCAGAATGACAGGCATCCGGTGATGGTACTGCTGCATGAATGGATTTGCCTCGGTCGTCAAGATGGTACAAGTACGAAGTTCGCCCCCATCAGGATCATGCCAAATTTCCCATAGACCCGCCATTCCATACAATTCATGATTGGGGCGATGCACAAACATGGGGGTCTTTTCTTTTCCGTGCTCCTGCCACTCATAAAATCCATCAGTAGGAATAATGCAACGACGGCGGCGAAAGGCAGACCGGAAAGAGGGTTTTTCGGCGGCACTTTCTGACCGCGCATTAATCATCTTTGCAGCCATCGATGTATCTTTGGCCCATGAAGGAATCAAACCCCATCTGTGATAGGTGGCCTCCAATGGATTTTCGTTCGTTATTACCATGACAGGCTGCGTCGGGGCAATGTTATAGCGGGGCTGCATATGAGCAGGGGCAACAGAAAGATTAAAGGCTTGCTGTACAGTTTCAGGGTTAGCTATCAATACGAATCGACCACACATAGAAAATTCCTGTTCTTAATCATCCATTAGATAATTATACAGAAAATTAGTTCTGTTATCAACGGTCATCCGAACAAACGTTATGCTGACTATCTACTTCTTCTTAGGGGCAGAGCGCCCCATTTCGCTCACCTGTCGAAGTAAAGCGAGGACAGCTAAACCCAACCCAATGATCTCGCCGGTAGATACCGGGTTACGCTGGATTCCGTTCTGGCGCACATCGTCCTCAACAGCGCGGGAATAGAAATAAGCCGCGAGGAGCCCAAACAAACTGCCAACTATACCACCGACGATAATGCGTTGTGGACGAGCACTGGTTTCACTATTATTTGATAGTTGAGTCATGGGGATCTTCTTTCATATTTGTATCCTCATCAGGCAGGTCGAAAGCACTTAGCAAACGATCCAGAAAAGCGAAACGGGTGGCTGCATTAATCGTCACATTATTGACCGATTCTGCCGCTTTAGTTGTTCGGTCAGCAACTGACTGTGTAACCTCGTTAAGTTGTTGTAATGGACGTACGACTGCTTGATTCGCCCGACTCATCAAAGCAACTGCGCCAAAAAGCATAATACATACAGCGGTGGTGCAAATAAGCGCCGGACAAAAGACCATAATGGTCATCATCCAGTCGGCAAGCAGGCTAACCTGTAACTGGCGCTGCAGTGTCAACACTACCACGATACCAAAAAGCACTATGAATACCGTTACAAGCAACGGTACAATCAAGTAAAGTAAGGTTTCGCGTCGATGTTGACGGATATGTTCCTGTTGAGCGGGTGCCGGTGTCATACCTTCTCCAATTCGCATCATAGACCGATTGTAGCGGTGCCTAACAAAAATCTCAACATCCATCAGGTCAATTATGAACGACAACATTCCTATTAAACAACGACTATACATTCGCTTTGGTAAATATGACGCGCTCATATACACCAGCAATTTGGATATTGCAAAGACTTGGGAACGGATACTCAGGCGAGCAGACCTGCCCATACTCTATTCACAGGGATTCAATACACGTCCCCGTATTGCCCTCGCATCGGCCCTACCCTTAGGCATTTCTAGTGAATGTGAAATTCTAGATGTGTCGATGCGAGAACCGATTGAATTAACAGGACTAGCCGAACGTATTCAAGCAACCAGCCCCGGCGGGTTACGGATTTATGACATCTATGAAGTTCCAGTGCGGAGTGGCACGCTGCCAACCCGTGTCCGCAGCAGCGAGTACCGCATCCACTTTGAGGATGGGATAGACGCGGAGGATTTACAGGAGCGCATTGACAGGTTGTTGAATTCCGACACAATGACAAAGGAAAAGGAAGTAAAGGGTAAAAAAGTGAGCATCAACGTGCGCCCGCTGGTGTATGATCTGCATCGTGACGCCGAAAATAACCTAATAGCACATTTAGTAGTTGGTGACCGTGGCAACCTGCGTCCTGACGAAATTCTTATTGAAATGGGGCTGGCGGATGAACTCGTCAGCATTCATCGCTTTCAACTGCACATTGATCCCGACTAGAAATACAGAATCAGAAAGTTAAACAAACTATGAACGAGATCATACATTTATCAGCGGAAGTGCAAGCAGCGCTGGCATCCAAAAAGCCGGTGGTAGCTCTTGAATCAACATTGATCACACATGGGCTGCCCTACCCGACCAATGTCGAGACGGCACTGGCGATGGAAGCGGCAGTCCGTAAAAGTGGCGCAGTTCCGGCGACTATAGCTGTCCTCAAAGGGAAAATTACGGTTGGACTATCCGCCAGCGAGATTGAATACTTGGGTGCGTTGCCGTATTCCAGTATCCGAAAATGCAGCCGTCGTGATCTGCCGATTGCGGTGGGTCTGGGTGAGGATGCAGCAACGACAGTAGCGGGAACAATGATCGTGGCGCATATGGCAGGCATTCGTGTTTTCGCAACCGGCGGCATCGGCGGGGTGCATCGTGGTGCGCCGTTCGATGTGTCGGCAGATTTAATAGAGTTAGGGCGTACACCGGTTGCCGTTGTTTGCTCCGGCGCAAAGTCTATTCTTGATTTACCCCTGACCTTAGAAGTGTTGGAAACACAGGGTGTGCCGGTTCTTGGTTATGAAACAGAGACTCTACCTGCGTTTTATACGCACAGCAGCGGCTTACCGGTTGATGCTCGCATCAATTCACCGGAACAAGCCGCCCAAATCATTGCTGCAGCGCAGCAGATACAGGCCAAACATGGCATCCTGATTACTGTGCCTGTGCCAAAAGTAGATGAGCTTTCCAACGAAGTAGCTGAAAATGCCATTCAACAGGCAACCGAAGAAGCGGCGGCGCAAGGTATTCATGGTAAGGCAGTTACACCATTTGTCTTGGGCCGAGTGTCTGAGCTAACGCAAGGGGAATCGCGACGCGCAAATGTTGCACTACTGGTGAACAACGCACGAACCGGTGGGCTGATCGCGACTGCCTTAAGTAACCTAAGCTAATTATGTCTACATTGGATTCGCCAGCTATCGTTGGCATTGGGTCCGTATTTATTGACGATATTGTGCTGCCGACTGGTCAAACTTATATGGCACAGTTGGGTGGTGGCGTGGTTCATGCCCTGATGGGCGCGGCAGTCTGGGACGAGCGGGCGGGTATCTTAGCCACCATTGGTCAGGGGCTGCCTGAAGAGTCTGCCAACCGACTTCAACAACATCTGGATACACGAGGCCTAGTCACGTTAGAAATCCCGCAAATTCGAGCATGGCAATTATTCGAAGAAAATGGCACACGGCGCGAACTTTATCGTGTCAAAGAAACCACACCTTTTATTCGCGGTGCGCAACCAGAGCATCTTCCACACATTTACGCTGGCAGTAAAGGTTTTTATCTTTTGCAGGGTACGGAAGAAATGCGCGCATGGCGGCAAGCGGTACACGGGCTGGTACTATGGGAGCCGTTACAACAGATAATGACAGCCGAAAATGCTACCCAAATTCGCGCGGTGCTCGGTGATTGTCAGATTGATGTAGTTTCGCCTAATCTGGTCGAGGCACAAGCCGTTTATGGGGAACTACCCCCTGCGGAGTTGGTCAACGCGATGTTGGCAGATGGGGCGCACTATGTAGCGCTACGGATGGGGGAAGCCGGTTCAATTGTGGCTGATCAAAAGGGCAACCACTATCACATCAATCCTGCGCCCACAAATAGTATCGTTGACCAAACAGGCGCAGGCAACTCATACTGTGGTGGGTTATTAGCTGGTTTGGTTCAGGGGAAAACATTACATGAGGCAGGGAAGATGGCAGCAATTGCGGCATCATTCTGTTTAGAACAGATTGGCGCTATCGACCCCGCCGTTGTTTCGTTAACCGACCGTAACCAGCGCTACGCACTAATATCGTAAATCGGGTCTACTTCCCACTGACAGCCGGTTCTTGACTCTTTGCCTTACCGGTTTGGGTATGGCGCGTCACAACGTGTAAGGTCAATTGTTCCATCGTCCCGAAGCGCCGTTGGCAATATGGGCACGCACAGATCAATTCAGAGTTGACTGAAGAATTTGGTGATGATGATGTGTTTTTTGAGTTAGTCAATTTTAAACTCAATTCTGAATGTTGATTGTAAGATTAATTATAATTATCACTCAAGCAAAACAGCATAAGGCTTTGACATTTTGCACTGAACCAGAGTATTAGCTATTGCCTAGATGTTTTCAGACACAAAAGCCAAGCTAAAAGGCTCTCGAAATGCCTTTAAGCACCAACAGTATTGCTACCATTTTTTAACAGAACCGATGCGCAAAAAATCCAGCACGAGTAATAATCCATATTTAGAGAACGAAACAATTTTTAAGATCCAGAGTCACCGACCCTCCAAATATCCAAACCTTTGTCACAACCAATGACCACTGTTGTATCATCGTTACTAAGGCGAACCATGTCTGGCTGGCGACCACATGACCGATACTCGCCTAACTCAATTTTTTCACCCGTAATTGTGTCCCAAGCCACAATAATAGGCATTAAATCTACGTTAACACCTATGATGACACTGGAGGAAGAATTTAGCAATAGGAAAGGAATATAAGATTCTCGTAATGAGGCTATTACTCGATCATTCCCTGTCTCAAAATCCAGCAAGTGCAGCCCTTTGGATTCGCCATCACGCCACGCGAAATAACGTCCATCTAATGAGAGCTGGCCTGCCCCCGGCAAGGTGTCAAGCTGACCGGTAGCCGTAACTTCACCGGTTTCAAGATTCCAACGCTTAACGAGAAAGTTTTGAGTAATGGTAATCGCAAACGGCGGTTCAATGCGACCGATACGCAAGAAAGAGTCGGGATCATTTTCTGGTCCGGAGGGCAGTTCATATAATTCTTCTGGACTTAATACTTCGTTTGACTGCACTATATCCGACTTAACCGGAGACAAACGCTGAACAAAGCGTGAGCGGGTGTAATCAACTGGAGACACTTCTAACCAAGTTTGTCCGCTGTCCCAGATACGCAGTGGGACATCAGCCGATAAAAAACGGAAATAATCGTTAAGATGGAGATTGTAATCCCGATAGACAACATAATACGCACCGCCTTCAGCATGAACAGTTACAAGTTCAGCAAGATCCTTTCTGAAGGCCATATCTAGCATAGTGGCTGGCAGGTTGTCGCTGGCAGGCACAGAATATTTGTCGATCACCTGACCATTATCAGCCCAGACTACAACTTCGCTCGCCCGGTTTGTAACGGCTAGATGCGTCGCGGTAGCATCAAGTGCGAACCAACCATTTTCGATCTTTCCAGCGATGGGCACAAAGTCAGCGAAATCAACGTGTAGTACTGAACGCAAACGCGCTATATTTTCAGTAGTGATTGCACGAGAAAGGTTCTGTGCGGATGTAGAATAAACCAGCGAAAAAAACTGTAGTGTTAGTAAAATGATGATGTGTTTCTTCAAACTGTGTTCATCCTCAGCTTTTGTCCGTTATAATGCTGTCTGATTACAAAGGCAAGGGAACGGTATTATGCAACCCAAGACGATCGAAAAACAGCTCAAACGAATTCTCCTTAAAGTAACCAAACCGGGTCGCTATGTCGGCGGTGAGTTTAACAGCATTGTCAAAGATTGGGACAACATCGACTTCAAAGTCGCGCTTGCCTTCCCGGATATTTATGACCTCGGCATGTCGAATCTGGGCATCATGATACTGTACGAACAAATTAACAATCAAGCGGACATGCTGGCGGAGCGTGTTTTCAGCGTATGGGATGACATGGAAAAGCTGATGCGTGCGAACGGCATCCCGCTTTATTCGTTAGAAAATAAACGTTCGCTGCGCGAGTTCGACTTGTTGGGAATCAGTTTACCGTATGAGCAGCTCTTTACCAACGTCTTGAATATGCTCGATCTAGCTGGGATGCCAGTTCGGAGTGAAGATCGCGATGAAAGCTATCCACTGGTGATTGCAGGCGGGCATGCCTGTTATAACCCCGAACCGATGGCAGATTTCATAGATGCATTCGTCATTGGCGAGGGTGAAGAAATCATCGTCGAAGTGGCACGAACAGTCCAAGCTATGCGCGGACATAACCGCTTCGACCAACTGAAGGCGATTGCCCGAATACAAGGGATGTATGTACCCCGCTTTTATGAGGCGACCTACAACGAAGATGGCGTGCTCATTGGCACAACACCGAATATCGCTGAAACACCCAAACGCGTACTCAAGCGGATTGTGCCGACGCTGCCGAAGCCATTCACCAGATTCCTGATCCCAAATATTGACACCGTCCACAACCGCGCCCCTATTGAGATTATGCGGGGTTGTACACGGGGCTGCCGCTTCTGCCATGCCGGCATGATTACGCGACCCGTACGCGAACGAACTGTGGCAGAAGTTATGGAAGCCATTCAGGAAATCATCACCAGCACCGGCTTTGAGGAAATTAGCCTGCTGAGTCTGTCATCATCGGATTATGTGTATGTGCATGAACTAGCGGATGCGGTTCACGAGAAATATAAGGACTCTGGATTAAGTCTGAGCCTTCCCAGCCTGCGGATTGAAAGTACCAGTGCCGATTTACTGGATAAGCTCGGTGACACACGGCGCGGTGGATTCACGTTCGCGCCAGAGGCCGCCACCGAAAAGATGCGCGACATCATCAACAAGTTTGTGCCGGATGAACAAGTGCTAGAAACAGCACGGGCTGTCTATTCACGCGGTTGGCGCACGATCAAGCTGTATTTTATGATCGGTCACCCGGAGGAAACTTTGGAAGATGTGCAGGCCATTGTTGACCTGTGCAAAGCCGTGCTGCGTGAGGGGCAGAAACTCATGGGCAGCAAGGCCAATGTCAATGTGGGTGTAAGTACTTTTATTCCTAAGCCGCACACGCCGTTCCAATGGGTTCCACAGGATACACACACCCAAGTGCGCCAAAAATTGCATCTCTTGAGTAATCAATTAAAGGGGCATGGGTTACACCTGCGCTGGAACAGCATCGAGGACAGTCAATTTGAAGGCATTATGGCGCGGGCTGACCGCCGTATGGGACGGGTCATTCAACGGGCATGGGAAGCAGGTTGCAAGTTTGACGCGTGGCAGGAATTTCACCACCATGAACGCTGGTTACAGGCGATGTCCGATGAAGGGCTGTCACCGGAGTTTTATACGCACCGCGAGCGCGGATTAGACGAGGTTTTCCCTTGGGATCATATTGATGCCGCCGTCCACAAGAAATTTTTGAGAGACGATTATCTGATGAGCATCAAAGGTGAGACACGCGTAGACTGCCGTGATAAATGCTTTGCTTGCGGTATCTTGCCCAAGTTCAAAGAAGAACGTTCGCAGACCGAACCAATGGCGTGGGAATGTCCACCCGTTAAGCCGATTGGTGAGCGTAAACGTGCGGGTGGGGACAGCGACAGAGTTCCAAATGTAGCCTTGTTGGGGTAAATAATTACAGATAGAGGTGCATTGTTCATGCACCCCTATTTCACTCGCTCCCACTTTTCGGCAACTTTTGCCAACTCGTCTTTATCAGTGACATAATTTTCGAAGTAACCACATTCGGTACAAATATAAGTTTGATAGTGAAGGTCAACTTTATCCATAAAGCGCGTGGATAAACGCAAGCCTTCTCCCCACCACGTGCCTCGTTCTTTAGTAAACACGTTGGTCGAATGACATTTCGGACAAATTCCATCTTTCATTATATTATCCTTTGGGCACAGACCGTTTTCTTCCGAGTGTATACCCTGTAACCGACCTTCACAAACCTGTTATAATCGCGACCACTTCGGGAAGGTGAGGATTTGATGCGAATTCGCGTACAAGGCGGCAAACCGCTTCATGGCAATTATCGACCGGCAGGCAACACCAACGCGGCGATGGCTCTGCTGGCAGCAGCATTGATGACCGATAAACCGGTGACTCTACATAATGTTCCGCAAACCATCAATATGCAGGCAATGCTGGCGGTTGCGGAAAAACTGGGTGCAAAACTGACATGGCCTGATGAACAGACACTGATCGTACAAGCCGAGCAAATCACACGGCGGGTACTGACATTGACGGAAACGGGCGGATTGGTCGGCATGATGCTTTACCTACCGTGCATCCTCACACGCCGCCAATATATACGCATCGAGATTGATTTCCCTCTGAACCGCATCCGCACCCACCTTGAAGCACTACAGGATCTTGGTATTCCAGTGGTTACAACGCCCGGAGCGCTGGAATGCAAACTCGCCACATGGGACAAGCGCGAGATCATCCTGTCACAAACCAGTGTAACAGCAACCGGCATGGTGATGATGCTGGCGACGCGACTGGGTAAAGAAACTATCATCCACAACGCCGCCTGCGAACCGCATGTGCAGGAATTGGCTGATTTGCTGTGTGAAATGGGGGCGCATATTGAGGGCATTGGTTCGAACGTGCTGCGTATTCTGGCACCACCGGAACTCAGCGGCGGCGAGGCAACTATTGACACTGATCACATTGAGGCCGCCAGTGTAGCCGCGATTGCTGCCCTCACCAAAGGGCGGATACAGGTAGACGGTACACGGCGCAGCGATATGCAGATGATCGTCAAGACCTATCGCCAACTTGGTATCCAGTTGGATGTGGACGAAGAATTTCTCCTCGTACCCAAACACGAGATAATTAGCTTGTCCAGCCGTGAGGAAGATGTTGATCTTTCAGTCGAAACCTCACCGTGGCCCGCTTTCCCGTCAGATTTAAGTGCAATTGCCACATTGGTGGCTACACAGGCGCAGGGAACGGTACTCATCCACGAAAAATTGTTTAATAACCGCCTGCTATTCGTGGATAAACTCAAAGCAATGGGAGCTCAAATCGTCCTGTGTGATCCACATCGGGCGATTGTAGTGGGGCCTACCCCGCTGCACGCCATATATATGGATACGCCGGATGTACGTGCCGGATTGGGCATGTTAGGTGCAGCATTGGTCGCGGAAGGTGAGTCGGTCATTGATAACGCACAGGTGATTGAACGTACTTTTGCGGGTGTGTTGACCAAGCTCAAAGGGCTTGGAGCGCAGATCGAGATTGAACAATGAGAAGTCAAGAGTCGTCAGTCAACAGTGGTCAGTCAATAAAAAATGTCAGCGCAATTCATAACTCGCAATTACATCTCGAACGGCAAATCATTCCTTTTAATTCACTTCCCTGCCCGTGAGCCAAATGCCCATCACAATGACCACAGTACAGCAAATTCAAACCGCCGAGGTGATAATAGGCGAAGGTAAGCCAATTGTCATGCTGCATGGCTGGGGGGCAAACATCGGCCTTCTGACACCGTTAGCAGAAAAACTCGTGCCACTTGGTTACCAGTGCTACATACCGGACATGCCGGGGTTCGGGCAAACTGCAACACCACCAACAAGCTGGTCAGTCGGTGATTATGCCAAGTGGGTGATCGCCTACATGGACGCGCACGCGCTCGACCAAGTGTATTTATTCGGGCACTCATTCGGTGGGCGCTTAGGATTGGTACTCGGCGCAGACTATGGTGATCGCATCATTAAGATGGCGCTGGCGGATGCAGCCGGTGTGCGATCCAAACCATCGACCAGCGGACAGTTACGACTTAAGAGTTACCGCCTTGCACTAAACGCGCTCCAAACCGTTGGATTGAAACCTCAGGCCGATCAATTACGTACTTGGTATAGTGAGCGTTATGGGTCAAGTGACTATAAAGCTGCGAAGGGTGTCATGCGCGAAACTTTCGTTAAGGTAGTCAATGAAGACCTGCTCCTGTATGCGGCGCGGGTCAAACCTTCCACATTGTTGTTCTGGGGCGACAACGACGAGGATACGCCTCTATCACATGGGCAACTGCTGGAAAAGACCATTCCAGACGCAGGATTGGTGGTCTGGGAAGGTGCAGGACATTATAGTTATCTGGAACGGGCAGGCGATACGGCGCGGGTGATGGATCATTTCTTTAGCCAATAGTTGTTATCAATGTCTCAAATAGTCGAATGTAGACCGCCAACACAATCAAGAGTTTTTAGGGTCTTAGGGATCTTGATCCTCTTTGTTCTATTGAGCATTCTACTTTTAGAAACGCTTTTTAGCTTATGGATGCCTCACATAATCGGAAGCGAGATCACAAATTCTGTGCCGTTCTGGTGGTTAATCGCTATTTGGGGATTTTTCACTTCATTTACATCACCAAGACTCCTACTTGTTGGCGAAACAGGCATGGAGGTTCATATTTGGTGGTGGAAAAAAATGCTGCCGTGGGCAGCAATTGACAAAGTTGTCGTCGACAAATATCGGACTTACGTTTATTCCCAATACCTGCCTTTTATAACTTCTGTTGCTGGTATGCCATTCTTTCGCTTTAAACGTATGTTTACTTTGCATCGCCAACGAACGAACTATCAGTTAGTCGTGGAAATGCTGAAACGAAATTTAGGTAATAAAATTGAATTACAGTGACTGATTAGAGAGGAACGAATCATGCGAAAATTCATTTTGCGGGTCATTATCTATGCGCTGGGTATTGCGCTGGTGGCGGAGATCATACCGGGCATCCATGTGGCGAACGATAACATAGGCACATTGCTCATCATTGGTATAGTGTTCGGCATCCTGAATGCAATACTTAAGCCGATCATCACCTTGCTCACCTGCCCGCTGGTTATTCTCTCGCTCGGCCTATTCGTACTGGTTATCAATGGGGTGATGTTGTTGATTACAGCCAGCCTGATTCCGGCGCGGTTACAGATTGATGGCTTCTGGCCTGCTTTTGTGGGCGGCATCGTCATGAGCATTATTTCGATCATACTCGAACGCGTGCTGGGTGTGAACGACGACAACAATCGACGCGGCAAGAACAAGCGCGATCCTGACATCATCATGGACAAACGGTAAAACCGAATAATGGAACTTCTCATCATCGCCCTCATCTGGTTAGTGGGAACCTGTTTCCGTATTTACAGACAGGCACGGTTTTACCAGATCGAAGAATACATGGGTGGGCGTTACCTGCGTTGGAGCGTCGCCCGTCGGGAACGCTGGCTGCCCAATCGTCCTTTGGTGGCTTGGGTAGCAGGTATGGTCATCGGGATCATTCTGAGTGAAGCCCCCGGCAATTTTATGCTGACGCTGGTGGGTACAATCACGGCTGTCATCGCAGTATGGCCTCCCAATGAAGGTGAAGTCAAAAAAGGTTTCAAGCCAACGCCCCGCGCCAAGCGAATGCTCGGAGCAGCATTTGTAGTAGCGATCATTGACCTCGGTGTATATTTTTATGTCTTTAGTCGTCTACCACTGCCTGCTATTGGTGAAGTCCAGTTCGCGGTAGTGTCATTCATCGGGCTGCTCCTCTTTTTGACCGCGCCGGTCATCCTGATTTGTGGAAACCTCATAATGCAGCCTGTGGAAGCGTTTTTGCGCCAGCGTTTTATAAACAAGGCGAAGCAGGTGCTGGCAGAAGTCAACCCGATAGTGGTGGGCATTACAGGTAGTTACGGCAAGACCACCACCAAAAATTATTTAGCATATATCCTCAACGGACGTTACAAGACTTACCCTACCCCTAAAAGTTATAACACGATGATGGGGGTGTGCATTGCCATCAACAACGACATTGCCAATGACCACAGTATCGAATATTTTCTGTGCGAGATGGGCGCGTACATCCCCGGTGAAATCGAGCGGATTGCGGCGCTGACCCATCCGACAATTGGTGTGGTGGTGGAAGTTGGCCCACAACATCTGGAACGGTTTGGTTCAGTGGAGAGCATCGCGATAGCTAAGTACGAGATTATTAAAGCACTTCCGGCAGATGGTGTGGGCATTTTCAACTGGGATAATCCGTACGTGCGCCAGATGTACGAGCGTGAGTATCCGCAAACGCGGATCGCGGTGAGCCGCGAGGTTGACCCTACGAATGTGCCGAGCGGTGGGCCGCGCTTCGTTGCCAGCGAGATCAGCAAGTCGCTGGATGGGCTGCGCTTTACGGTGACGGATACCCAAACGGGCGAAACACAAGCCTTTGAAACACCATTGCTAGGCGAACACAACGTCACGAATGTGCTGCTGGCGACAGCGGTAGCTGTTCACGAAGGCATGAAGCTGCGCGATGTGGCGTATCGAGTGCGGGCATTACAACCTGCCGAAAGCCGACTCGTCCGGCAGACGACGGCACAGGGCATCACGGTTATCAACGATGCCTACAGTGCGAATCCGACGGGGGTTATCAGCGCTTTGAAGGTGCTTGCACTGCACAAGACGGGCAAGCGCTTGTTGATTACCCCCGGCATGGTAGAGCTTGGACAACTGCACGAACCAGAAAACAAGAAACTGGGTACAGAAGCGGCTCAATACGCCAGTGATGTAATACTGGTTGGTTCGGCACAAACTGCGCCGATTAAAGCAGGTCTGACTGAGGCCGGTTTCCCTGATGACCATCTGCAAACCGTCGAGACACTGGCAGAGGCGATTGAGTGGTATCAGACCAACCTGAAGGCGGGTGATACCGTGCTGTTCTTGAATGATCTGCCGGAAACATACAGCAGCTAAGTATTGTGGCTCATTTGCTCTTTGGCATGGTTATTGGCGGCAAATAGTAGATACAGAAGCGCTGGACGGTCAGCCTCGCGCAGGGTTCGCACTTTAGTGTGGCGCAGCCATTTGCCTTCACCAATCAGCAGACGATTGGGATCTGGCAATTGCGAACCGCGCACAAACCCTAACCGGACGTGATTTTTCATTGGTTCAATAAAGACAATACGGTCAGTAGATGTACCTGTGAACGCATAACTGATGTAGTTCTGACCAGTATCCAGAATTTCGTGAGCATCGGGCAGCGCTGATTTGACGAGCGTGCGTAAATGTTGGCTGAAGGTCTGGACATCGGATGAATAAGCAGCGAGAAACGATTCAATTGGGTCAGCCATTCACACTCCCCGAAATGATTGATTTGCAAAATTCGCCAATTTCGCACGTCCGTTTTTAACATTTTCGGCGGATGTCCCGGCTGTAGACGCTGCGATGTTGGCAAAGGGGTCTGCCGCCGCCAAGTTTGCCATAAGCGTAACCCGTTTCAAATTTCAAGCAGCATGTTTTATACGCCGAAGATGGCAAAATTGGCAGCAATTTCGGCAATGGCACAAGGCGATTTTGTGCCAGCATTGCCATGTCGTTATCATCCATGTAGTTGATTTTGACTGGTTCTCGCTATCGAATCGCTGGGTATGAGGGCGTATGTGCAATCAGCAATACGGAACCGCCAAATCAAGATTAGCCACAACATCATCATAGAACAAAAGTTTTAGATGGTCAAGTTCGAAATTGGTTTGAAATGGGGTAAGATAGGGGCAAGATAAATCGTAAATTTCTCAAAATATTATCGTTAGAGGTGTGAAGATGAAGAACGTCGTCGTTACAGGTGGCAGTGGCAAGGCTGGACGGGCGGTGGTGCGTGATCTGGTGGAGCATGGTTACAATGTGCTGAACGTGGATATTGCGCCTTCACGGGAAGCAACCAGCCGCTTTCTAAAAACAGATCTAACCGATCTAGGGCAGACTATCGAGGCGTTGGAAAATGCCGAGGGAGTCGTGCATCTGGCGGCGATCCCCGCGCCGGGACTGCTGCCGGACGAAGTAACCTTCCGCACCAACATGAGCAGTACTTACAACGTATTTAGCGCGGCGGTAAAACTGGGGTTAAAGCGAGTGGTATGGGCATCCAGCGAAACGACGTTGGGGCTGCCGTTCGACAAAGAGCAACCGGACGGCGCGCCGATTGACGAAACGCAGACGCTATATCCCGAAAGCAGCTACGCCCTCTCAAAGGTATTGAGTGAGGAAATGGCGCGGCAGTTCAGCCGCTGGTCGGGCGTGTCGTTCGTCGGGATGCGGATTTCGAACATCATGGAACCGGATGATTATCAGAAGTTCCCGACGTATTGGGATGATGCCAAAATCAGAAAGTGGAATTTGTGGGGATATGTGGATGCGCGGGATGTGGCACAAGCCTGCCGGTTGGGGCTGGAGGCGACGATAACGGGTGCTGACCATTACATCATCGCGGCGGCGGATACCTGTATGACGCGCCCGAATCGCGAGCTGCTGGCGGAAGTGTTCCCGAACGTGCCGCTGCAGGGTGATGTGGGCGAATTCACTACCCTACTCAGTATCGACAAGGCCAAGCGGGTGCTGGGTTATGCGCCGCATTATTCATGGCGCGAGTATGTCAAAACAGGATAACGCTCAATCGGAAATAGATTTAACCACAGAGACACGGAGAACACAGAGCATACAAAGGGTTAAGCAGACATGACGATTGCGATCACACGTCTGCCGGCGGCCTCGATTGCCAACTGTGAACTGACGTTTATTGATCGGGTGGTGATTGACTACGCGAAGGCCGAGCAGCAGCACCGCGCTTATCGCGAGGCGTTGGAAGCCTGTGGTGTGGCTGTTGTGACCCTTCCCACAGCCGATGCGCTGCCGGACAGCGTGTTTGTGGAAGATACGGCGATCATTCTGGATGAAGTAGCGATCATCACACCGATGGGGATTGCGTCGCGTCGTCCCGAACCGGCGCTGATTGAAGCTGAACTTGCCCGTTACCGACCGCTGGCACACATCCGCTTACCGGCTACGATTGAAGGCGGCGATGTAATGCGTTTGGGGAAAGCGATCTTCGTCAGCCCATCAACGCGCACCAACGCGGCAGGCATCGAAGCGCTGAGACAGTTGGCTGCGCCTTATGGCTACAGCGTGACAGCGGTCACATTACGCGACTGCCTGCACTTAAAATCAGCCTGTACCGCGCTGGACGACCGCACGATTCTGGTCAACAGCGCGGGTGTGGATACGACCTTGTTCGACGGTTACGAATTGGTCGAGGTGGCAGCAGATGAAGCGGGTGCAGCCAATGTGGTACGGGCTAACGGCAGCATTTTGATGAACAGCCAGTATCCGCAAACGGCAGCCATCATCGAGCAGCAGGGTTATCAGGTATGCGCGGTGGATACATCCGAGTTCACCAAGGCCGAGGCAGCGATGACCTGCATGAGTTTGATTGTGGAGGGGTAGAACACAATTGAACCGCCAAGACGCAGAGAACCCAAAGGTCATTACAGCAAGTGATAATCGTAAACCCATCATCCGTCTTATGTCTGCTCTTGAGTTTGACGCTGATGATCTTGACGCTAATAACCACAGATATATGACCAAGAAACAGCGAAAAACACTGAGTCACATTCGTAGAGTTTGGAAGTTGTGGATTGTATTAGCAATCATAATAACCCCCATAGCCATCATTCTTGCAATACTAAATGGTTATTATATTAATGGGACATCAAATAGTACATGCGGTATCTGCCTGCTCTTCATTGCCATCGCATCTGTATTTTCCTTACATGCAACCATCAAAGTTGAAAGGTTTAATAGAGATTTGCTGAAAGGTGATGTATTAAACGTTGGTGGAACGGTTAGGCATTATTTCGCTGGCAGAGGCGAGGAAGCTATTCACATTGCAGATCAGGTATTTCGAACCAACGAACCTCACCGTTTCTATGGGTTCATCCTCGGGGAAAAGTATCGGATTTTTTACGTCCCTGCTTCGAAATATATTTTATCGGCTCAACCTCTACAGCTAGTGGAACCAACGCATGAAATACAACCAATATTGAATGCCAACCCACCAATTCTTTAGTTGCTATCCCTGACAGCGACTAGACAAAACTACTCATCTTTTTGTATTTTGACCGCGTGCTTTTTAGAATATGCTCACTTACCGTGCCCAGTATATTCCGAGGTCATACCGTGATACACGAAACTGAGAAACGCCCCCGATGGGTTGTTCCCATGATGCCGCGTTCACCCGACGAAGCGCACCGGGCAGCTACACCGCTGGAACTGTTCTTTGACCTGATAGTTGTGGTTGCCGTGGCACAGGCGGCAAGTGCATTGCATCACGGCCTTGCCGAAGGGCATGTGGCCGAAACAATGGTCAGCTATCTGCTGGTATTTTTCGGCGTGTGGTGGGCGTGGATGAACTTCACATGGTTTGCCTCGGCGTATGACAATGATGATATTCCGTACCGTTTGCTGGTGTTCGTGCAGATGACCGGCGCACTAATCGTTGCCTCCGGTGTTGAGCCGATTTTCGCGCGGCAAGATTTAACTATTCCGGTGCTGGGCTACGTTATCATGCGAGTCGCGAGCGTAGCACAGTGGCTGCGGGCAGCACAATCCGACAAAGCGCATCGTCCGGCAGCGTTACGCTATGCGGTAGGTACGATTATTGTGCAGGCGGCATGGGTTTTCCTATTATTTTTGCCCAAGGACGTGCATGTGTCAGCGTTTGTCGTACTGGCAATCGTCGAGCTTCTCGTACCCGTGTGGGCGGAACGCGCATCACCTACCACATGGCACATGCATCACATCCGTGAACGTTACGGGCTGTTCACTATTCTGGTGCTGGGTGAAGCGATTCTCTCGACCAGTATCG
>JBBSBS010000099.1:0-17782 GCA_038251045.1 Aggregatilineales bacterium | reverse complement strand
CGTCACCTGTAGATAATTACGGCTGACCAGTTCTTGTACCAATCGTCCCGTGAACTGCTTGGTCGTTCCCATCCGTTCAGCAATCGTTACGATGCGGGTTCCGCTGATATCCAGTTGCGCCATCAAAAATGTGTGAACCGGCGTTAACCCCTCATGACCGAGCGCCGCGTAACGTTGTGCTGCCATCCCGCTGAACTGCCGGTTAAGTTGCAGCGTCAACCGCGCCAGTGATTCTTGTCCTTGGTCCATCAACGCTTGAATTTCACGCGCAGTCATTTTGCTATTTGACAAATTAGACACCTTGATTTACTATTTAGTCAACCTAGTTTACTGTCAACTAAGGTGACTATTATAACAAATGAGTTCACTTCGATCAATCTGAGGGGTACAACTATGAAAATTCATGCCATCCAAACCGGCACAGGTTATGTCAAACAATCATTCTTGCGTGGAAGTATCAAGGCCGGTGGGATGATTCCATTTCTGGCAAATCTCCACCGCGAATCGCCCTATATCGAAATCCCCCTCTATGCGTGGGTTATCGAACACAGTGAAGGGGTAATCATTGTAGATACAGGTGATATTCCTTCCGACCGTACAGGCTGGTTAATGCAGTTTAAACGGGACATCAAACCAGATGAACTAGTTGAACCCCAACTGGCAAATTTGGGAATCAAAATCAAAGATGTGTCCAAAGTGGTTCTCACGCATATCCACAGCGATCACGCCAACGGCATAGCGCCCTTCTTGAACACACCGATATGGGTCAGCCAGCGCGAATATCAGGCGTTTCATTCACTGCCTACCCGCTTAGTGAACCGGCTGATCCTCGAAGTTCCAGCCGGTTTTGATCCACAGCCCTTCAACTTTGAACCACAGTCGGTTGGCCCATTTGAATCCAGCTTTCCACTGACCAAAGATCGCAGTGTCTTGGCTGTACCGACTCCCGGTCATACGCCGGGGCATATATCAGTAATCGCCACTGAAAATGGAATGAGCTATTTCATTGCGGGTGATGCCACTTATGATGAGGCGGCGTTAATCGCGCAAGATTTCCAAGGGCCAAATGAAACCCCTGCTGAACAGCCCAAAACATTGGCAAAGATTTTGCAATACACACAGGATAACCCGACAGTCTATCTACCCTCGCATGATAGAGAATCAGGCCAGCGCTTAGCCCATCGCCAAATCGTGCCGGTGCAGCACGCTGTTCTTATGGAACCTGCATAAGGCGCTATTCTTCAATCACATATTGTGTGACCGTATTCGGTTCGGCATTACGGGTGCTTTCGTATACCGTGAAGGCCGATTGTTCAGCCCGTACCCGCACCGCATATTGTGCGCCATTCCCACTGTTGAACTGAACCAGCCAACGTTTTTCGCCTTCCTTTTCCATAGCACTGAAGCGGAAAGCATCCAGCGCCCATTCATTTTTTTGGCGGCGTAAAAAGGTTTC
Organism: Aggregatilineales bacterium; assembly: GCA_038251045.1. Classification (GTDB taxonomy): domain Bacteria; phylum Chloroflexota; class Anaerolineae; order Aggregatilineales; family Phototrophicaceae; genus CFX2. The sequence continues at coordinate 16,326 of JBBSBS010000099.1, read as the reverse complement.
TACCGCCTGCACCGGTGCATCGTAAGCTGCGTTGCCGCGATAATAATCCGGCAAAATGATATTGTTCTTTTGATACGATTGATAAACGGCTGCCGCATCGTCCGGTGAAACACGCCCATAATAAACACCGTGCGGCAAACAAACCATTGTCCCTGCAAAACGATGTCCGCCCAGATGTGTCGTCTGCCAGACATCACGTTCACCAATCGTGGAGAGGGCGTTATACAGTGGCAGACCATTTTTGGCGCAGCAAATATCGCGCCTGCCATTCGTACACACCAGAAAAAGTCGGTCTTCAGATAGAGTTTGATCAGAACGGGCAACCGCTATCGCCCCAATATCGAGATCGAGCAAATCCTCGTAGCTCTCCAACCGGAAGCGGAACAGCATTGGGTTAATCGGGTTGGCATGGGCGACATAAAACCGGATACTCCGGCTGTTGCCCTCCTGTTTGATGAATTGCACCCGAACATTAGGCAAAGTCGCCGCTTGGGTCATCAGCAGGGCTTTTACCCGTTCCGGCAGCGTGCTTTCTTCCAGCGCCTTCGCCCCCCACGCATCGTTATACTCCAGCAAAAGCCAGATTGATGTGCGTGAAGCGCTGGCGGTCAGGGGTTCGCCTGCCTCAATAGAATACTGAGCAATATCAGCAGTTGGCATGATGTGTTTTCTAGTCCTGTAAAACATAAGTCAATCGTTTTTCAGGTTTAGATGTTACCGCATTCAGGCCAAAAGCGGGAATTAGCTGGTTTTTCTGGAGAGGCGCGATATGAGATAGGCCACACCGAACGCTACGCCCCAATCACATGCCAGATCAAATAACGAAGCGCTGCGGTCAGGAACCAGTGTTTGCAGCAGTTCGGTAATCAATCCCAGTGTGCAGGCGAAGATAACCGCCGTTACCAGCGCTCGCGTAGAGGACGTAGCCGTCGTCAATGCTGACCAGATGAATATCACCAATAGGCTAAAGCCCACCAGATGCCCACAGGTCAGCAGGATTTCCCAAACAAGGTTGAATTCACGCGGTGCGGATGGACCAAGCAGCGGATTTGCACTGGATTGCACCAGCACCAGCGTCAGCAGCGCAGTGTAGGCAAGAGCAACCGCGATGCGGATGAACGGTCTGTGAAGAATTTCTAAGCGGGTGAGCGGGTCAAATCGGGATTTGAGTTTGAGGTTCATACTGCAAATTGTAACATATGTGCTGCCACATTAACCGATGCGCTGCCAACGTTTAGTCACCGGTCATAATGTAATGTATTACCGAAATAACCCTACCCGAAATCAAAATTAGTCGCTAGATTCCTATCAACTATTAAGCCCAAAGCAGAAAGTGAAACAAATCATGCTTTTACCTGCGCTGCGCGAAGAAGTTTGTCGCCTGCACGCCGAACTGCCCAAAAATAATTTAGTGGCATGGACGAGTGGCAACCTGAGCGCCCGTGATCCCGAAACCAATCTGGTCGTCATCAAACCCAGCGGGGTTACCTTCCCCAATCTCACCCCGGAAAATATGGTCGTGGTCGATATGGATGGCAAAATCGTCGAAGGTGAGTACAAAGCCTCGTCCGATACTGCCTCACACTGCTATATCTACCGCCAGCGTCCGGATGTATTCGGCGTTGTCCATACCCATTCACGTTATGCCACTGCCTTCGCTGTATTAGGGCGCGGCATCCCCTGTCTCACCACCGCGATGGGCGACGAGTTTGGTGGCCCGATTCCCTGCGGCGGTTTTGCGTTGATCGGTGGTGAAGAAATTGGGGCGTTGGTGGTCGAAACCCTGAAAGACTCCAAGAGTTCCTCTTGCCTGCTGCAAAGTCACGGGGTCTTCGCCATCGGCAAGGATGCCGAACATGCCATCAAGGCTGCTGTTATGACCGAAGACAATGCCGCCATCGTCTGGTTAGCATCCCAACTCGGCACACCCTTAACCATCTCTGACGAAGATATTGCCAAGCTGCATCACCGCTACACCAACGTATACGGGCAGTAAGCATTCAAGAAATGGGTTAGGTGTGCCATCACACGGTGTCACACCTGACCGCATTGTGTTTGCTTATTCGCCTTCGCCAACCGGTTCTTTGGTGGTGGTGATGCTCATCCATTCGGGACGGTCGGGGCGCAGGTGACCGAAGATTGGCTTTTCGTTCCGCAGCATATCCACAAATGCCATGATGTCGCGGATGTTGAGGAACATATAACCTTTTTGCTCTTTGTCCTCAACGAACGGGTCAGGGTAGTCGCTGTCTTCCGACAGAAAAAACACATCCATGCCATAATCGCCACCGGTGCAGCGCACGATGGCGCGGACTTTGGCGGTAATCCCGTTAAAATTCTGGATTTCGAGCTGTCGCCAGACGATCATGTACTCTTTGATTTCAAAATGCTTGGGATCCATTTTTGCTCCTGCATGAGAAAGTCACTATTTCAGCATAATGTAATCTTGCCCGTTCTGCCCCAACCTGTCAAACACATCATTTGGATAGATCAATCATAATGCCCGTTCGGTATCTGGTTTAAGTACCCGCCAGATGCGGTCGAGCATTTGCAGCGTTAGCAAATTGCGGACGGTATAACCGTATGCCAGATTATCGGGCGTGAAATAAGCCGCGAGTTCCTCATCCCCCGGTGGCCATGATGGATGAACATGGTCGTAAGCCAGCCCATTATTAGGCAGGTCAATCAACGCGGCGGCATAATCAATCATCGGCAGTTCGTTGTTGGCAGCCAGATCGCGCACGATGGTATTGAATGCCGATACCCGATCCATCACACGCGGTTGTGGCGGAATCGTACTCAATATCGGAATAACCCCCATTTGCATCGAAAGGTCAACGATTTCTTGCATATCATGACGGTATTCATCCTCGGTACGATACCCCGCATCATTTGTGCCGTACATGATAAAGGCGATGGACGGTTGAATGATCCGATATTCGCAGCTTAACGGCGACTCTCCTGCGTTGCACTGATACGGATCAGCCGAACGCGGGGAAAGTACGTTATAAGCAGCCCAACCCACCTTGGCGGCGACTGTTGTGGTGTTGAAGGAATTACTGTCGCCGACAGGTGTTTGGATGAAAGCATCAATGACCGGCTGCAAATAGCCATAATCGCCTAGCTGGTAATCGCCATCACCAAATGGGTAGAGAAATCGCTCACCAACTGTGATGCTGTCACCCACTTTGGCAAAAACGGTGAGGTTATTTCCATACACGTCGCCGATCATGGCGATAGTCTTGATCTTAGAAACAACCGTGTCGCTGAAATCAGGCAGCGTATTGACGGATTGTGCCGTGGCGACCGGATTGAAAACGCACATGAAAAGTGTACAAATCATCATGGTGCAGCAGCAGTGAATGAGTCTCATTTGTCGGGTATCGATAGCCAGAAGTCTCCGCTTAGGTTTGGTGCCGAGTAGTCTACCTATATCTTGCCCATTCCTCCACTCACGATCTAGCTTTGTCCTGCGGCTTCGAGCCGGTAGGCGACCTCAGGATGGTTATGGGTACGGGCAATATCCAGCGCTGTTTGCCCATCGTCAGCTTGAGCGTCCACATTTGCGCCATATTCAAGCAGCAGATTAACCATCTCTTTTTGACCGTTCTGGGCGGCGGCATGCAGTGGGGTAAAACCGGCCTGCTGTACCGCATTGACATCAATGCCGTGCTCAAGCAGTCGGCGGCTGATTGCCAGATGACGGTTAGCAGTGGCGGCGTGCAAAGCATTGACCCGCTGCGGGTTGTTGGCGCTTTGCTGAATGTCTGCCCCCTGCTGCAGCAAGAATGTAACCACGTCATCATGCCCGAAAAACGCGGCTAATCCCAACGGATAAAAACCGTCTGCTGCGTAGGCGCTTACGAGGTCAGGATCGGCAGCCAGAATAGATTTGACCGTTTCCAGATGACCGACAGAGGCCGCTTCAAATAGGGTGAGCTTTGCCCCGTGTTCGATGAGTAACTCTGCGATTTCCGGCTTTTGATAATAAGCCGCCAGCAGCACTGCCGATAAACCCGCCGCCGTGTGGGCATTGGCTAAATCCGGCTCGCTGGCGACCAAATTGGCAACCGTTTCGTGCTTACCTTGTTGAATAGCCTCAAAGAACAATTCGGCGGTAGACATGTTATCTCCTCACGATGCGTCAGGATAATCGGATGCACCTTGCCTAGCGTGAAGCCTAACCAATTGGCTTCTCGGAAATTACATCATGGAATATGATGCCGCCTACTACTGATTTTTAACTTTATCCTCATCATGCTTCACCGTATAACCTGTGCCTTGAATGACATCCAATGGTTTTCCCGCCAGTTCGGCGCGGTGCTGCTCAACAATATCTTCCGGTACAATAGACGCGAATAACCGCATACCGCCGATCACAATTGCCAGATCATCCAACTGACCCAAACCGATGATGACATCCGGTATGAAGTCTATGGGTGAAACCACATACAGAATAGCCAGAACAGGTATCGCTTTGGCCCATAGCGGCACGCGCGGGTCACGCATTAAACGCCATGTCAGGCGAAATTGGTCAATGATTGCACGTAACATAAGGTCATCTCCGCTCTACAATCGCCACTCACCAGCCAAAACTGATGCAGCCGACGACATTATTCTTCGTGGCATCCTACCCATCTATACGCAGATTAAGAGCCGGGGTTGCTGTGACGGTTAATGAATTCATCCACAAGCGCAAAAACTGTTTCGCGCTCCGAATCTTGTGGCAGGATGTGGTCACTTTGCTTCAGCGTATGCTGTTCAACCGGAACTGTTTTGACATGCGCCAGCACATAATCACGGTTATCGAGCATCACTGTTTTGTCGGCTTCGGAATAGATCAGCAGCAGCGGTGCTTGGACGGCTGGCAGACAGTCGCGAACAACATTTGAAAGGGCATATATTTCGCCAATGGCTGCCGTAGACCACTGGTCATATCGCACTCGCCCGACCACTGCTTCCCCCCGCCGTGTCTGTTCATCTTTGATTGTCTGGATCAGTGGGCCGATGTCAGTTTGATCGGTATACGGGCGAACCAATTTCACCCAACCAGCCGCCGCCATCGCCCGACCGGGAAACATCACCGGAGTTGCTAAAGCCGCCAGACCATCAACTTGCGCGTTGGCAGCCAACAGTAAGCCTAGCATCCCACCCATCGAATGACCCACCACAAATACTCGCTCACACTGCGCCCGTAAGACACCCAGCCCATCTTCCACCGCACAGTACCAATCTTGCCAGCGCTGGCGATCCATATCATGGTAATCCGTCGCATGACCCGGAAGGCGCGGCCCGTAAACCGTGCGTCCGTTGGTGGCAAGATGTGCGCCGAGCCAGCGAATCTCCGACGGTGAAGCCATAAAACCGTGTATGCACAACACACCTGTGCTGTCACCACGAAAGAAGAACGACTCGCCGCCGGGCATGATGTGAGGGGTAGTTTGGATCATAGCCGTAATTGTACAGGCGGCAGGTTGATAGTCAAATGTTATCGGTTAAAAGAGTCCAAATCATCTCCGTCTTTTGGCGGATGCATTATTATTTAGTCTGATCTAAAATAATGTATATACTAGCAAAAAAGGATGGTTATCATGGTGAATGTTGCGTTACAGCACATTGTGATCGAAGGCGTGATTCTAAGTTTGTCGTTGGGAATGCTCATCATGGGGTCGCTCATCTATAACCCACGCTTGTGGTTGCAAGATTATCCGAAGGTGGTACAAGCCAAAGTCCCTCCCATAACGCCCCACGAGAAGCTGCAACAGCGTCTGCTGCTGCTGCCAGTCCTGCTGCTGATGTTCGGCCTGCCCTATCTCTCGGTGACGTTGGTGAAAGCAGTCAACAGTGGCTCAGTTACTTTTCCCATCACCTATCTAACGGCCTCAGGTGTCTTGCACGTATTTAATCTGTTTGATGCCGTAGTACTCGACTACCTCATTTTGACGCGGATCAAGCCTAAATTTGCGGTCATTCCCGGCACAACTATCGAGGAGTCTTTACACGTGGACTTGGTATTTCAACTGCGTAACTTCCTCAAAGGCATCGTATTTAGCGCCGTTGCTGGCTTACCGATTGCGTTTATCGCCAGCTTGTAACACCATTTAGGATAGCATCACCAATGTCGTTCCCGCCTTTATAACATTGGTGGTGCTATACACGCGATAGGACTAAAATCACTACTGTACCTGAGTTCGCATAAAGTTCTTGATTAAGTAGTAATGGAGAACAATTATGTACGGGACAGTCGCCAAAATGCGCGTGAAGGCTGGCTCACAGGATGATTTTTTGCGCGTGACCGAAATAGTTGAAAGCGTACCCATAGCGGGGATGGTCGCAGTCTACGTCTACCAGACGGATGCCGACAGTCAAGACTATTACATGATCGCCATGTTCGACAGCCAAGAGTCGTATGTTGCCAATGCCAATAGCCCCGAACAAAATGCGCGCTTTTTGCAGTTGAGTTCCCTGCTCGAAAGCGAACCAGAATGGCACGATGGCAGAGTCGTCTTTGCCAACACTTAGGCAAATGATGCCCTGCGTGGGTGAACGCTGTCAACACAATTCACCGATAGCTATGAACCGTAGAACCGTAGTACTTTGCGCCCTTGCCTGAGTTCTGCTAGGCTCTTAATTGAGTACAATCTAAAATGAGATTTTGTTGATAAGCGGCGAGGCCGACCTTGCCCAACCAAATCGCGCCTTTGCTGGTGTGTCATGAGGTACGGGATGATACGACGAATAACCTTTTTCGCGCTGTGTATGCTCTTCCTGACGGTTGGATTAACCCACGCGCAGGATGGCTTGGATTTACCCACGCCGCTTTATCTGTTGACCAATAACGGACAGGTGCAGCGAATCGGCTTGGGAACAGAAGGCATTTCGACCGTCACACCTGATGACACCTTTGTGGTCGATTTCGGAATCGCTCCTGATGGCAACTGGCTTGCCTATCGCACGGAAACCGGTTTATACATCCGCAATATGTATACCGAAGCCGCCGCCACCCTCGAAGAAGGCACTGCCGATTTGCCGCCTTCCCGTGGGCATGGCGATACACTGGCTTGGTCACCCACGGGCGATATGCTCGTTTACACCACGGCTTACGGGGCGCGGGTCTATGTTAACACGCCTACCAGCGCTCTATTCAGTGATTTGCGCGAGGGTGTGTTCGTCAATTTACAGTGGTCACCCACCGGTGGTTATCTGGCAGCCGAAGCCGAAGAGAATATCTGGTGGCTGTACCGCCGCGAGAATAATGCGCTGGTGTTGACCAGTGCCATCTCCTCATCGCTTGGTTTGGCATGGGTCAGCAATACCGACATCGTATTTGCCCCACAGGGCGGCGGACTCATCCGCATGGATTTGGTCAACGGCAACACCCAAACCATCCTGCTCGATAATTCGTGGCATTATCAGCTTCCGGCGATACAAACGGATGGCACGCTCGTGCTGTTTGGCGCACAAAAAACCGATACCGATTTGCCCGAAGGCAGCGCTCGTCTAATCAACCTCGCACCGAATACACCCCGTAGCAGTGCCGTTAGTGACATCGTAGTCGATTTAAACGGAACCCATTGGGCACCGACGGGCAGGCTCATGTTGGCGTTGCGAGGTGGCGTGTTAGCGCTCATCATCCCGACCAGTGGCGAAGGCTTCCCGCTGCCGTTTGCCGATGTGGTCGCCTACAGTTGGGGGCCGCTGCCGATGCCCGCTGTAAATGGTCTGACCGTGACGGCTGAAGGCGCATTTTTAGCAGCCGATGGCGGCAACGTCCAGCAGGTGTGGCGCTTGCCAAACGATGGCAGCCCACCTTTACAGGTGACCCAATCCCTGAGTGATGTGAATAGTTATGTATTGTCACCCGGTGGGCGCGATCTAGCCTACGTGAGTGATGGCAAAATGTGGTTGCAAGGTTTTTTCGCACCCACCGAACCTAAAGAATTAGCAGCAAAGGTCAACTTCGCTACCGAATTGACCTATAACCCCAACGGCAGGCAAATCGCCTTCGTACTGCCCACCAGTGATGGTGTAGAAGGCGGCATCTGGCTGGTTTCCACTAGCGGCGGTGATGCCAAAGTCATTCTGAGTCATGGTGCAGCCAATAACCCGCCGTCATCGTCGTTTAGTAAGCCGGTATTCGCCCCCAACATTAATGGATTATTGGTAACCCGTTCCGCGCCGGATTATCCGGTGGCGCTGTTGTTGATCGACCTGAACACCTTTACCACGGAAGAAGTCGGTGTTGCCAGCGAATCTATCTGGTTACAAAGCGGCTTCATTTTGGCTTATAACAGCGGCTTGGGCTACGGCGCGAGCACCACCGAGCAGATCATCTACCGCATTGACCCTGCACATCCGGCAGAAGCATCCAAAATTGCGGCTATTCCCCAGCCAGCCCGCATCGTGACCATGCAGGGAGTGGTTGCGGCGCGGGCGCGCTTGGTACTCGGCAGTTCCCAGATCGGCCCGCGTGCGCTCAATGTGGCGGATATGCTGACCACAACCGGAGCTATCAGTGCCGTCGGCAGCGGTGGGTTTATGGTCGCGCCGCTGCTTTCACCCGATGGTCGTTATCTAGCAGGCCAAACCCATGAGGGCGGTGCGCTGACGGTGCGTGATATGCAAACCGGTCAGCAGGTGGTTCTGGCTGCGCCCCCACAAATTAGCAGCTTCTCATGGGTACACTAATCCGCTTCTTAACATCGTCGTGTATCATACGATTCATAATGTTGACCTAAATATAGTGTCGTTGGAATGTGCCGACCATCGGGTAGGCAAATGACACCCCCTCTAAGGAGAAGGCTCGATGCCATCCGAACGTGTATTAGTGATAGAAGATGAAGCCCGAATTGCCCAGTTTATTGAACGTGGGCTTATTTACGAAGGCTACCGTGTTAGCGTAGCCCGCGACGGTCATACTGGCCTGTCGATTGCCCGTGATAACCCGCCGGATCTGGTCGTGCTCGATTGGATGCTGCCGGGATTAGACGGCCTAGAAGTCTGCAAGCGGCTGCGTGCAGCCAGTGATGTGCCGATTTTGATGCTCACCGCAAAGGACGATATTAAAGATCGTGTTGCGGGTTTGGATGCCGGTGCTGATGATTATCTCGTCAAGCCATTTTCCGTGGATGAACTCATGGCGCGTGTGCGTGCATTGTTCCGCCGCTCGGTTCCCGCATCCCGTCCAGAAATCCTCCGCTTTTCGGATCTGACCTTAGATACCGGAACTCATCGTGCCTATCGTGGCGAACGTCCCATTGACCTGACCGCCAAAGAATACGAACTTCTCGAATTGTTTATGCGCAATCCCCGTCAGGTCTTGACGCGTGATGTCATTTTTGACCGCGTATGGGGTTATGACTTTGGCGGCGAAAGTAACATCATCGAAGTTTATGTGCGCTATTTGCGCCAAAAAACCGAAACCGAAAGCTCACCGCGTGTGATTCACACTGTGCGCGGTGTGGGGTACGTTTTGCGCGAAGAAGAATAAACGATGCGCACATGAAGCCAAAAAGGTTGATCTACCCGATGGAATGAAACCGGTATCAACCTTTTGGCTTGAAGTAATAAGTTGTAGATAGCATGACCATCCGCAAAAAACTCATCCTCTTATATGCTGGCTTGCTGGGAATCGTCATTATCTTTTTTGGATTGGGCGTATTCTCCGTCATTCGCACCACATGGATTGAAACCGTTGACGCAACCCTCAGCGAAACGGCTGATCAAGTCATCAAGAACAGTGATTCATACCCGGTAGGTGAGTTCGGTGCGCCCACCCGAATCGTGATGGTACTTCCCCAATTAGATATTTTCCGCGCATCCAACATTCTAGTGCAGGCATGGGCACCCAGCACCACAGGTGATGGCACAGTTGAACTGCGCGCCCAATCCGAAAATCTTCGTGATTATAATCTAGCACTAGACAGTAACGCGTTGAGTGCTAGTACGCCGCTGTTCTCAACCGTGAAGATTGATCGGGCGGAAGTGCGTGTACTAACCGTTCCCCTCCGTGTGACCGGGCAAGATACCAGTTTCGGTATGATACAGGTTGCCGAGTCCTTGGAAACCGTCAATCAGGCTACCAACCGCCTGTCATTGTTTATGCTCGGTGGTGGCATTCTGGCCGTGCTGGCTTCTATCGGGCTAGGTTATTGGCTTTCTGACCAAACCCTCAAGCCTATTGAAGCCCTCACAGAAGCTGCTGATAACATTGCTACCGCCAAAGATTTGGAAACACGCCTCAACTGGACAGGCCCGATGGATGAATTGGGGCGGCTGACGGTCGTTTTCAATCGCATGATGGATCGTCTGGAGCATTTGTTTACCGCGCAGCGTCGTTTGGTGGCGGATGTCTCCCACGAATTGCGCACCCCTTTAACAGCCATCCGTGGCAATCTCGACTTAGTGCGCCTCTACGGCATGGATGATGTGTCATTGGAAGCCATGCAAAGCGAAAGCGAGCGTATGTCGCGCATGGTCGATGATTTGCTCCTGCTAGCACGGGCTGACTACGGCAATCTGGTCGTAGACATGACTGAAATAGACGTGGATACAGTCGTCAGCGAAGTCTTCAAAGAAGCCCGTATTCTTGTCAAAGATCGCAAACTGCTCATCAGAATGCACCAGATCGAGCCAGTACGGCTGAAAGGCAACGCCGACCGTTTGAAGCAACTGCTGTTGAATCTCGTTAGTAATGCCATTAAATTCACACCCGACGGTGGGCAAATAGGCTTGGCACTCCGTCGGTCAGGTCATGAGGCCGTCTTGCAGGTCACAGATACCGGCATCGGCATTGATCCCGAAGACATCGACCATGTGTTTGACCGCTTCTATCAGGCCGATACCTCGCGCACCCGTATCCACAACTCAGGAGGAGCCGGTTTAGGGCTGTCGATTGCTAAGTGGATTGTCGAGGCTCATGGCGGCACGATTGAAGTCAAGAGTACTCCCAACGTTCAAACTGTTTTTACGGTGCGCATACCAATCAGCGAAGAAACCTTCCCGCTGGTAAGTGAGGACGGTCAATCCTATAGTTCGATGGCACTCCAAAAACTGGGCTTATCACGCCGCAAAGCCACAGGTGAAGGGGTAATCGAGCATCATTAACAATAAAGTTGTGAGGGCTGTTTAATCCTCCCCAAATCGTTCTTCGAGCCACTTGACGGTATAATCCACAAGATCACGCGCATCAAATAGAACCGATTGGGCATTTCCAAAGGTGCCAGTTTGTCCCTTCCCCTCAGCTAAATAGGCCTCAGCAATCTGTTCAAAGCGGTAATCCGCATGGGGAGTTCCCGTGTTGTAATCGTCGATTTCTACCCATATCGTTTGACCATTTTGCAAAATAGAGCATTGATAATGAACGGTCTGCTTTGGGCGGATGTTGGCAATCGCTTCGGCATAATGCAGCAGCGTAATCGTGTCCAATGGTGCGCCCAATAACAGCACTTTGCCTCCGCTCTCTACCAATTTTGCTAGTGGAGAGCCGCTTCCATAGCCGTAATTCAACGGATGGTCACGAACAATCCACTCGGCGTTTTTCCCATTTGCACCTATTGAAGCTTCAGGGTTGCCACTTCGGAGAGTTCCCGGCCATGAGCGAAATATTTCCGCGAAAATGCCATAATCGCGGGCTGAACGGGCAGTCGCAGGATCAAACGGTGGATGATTGTCGTAGAAAAATTGTCGCGTTTCTGGCGCAAGTTCAGCCACATAATCGGGAATATTTTCCCAACCGAGATACATCATCAGGGTTCCGTCTGGAGTAACGGTGTCAATCAGCGCTTGCATCACGATGTTTGGCCCACCGATCAAATTGCCAATCGCCTTCATTGATGAATGCACCATAATCGTCTGACCGTGCGTGATGCCAAGCTGTTGAAGATGATCCATTAAGTCATGCTGTGTGATGTATTTCGTACCTATATCTGCCATATTGCCAAGTAATCCATTACAAAGATTGAACTAAACACTTACTTTTTTAAGTTCTTCTTGATGTATACTAGCTTTGTTGTGATCAACAGCAGGGAGAATTGCGATGAACGGTGAAATTGTATTATTAGTTTTTCCATCACGCAAAATGTTAACGAAAGCGCTCGACCGCATGGCAACGCTTGATTACATTGATGTTCGGCGCGGTGCGATCGTCGCCAAGGCCGCGAGTGGTGAAACAGTCGTACTAGATGACGATATTTCTCCAAATCAAGGCGGCATTGCAGGCGGCACATTGGGCGCGGCAATGGGTGCGTTAGGTGTGGCGCAGTTGGGTGCGCTGGCGCTGCCCGGTGTGGGTGCCATTATCGCCTTGGGCACAGCCGCACTGGTTGGTGGCCTGGTAGGTCGGTTTACCGGTCGTTTCGCTGCTAATCATGTTGACTTCGGCTTCCGTACCGAGCAAATTGAACATCTGGCTGCGAAGCTCAAGGCCGATCATCCTGCACTGGTGTTGGATATTAAGAATGCCGATCAAATTTTGCCCCGCTTGACCGAAGACCTGCGTCCCTACAAGTTCGAGGTTATCAAAGCCCCACAGGTGGCTGTCACAGGTTAGCCTTCCTAGCCTGCAATGCTGTCGCCTATCGCTTATCTTCCAGTTACCGGCGTATTGTCCTCGTAACCTACTAAAGCCTTCGTTAAATCCGATTACAAAATCTGCTAGTATAGATGCCGACCATTTTAGAACGTCCAACCATGAACGTTTACCGGTCGCTGGTGATACTGCTTATCTACTGACCACGATTCAGGTTTCGAATTAGACGAAACAGGATACAATCAACCTTATATGAAATGGATACGAGGTCGTTATGTCTGACGAACTAGCCATCCGCCGCAGTGTGGCTGCTGCCTTGCGCCGACAGCTTGGGCAGGGGAATACCCGTCCAATTATTGATGAAACAGTTGTGAACGCTGTGCCAGAGGGCGGAACGCTGGAAGTCCCGTCGGGTACGCTGGTTACACCTTTGGCACGGAGCATGGCATTGGCGCGGCATGTGAAGCTGGTGACGGCTGCCGAAGCCTATACCGATATGGATGGCAGCACGGTTGCCATTGGTGCGGATCACGGCGGCTTTGCCATGAAAGAAATGCTCAAGTCCGAGCTTCAAAGTAAGTACACCATCATCGACTGCGGCACAAACAGCAGCGAAAGTGTGGATTATCCCGATTTTGCGCTAGCAGTTGCCGAGCAGGTTGCTAGTGGTCGGGCATGGCGCGGCATCATGATTGATGGCGCGGGCATCGGTTCATGCATGGTTGCCAACAAAGTACCCGGTGTACGGGCAGCCCTATGCTACGATTTCGCTACTGCCAACAACAGCCGTGAACATAACGATGCCAATGTGTTGACCTTGGGCGCAGGTCTAATTGGCAATGCGTTGGCGAAACAAATCGCTGAAACATGGTTAAAGACTCCTTTTGGTGGCGGGCGGCATGGCAAACGCATCGACAAAATTGTGGCGGTAGAACACAAATACGCTAAGTAAATTACGGGTGCTGAGTACAATGATTTGGGTACTCAGTCCAAATGGCTAGGTAATGGGACACCAATTATGAAACGAGTATCGAACGCGGACTTTGAGCAAATGGTAGACGAGATTACGCGGCAGGTGGTTGCCAAAATGAGCGCCGAACCTGTGCCTGCTGCTGCATCCTATACACCGCCGAAAGTGAGTGTGCCTGCTGCTCATGCGGTGGATGGCTGCGACTGTAAAGATGGGCGTTGTGTGCGTGAATGTGCCGACCGTGTTAAGCAGTTCGTCAACACCGGTGCGGGACGCATCAGTTCCGGTTTGGGATATATTCCGCGTGATTTGAGCTTGGCGCGTTTGATCGACCACACCTTGCTTAAGCCGGATGCCAGTGCGGCGGAGATTGCCCAGTTGTGCCGTGAAGCACGTGAGTATCACTTCGCGTCGGTTTGCGTGAACAGCACCAATGTACCTTTGTGTGCCGATTTGCTCAAAGGCAGTGATGTGGCGGTATGCACAGTTGTCGGTTTTCCGTTGGGTGCATCACCAGCCGAGGTTAAAGCCTATGAAGCGCAGTTGGCGATCCAGAACGGCGCGACTGAAATCGACATGGTGATGAACATCGGTGCGCTAAAAAGCCGCGACTTAAAGGCGCTGCACAACGACATTGCCACCGTCGTCAAGAACTGTCATGCTCATAATGTCATCTGCAAAGTGATCTTCGAAACCAGTAAGCTGACCGACGAAGAAAAAGTGATCGCGGCTCAAATCAGCAAGGTTGCCGGTGCGGATTTCGTCAAGACCAGTACCGGTTTTGGGGGCGGTGGGGCGACCGTTGCCGATATTGCGCTGATGCGTAAGGTCGTCGGGCCGGACATCGGTGTGAAGGCATCCGGTGGTGTGCGTAACCTTACCGATGCACAGGCGATGGTGCAGGCCGGGGCAACACGTATCGGTGCCAGTGCGGGTGTAGCCATCGTCAAGGCTGAACGCGGCGAAACCGTTGGGGCAACTGGCAAGGGATATTGATGATGGAGGAACGTCATTATGCGCATGTTTAAGGAAATGGAGACAATTCTTGCTGGAATGACTCGTGCTGAAAAAGCTGAACTTTTGCAATGGGTAGTGCGTGATCTGGGAGATGCGTTTCCCGGTATCGAAAGTGATCCACTTGTGAGTGGTGGCGAAGCTTGTATAGTACGGACACGGATTCCGATTTGGGTGCTGGTACAAGCACGACACTTAGGAACCAGCGAAGCCGATTTGTTAAGAAGTTATCCAACGCTTCGTGCCGAAGATTTAGTGAATGCATGGGGTTACTATCGGTCACACCAATCAGAAATTGAGCAGCAGATTACGGACAATGAGGCTGCGTGAAAATGGCTCGATTTTATGCTGATGAAAACTTTCCTCAACCCGTTATTGAGCACCTTCGCAAATTGAACCATGATGTTTTAACGACTTTAGAAAGTGGAAAGGCTGGTCAAAAGATACCCGACGAGCAGGTCTTATTGTTTTCGACTGAGGATAATCGTATCCTGCTGACTCTTAACCGTAAGCATTTTATTCGGCTGCATACTGAACATCCTGAACATGCAGGCATTGTCGTCTGCACCTTTGATGCTGATTTCGAGGGACAGGCACAGCGTATTCACACTACAATAAGCGAACATACGGATTGGGCAGGTCAGCTTGTGCGTATTAATCGACCACTTCAATAAAGAATTCATTATTTCTGTCCAAAGCCAGTTGTCGTGGCAAAAGAAGCATGTGCCAGCGACCTTTAGTGGACTTTGCGGTAGAATGGATGCAGCATAATCGACAATAGTCAAAAGTTAAAAAATTTTGAGGCCGTAATTCACAGGCGGTCATTTGTTCAAGCTTAAGGAGCGAATAGAGATGGCTGAAGCACTAGGAATGATTGAAACCAAGTCGTTTGCGGCGCTGGTCGAAGCGGCGGATGCAATGGTCAAGGCAGCACGGGTTGAGCTGGTGAGCTATGAGAAAACCGGCGGCGGCTTCGTGACAGCCGTTGTGCGGGGTGACGTGGCAGCCGTCAAAGCAGCGGTGGAGGCCGGTGTCCGCAGTGCCGAGAAGGTCGGTGAAATTGTCGCGGTGCATGTGATTCCACGTCCACATGTCAACGTCGATGCCGTGATGCCGTTGGGACGTACCGAAGAAGGCAAGGCTGGCTTAAAGACTGCGGGCTAAGGGTTGGCTTGTTTGATTGTTGAGGAGCAGAGTCATTATGATGCTGGCGAAGGTCATCGGCACGGTTGTTGCCAGTGCCAAGAGTGCGAAAACTGATGGGCTAAAAATGCTGATCCTGCAACCGTTGGATTTGTCCGGCGGGGCTAAAGGCACATATGTCGTGGCGTTTGATGCTGTAGGTGCAGGTGAGGGCGAAGTCGTGCTGTATGTGACGGGCAGCAGTGCCAGACAAACCGAAGCTACCGAAGGCCGACCAGCAGATGCGACTATCTTTGCGATTGTTGATACATGGGATGTAGACGGCAAGGTGCAGTATCAGAAGTAGGCAGTACAAAACAAGTTATGCAGAGAGCAAAGGTGTGGTGATGACTACACCTTTTTTGTTGTGTGCTGCCTGATAAACAGGCGAAAACAGGTAACAATTGCGGAGACTATTACGGGTTTTGAGGGATGAAGTACCTGCTTTGCAGGTGGAGCAGGTCAAAAAGGGCACTTTTTTACACAGTTATGAAGATAACGCTTGAAAGTTCAAACCAATTTCTAACCTTCGAACCTCATGAATGAAGGCACTTATACCCACCATTCGGGTGGTGTGATGCGGCCTCGCTGACCTGAGCAGCGACAATTTGTGTGAATAAGATCAGCGTTG
>JBBSBS010000098.1:0-17864 GCA_038251045.1 Aggregatilineales bacterium | reverse complement strand
TTGGGTGAATAGCTATGCACTGCGTCTATGTGGGTTATCGGCTTCTACGTCCGATCCTGATGGTGGACAATTCGTGCGTGATGCACAAGGTAATCTTAGTGGCGTATTGCTTGAAAGTGCAATGGAATTTGTACGTTCACATATCCCGCTCTACACGCCTGATCAGATTGCTGATCAAATGGCCATTGCTCAACAGTTGGCTCACGCCTCCGGGTTGACAGGCATTCACGATTTTGATGAACCGTCCTGCCTCCGGGCATTACAAATCCTTCGTGAGCGAGGAGAACTAGGGTTGCGTTGTCTCAAAAACATCAATAAACAGTGGTTACCTGCTGCTATTGAGTCGGGACTTCGCACAGGTTTTGGTGATGATTGGATACGCGTCGGCGCGTTGAAGATGTTTGCTGACGGTGCCCTCGGCCCCCATACCGCTGCCATGATTGACCCCTATGATGGTGAGCCTGATAACTACGGTATCAGCACTATCGAAAAAGAAGAAATGATAGACCTAATGAGTCGCGCCAGTGCTGCTGGTCTTCCCTCAACCATTCATGCTATTGGTGATCGTGCTGTCCATGACGTGCTGGATGCGCTTGAGATTGTTCGCGCTGAAGAGGCCTTGCGTGGAGAACTGCCAGCTTCGCGCCGCCATCGCATTGAGCATGTTCAACTCATTCATCCTGATGATGTAAATCGCCTTGCTCAACTAAACGTCATTGCTTCTATTCAACCTCTACATGCCACTTCAGATATGCTTACCGCAGATCGTGTTTGGGGAGCGCGGGCGAAGTTGTCCTATAACGCCAGAATTCAGATAGATCAGGGTGTTATCTGTGCTTTCGGATCGGATTCCCCTGTCGAACCTTTTGATCCCCTCAAAGGCATTCATGCGGCGGTTACCCGCCAGCGACCAGACGGTTCACCCGGTGAATTGGGCTGGTATCCCGAAGCACGACTGACAGTAGAAGAAGCCTTACGTGGTTTCACGTATGGCCCTGCCTATGCAGCAGGTCTTGAGCATCGTTCAGGCAAAATAGCCCCCGGCTACTTAGCGGATCTTGTTGTGCTTGATCGTGATTTATATACAATTCATCCGTCTGATATTCTGAACACGCAGGTGGTTGCAACAATGGTCGATGGTATCTGGCGACATGGTGGTCTTTAACTTAATCGAAGTTCCGCAGTGCTGAAGATGACATTGAATTGTGCAGAGTAAATCACCAGACCTCTATACAAATTTAGATCAACCTCTGACGGCACTTGATAATTCTGATTACCAACATTCGCGATCAAAATCCCCAGATCAATATAGTCGTTACCGATTTCTTCTGGCTTGCGAGGTTTTGGATTCCGTATCATGTAGAGATGCAAATCCGGGCCATTGGTTACGGTAAAGTTCTCCAGACGTAGTAACCGGCTGTTATCTGGAAGTTGATATAATGTCGCTGTTCCTGTTGCGGTATGGACCACGTCTATTTCTGTAAAAGAGCCTCCCGCAACTACCGATGGATTGGTCATAACAGGCATTCCTTGTTCCTCGGTTGGGATGACAATATTTGGGCTTGTTGCGGCTTGTGCCATTGCAACAGCCATTGTCACATCATCTTTTCGCATATCGCTAAAAGCTTGTTGTTGGTCTGTCGATAATTGCAAAAATGCTGCTTGCTGCTCAGCGTTAAGTCCCGGAAATACATTGCTAACGGTAGTACGAACGAACAGTGGTCGCCATTGTGGAAATGTGAATACCACCGCGATGGCGATCATACCCACTAAAATCACAAATGCACGTAATCGGTTATTCATATCAGTGTTCCTTCAGCTTGATACAAGGTTTCTCTAAGGTAATTGACTTTGAGGATATCGGCCATTTAGTGTTGTTTGAGAGGTTAACCTTGATACGATCCTGAACAGAATTCTAAGCATAGATCGTATTTTAAACGTAATGTTATGGGGAGTCATGAAACTGAGTTCATTACTATGGATGATACTCAAAATTGGTGAGCCTGCTCCTAGTTTTAAATTGATTGCCAATCATTGGAAGTTAAAATCACTCTCCGATTGTACCAATAAGGTCAAAGTTTAGTATTGTCCCTTCACTGGATACCAGCATCTGGTAAGCGCAGACTCGTAGAATTAATCAGGGAGCTTCTTCCTTCGCTTAGAATCTTAGTGCTCTGACGGTCAGTGCGGTTTTAACTTATGCCAATCGCGTAGGTGTGGTGCGGAAGGGGAGACGAAGTTAATTTCGTCATGTTGATCTCGAAAGTGAAGGGATAATTTGATCAAGCAAATAAGTCAGGATCATAACATGTGTGCAGCACAATGGATATTTGCTTGCGGCTTACGATATTGTATATTTGCAACGATGTGCTGGGCGTTCTATTTTTTTGCTATGTTGAAATTGCGCGGCCCTATGGCAATCATAAATTTGACAACTCAAAATCATTGAGACTGATGTCGTTTCTTGAGTGGATTGATTCGATGCTTTTTAGAGGAATGTCAAAGTGAGGGGTTGCGTCCCAAATATGATGTTGAGTATCTAATTACTGTACATAAGGAATTAACAATGGCTGATGTACGCATTCAACGATTGGCAAATGTTCTAGTCGATTATGCCTGCAATGTAAAACCCGGTATGTGGGTCGGTATTCTCGGTGACGTGGCGACTTTGCCTGCTCTACGTGCCGTGTACGCCGAAGTGCTGCGTTACGGAGGCAATCCATCGCTTTTCATGAGCGATGAAACTATGACACGTCAATTCGCTCGCGAAGCGAATGATGACCAGATTAATTGGCTTGATCCGAGTATGTCTCTCTATTACGAGAAGGCCGATATTTACATCCGTATCGGATCGAGCAATAACACCCGTGCTATGACTAATGTCGATCCACAACGTGTACAAAAAATCGCTGCTGCACGTAGACCGTGGCTAGACACACGCCTTACCCGCAGTGCCAAGTTGGACTTTGAATGGGTCGGTACATGGTTTCCCACCGAAGCTAGCGCCCAAGAAGCAAATTTGAGCTTTGAAGAATACGAAAACTTCATCTTTGGTTCGATGTTCCTCGACCACGAAGACCCTGCAGGCGAATGGCGTAAGCTCTCGGCTGTTCAGCAGTTGAAAGTGGATTGGCTCAAAGGTAAAAAACACGTCAAGCTTCAGGGGCCTAATGCCGATATCGAACTCTCTATTGAGGGGCGTACTTTTATCAACAGTGATGGTCACAAGAATATGCCGAGTGGTGAAATATTCACTGGCCCGGTCGAAGACTCGGTACAGGGTTGGATACGTTTTGACTATCCCAGTATTGTTGCGGGCAGGGCGGTCTCCGGTATTGAGTTGAAGTTTGAAAACGGTAAAGTGGTTCACGGCAAAGCGGAAGCAAATGATGGTTTGTTACAAGCGCAGTTGAATACTGATGCTGGCGCGCGTTATTTAGGCGAATTTGCTATCGGAACGAATTTTGGCATCAATCGATTTACGGGCAATATTTTGTTTGACGAGAAAATTGGCGGCACTATTCATATGGCTATTGGCATGGGTTATCCCGAAACTGGCAGCGTCAACCGCAGTGCAGTTCATTGGGACATGATCTGTGATATGCGTAATAACAGTACTATTCATGTCGACGGGGAATTGTTCTACCAAAATGGCCAGTTCGTGGTTTAACCCAATTAACTGCCCTCATCTATATACTCAAAATACATAAGGGTTCTACTTGAACCCTTATAACGCTATTTATGGATCAGGGATTTGTAAGTTTGCATGGCAAGACGCTCAAAATGTGTCGAAGGTTGCAATTGTTGCAACATTTGCAGCAGAAATTGCAGAATTCCCGCTGAAATGGCAGGCGGTACGCTCGCTTGGTGCCGCCGAATCGAGTGTTTGTGTCGGCGGGAGGTTGGCTGGTTGCCACTGAAATAACACAAATGCCGCGGGAGGATTGGCTAATGCCGCCGCTGTGTCATTTGTGTCTGTCGCTGTCGTCATTGCTTTCATGTTGACAGGTGTTTGGCGTGTGTGAATGACATATGGCAATCTCCAAAATGGGTCAACTTTCAATATCAGTATAGAACAAAAGTTCAAATCCGTCAATGGTTTGCAGATCGAGTTTTCTCATTCGAACGCGGCGTATTTTTGTGAGATCATCCATGACGTAGGGGTGCAATCATTTAAACTCATTGCCGTCAGAAATAGGCAACAAAAAACCCTCGGAAGAAGGTTTGTTTGACACATATATGTGGTGGTGATACCTGGACTCGAACCAGGGACCTATGCATTATGAGTGCATCGCTCTAGCCGGCTGAGCTATATCACCATTTGTCATAGCGGGGACAGGACTCGAACCTGCGACCTCCGGGTTATGAGCCCGACGAGCTTCCACTGCTCTACCCCGCATCGTATGAGAGCATCATATCAGCGAGCCAATACACTGTCAATGGTCAGTTAATCATTCTAAGGGAGTATATGCGTCATTGCCGTAACTCATTGTAATTGGTTATGCGATCTGAAAATTGCTCAATAATAACCGCTATTAAAGACTAACCGAACCTCAAAAAACGATGATTTGCCCTTTGTCGGTGTGCCATTATGCGCTATAATAACCAGTCCCATACGAACTGACGTTCTGAATTGGAGCGTGATATGCCCCCATTTCAACTTGTCTCGGAATTCCAACCTACAGGCGACCAACCTACTGCCATTGCTGGCTTAGTCGAAGGCCTTGAAAAAGGACTACAACATCAAACCTTGCTAGGTGCAACCGGCACGGGCAAGACATTCTCAATCGCACAGGTTGTCCAAAACGTACAGAAGCCGACTTTGGTTCTGGCACACAACAAGACTCTTGCGGCGCAACTCTATGCAGAATTCAGAGAATTCTTCCCTAAAAATGCCGTCGAGTATTTTGTTAGCTACTATGACTACTATCAACCTGAGGCTTATGTGCCTCGTATGGATTTGCATATTGATAAAGAATCCCAGATCAATGAACAGATTGACCGACTGCGATTGGCGGCTACCGCTGCGCTGTTTTCGCGTCGGGATGTGCTCATTGTCGCTTCTGTTTCTTGTATTTATGGTATAGGAAGCCCGCAGGCATGGGGACGTTCAATCGTTGAGCTAAAGGTTGGTGAAACGATCCGGCGTGATACCATTCTCCGTAAATTGGTACAAATACAATATTCCCGTAACGATATGGATTTGAAACGGGGTACATTCCGTGTTCGTGGTGATACTCTTGAAATCGTTCCGGCTTATGCCGAAACTGCCTTCCGTATTCAACTCTTTGGTGATGAGATCGAACGCATTGTCGAATTTGACACGCTAACCGGCGAAATCCTTGAAGATAATGAATCTGTAAAGATCTTCCCAGCTAAACAATTCGTGACTGATGAGGAAAAGACCAAACAGGCTATTCACGATATTGAGGTCGAATTGGAGGAAACTATTCACAATTTCAAACGTGAAGGTAAACTCCTTGAGGCTCAACGTATCGAACAGCGCACCCGATATGACCTAGAGATGATCCGTGAAGTCGGTTATTCAGCCGGTATCGAAAACTATTCACGTCATCTGGATCAACGCCCTGCAGGCAGCCCGCCTTCAACTTTAATTGACTATCTGCCGAGTGATTACCTGCTCGTGATTGACGAAAGCCACATGAGTGTCCCACAGCTACGCGGTATGTATAACGGTGATCGGATGCGTAAGACGACTCTGGTGGATTATGGCTTTCGTCTACCCAGCGCACTTGATAACCGTCCTCTAAGTTTTGAGGAGTTCGAAACACGGATGGGGCAGACCATCTATACGTCGGCTACACCGGGGCCGTATGAGCGTCAAATCAGTCAAGCTGTCGTCCAACAGGTCATTCGACCAACTGGTATTCTTGACCCCGAAGTCTTTGTGCGCCCGATAGAAGGGCAGATCGATGATCTGTTGCAAGAGATTGCGCTGCGTGTCCAAAAAGGTCAACGTACCCTTGTCACTACTCTCACGCAGCGGATGTCGGAGGAATTGGCGGGATACATCAATGAAATGGGTATACGCGCACAGTATCTACATGCCGAAATCCAAACAATTGAACGTATCGAAATTCTTCGCGACTTGCGCTTAGGCATATATGATGTGCTGGTTGGGATTAATCTGCTTCGTGAAGGCATAGACCTCCCTGAAGTATCGTTAGTTGCCATTCTGGATGCTGATAAAGAAGGTTTCTTGCGGTCAGAGCAAGCACTCATTCAGAATATCGGTCGTGCAGCCCGTCATGTCGAAGGCAAAGTCATTCTGTATGCCAACAAGATGACAGACTCTATGAAACGAGCGATTGATGAAACCAATCGTCGTCGCGATATTCAGCGCCAACACAATGAAGATCGGGGAATTATTCCCACATCGATTATCAAACAAGTCCGCGATTTGACTGATCGCGTGAAGTCGATGGTTGAAAGTGAAGCGGAAGTTAAGGGTGGTGGATTTGATATAACCATGATGCCGAAAGAAGACATCAATAAGATGATCAAGGAATTAGAGAAAGAAATGAAGGCGGCTGCACAGGGGCTTGAATTCGAGAAAGCGGCTGCTTTGCGTGATGAGATCAGCGAACTTCGGGGCGTTGTCTTCGATAGGCAGGTAGAAGGAAGTCTGCTCTTAAATTAAAGCTATCCGTAAATTTAGGGGCGAAGGTTCAATCATTCGCCCCACAATGATTAAACACTTGGTAAATAGCAGACCAAGCGGAACCCAAATTCGCTGTTTTGGGCATCTGGTTTGGCAAGGTCGTGGTGGCTAAGCCGTGTTATTTCATCATGTTCTAACGACCCAACCCGCACGACTCGTTCGGTGTCGCCACCCAAAACTACCTGATCTGCGCCCCTACCTGTCATGCACCACTCAAGAATATTCCCGCTTAAGTCCATAAGTTCAGCATCATTTTCTATCGCATGTTGCCATTGCTGTTCAGTTGGCAGCGCCATTGTCGGTACTGATTCAATGGGTTGTCGTAGGCCCAATGCATCGCGATTTGCCATTGCTAAACCGGGACGTACCCGTACGTTGAGCCACCGGCAAAATGCAACGGCTTCAAACCACGAGATACCAACGAATGGTTCATGTTCGTCCGGTGAAACTGTAGGTATAGAGTTATTCGATTGTCGCCATGACTTTGCTGCGTCAGAAAAATCCCACCATCGGTCAACTGCATAACCTTTAGGATCTTCCACGAATACGCGGTACTGAGAATTGCTTATCGGAAACCGGGCGATAGCAAATCTCCGTAACTTAAATTGACCACCTTGCGATCCGCCGTCTTCGGTGGAATTTTTAATAGTCACTTCACCAGCCGGAATATCGAGCCATGCAAATGGTGGAGGTAAGACATTGAGAACATTAGGTAACAGGGTGCGAATGGGGGAGTTTGACCGGCTAATATCTACTGTACCCATTGCTTGAGCTGGAATGCCGTTTGGGGGTGGGGAGTCATCAGTCAATTGAGTTTCTTCAACGACATACTCTGAAGGATTTTCTAAGGCTTGCTTGAGTGCATCTTTATCCTCAACGCTCATGCCACCGGCAAAATCAAGAAATTTTAACTTTGCCAAGTTTTCTGGTAATGAAGCACTTTCTCTTATGAGCACCGGTATAATTGGCTTGGCATTCCGGATTGCCTGCGCGAGTGTCCACTGGCACCACTCAGCGGCAAGTGAGTCAGGTGAGATTGCGTAAATTAGAACATCCGAGGAATTTATTTGATCACTCAGTTTTGCTACCCAATCGTCCGAAAGGAGCAATTGTTCTTCGGAAACAACGTCATGTTGCTCTGCATGAAGGTAGGCTGCAATATCTTCGACGGATCTTAGATCAACATGAGTGTAATTAAAGAAGATACGCATTTTATTCACCTGATATTAATGGACAATATAACGTATAGTATAGCTTATCACATCAGGTGGTTCAGGCAAGCGAGTGCCAAACACTCTATAGCCGTGATCACCCTTAGATAATTTCTGTTGCGGTTAAATCTTCCCATGTCTCGCGGCGGCGTGCTAATTTCCACGATTTACCATCTTCTGAAACTGCTACTTCTGGCGGTCGCAATCGTTGATTGTAATTGCTTGCCATCACCATGCCATATGCACCGGTGGTCATTACCGCTAGCAGGGAACCCGGTTCCATGTGAGGTAAGTTAACATTGTGCCCAAGCGCATCAGCACTTTCGCAGACCGGACCGACCACATGGTATCGCAGGTGTGTGGCAACTGACATCGGTTTGGTAACAGACACAATTTCGTGGTGAGCGTCATAAAGTGCGGGGCGGATGAGTTCTGCCATGCTTCCATCTGTGATTAGAATGGGCGCGCCACCCTGATCTTTATAATACAAAAGTGAAATAACCAATATGCCTGCATCGGCGACCAGTGCGCGACCGGGCTCTAGTATGACATCATAACCTTTGAGCAAAGGCGCTATTGCCGCCCCGAATTCTTCCCAATTTGGAACTTCCTCGTCTTGTGCATAGCGGACTGCCATGCCGCCGCCGATGTTAATGGTTCGGATATCAGGATAGGGCGCTATGCAATCCAAAACGACTTCTATAGCTTGACTTGTTGCCAATATATTGTGTAATTGACTTCCGATATGGATATGAATTCCTTCGATGCGTAGGTTGGGGTAATTATGGCGCTTGGCTAATACATCTTTCACCGTTCCGATAGAAAGACCAAATTTCGCATCTTTATGTCCTGTTGCAATATGGCGATGTGTTGCTGCGGCAATAGCAGGGTTTAGCCGCAGAGCCACCCGTGCCGGTTCGCGTTTTAATTCCGCGACAAGTTGATTAATATGCTCTAACTCAAGCACGTTTTCGACATTAAACCAACCCACGTTGTTTTCCAGCGCGTAACGAAGCTCATCTCGCGTTTTACCTACTCCTGCAAAGACAATATCGTCCGGTTTTGTTCCCACCATCAGTGCCTTATGGATTTCACCGGTGCTGACAGCATCAATTCCCGCTCCTGCGTTAATAATAGTTCGAAGGATGGATAAACTCGCGTTTGCTTTAGCACTGTAATGAATGTGTGGATTTACGCCCGCAAAGGCAGTTCTAATGTGTTGTAGATTTTCAAGAACACGTTTTAAGCTGTAAATATAAGCGGGAGTCCCGATTTCTGCGGCGATAGTCTGCACGGGAATGTCATCACAATAAAGCTCATTTTGGTTGTAGTGAAAGGAACTGTTAAGCATAGAATACCTATCGTATACTAAGGATTTCATATATCTGACAGGGGTGGAGAATACCCTTGAAAGATTGTGTACCTAAATTGTTTACGTCAGCAAACCGCTCAATCATCTTGTAGCTGGCTTCGCTGATGAGAATTTGTTTAGCTTCTGCCGCACTGCATAGTCGTGACCCGAGGTTAACGATATTGCCAAGCGCTGTGAACTCGCTTCTGATTGGATGTCCGATTTCTCCGGCGATTGCCTCGCCCGAACTGACTCCAATGCCCATATCCGGCACATCTTGGCCTCGTTGTCTTAATTGGAGTTGTAAATCGCTGTGTGCCGCTTGCATCTTCAATGCTGCTGATGCTGCTTTGTAGGCATGGTCATCCGCTTGTACAGGGGTGCCGAATAGCCCGATTACTTGATCTCCAACAAACTTGTCAAGTGTGCCGCCATACTCCAAAATAATATCAGTCATCTTGCCCAGAAATAGATTCAATATGGAAACAAATTCCTCGGCTGCAATTTGCTCTGCCCACGCGGTTGAACCCCGTAAATCTGCAAATAAGACAGTCAGGTTGACCCGTTCACCGTACAGAACATTCAGATTTGCCTGTTGCAAAAGATGGTCAACGACTTTGGGATCAACCGAACGTCGGAGAATAGTTCGCATCCGCCGTTGCTCTAGCCGTTCAAATATCGCGGTATCAACTTGACTGGTTATGGCATGCATCATATTGCGGTCTTCTTCGGTGAAGTTATCGCCTTTACTGCTGTTGACCATACCAATCACCCCGATAATCCGTTCGTTTAGGATCAACGGTGCTGCAATGTAAGAACGGATTTCGCTGCCCATCATGTTGGCATAAATCATTTTGCCTTTTTCCAGCGCTTCCCTTGATATTTCTTGCACCTTGTCCTGATAAGTGGGAGATGCGATTTTGCCATCTGCTGTTACTGCCCGCAGCTCTAATTCTTGTTCACCACCCGCGTTGTACAGCATGATGTAACCCATCTCGCTGGAAATGGTTTGAGTGAGTTCATACAGTACCGCCTGAAGCATCGAGTCCAAATCTTTTTCCTGATCACGGATATGGTCAATTTTATAGATGATTTCTAGCTCGCGTTTGCGTTGGGATAGCTGCCGAAGTACTCGTACATAAAGTACTGCTGAATCCATCTGCGACATCATCGCATGTAACAAACGATGATCACCCAGACTAAATAGCTTATCGCGACCAACAATAACCGCGCCCAGACGAGTATCTGCAACTACAAATGGAGCAGCCAATAGCTTCAAGTTTGTCGTTCCTGCAGGGGTTTCAATTACCTGAGGGATACTCAATTGGGCTGCTTTACGTTGGATTTCCATCAGCGCTGTAGGCGACAAATCATGTTTGTCAACAATACTGCGTACGATTAGTTCGTCATCGCCATCTTGAGTCAGTAAAATCAAACATAAATCTGCCTCGAAATAGTCAGATGCAACCGCCGTGAAGTCACGCATTAACTCGGCTTCACTTTTTGTACGATCACGAAGGCGATCGATTTCATAAATGGCTTCTAATTCGCGGTTGCGCTGGCCTAGTTTCCAAGTCATACGGGCTTGCATCACTGCTGAGTCGAGTTGGCTTTCGGCCAAACTAATTTCGGTCATATCGTCATCGCCAAATGGCTTGTCTTCGCGAGCAAGAACAAAGCTACCGAGAGGATAGTCTTCTAAAACAATCTGGACACCTAATGTACTGGCCCACGGTGTTGTTGATAAAAACTTACTATCGCCTTGCTCTAAGGCTGCTTTGCAAAGGTCGATTGCCACGTGCGTTGGCATTCCAGATACTGCGATCAGTTCAATGTCATCGCTGGTTTCCGCGACTAACATTATTGCTGCCGCAGTACATTCAAACCATTCTTTGAGTAGGCTTGCCAGCGCGTCAAACATCTTTTGAGGATCGCCATCGTCGTTCAGTGTGTCCCGAACTTGATCCAACCGCATAACCAGATCAAGTTCATGTTGTTTTTGTTGCAATGCATCCATTCGCGTATCACTCGCTTTAGTTATTCGGTAATGTTGCCCTATAATTTTCTCATCTGAATATGCTATAGTGTTCTTTACTACAGCAGGGTACACTCGATTTTGATGAACTGTAGTATAACAAACAAAGTGCTTGTCGGCTTGTAAGTAGAATAGGGTGAAGCTACTTGGCACTGGTAAATGTCGAAACCAAATTGGCGACAGAATATGAAACGATTCGTCGTCGCGAACATGAGTTAATAACCGGTCTACTAGATATTCTTCCAAAAGTGGATAACTTGGGTGAAGAGCGTCTGGGGCATATGCGTGATGCATTGTTTCATGCTGATCATCCGTTTCTAATTGTGCTGGTTGGCCCCTTTAATTCGGGCAAGTCCAGTATAATTAATGCCTTGTTGGGCGAACCGGAATTGTTGCCTATTGGGCCGGTGCCTACCACTGACAAAATAACTATTTTGCGATGGGGAGAACAAACGCAACGGTTGAGTGGTGGTGATGCCGCTGATACGTTGTTATATCCGGCACCGCTGCTTCAAAAAGTAAGTCTTGTGGATACTCCCGGTCTTGAATCGATTTTCCAGAAACATGAACAAATTACGCGCCAATTTTTGCATCGGGCGGATGTTGTCTTGGTGGTCATGTTGGCGACACAGGCTATGAGTGCCAGTAACCTGGGCTACATCCAACAACTGAAGGAATATGGCAAAAAGGTAATTCTGGTCATTAATCAGGCCGATTTACTCTCCCCTGAAGAGGTCGAGACTGTCCACGACTATGTGGTTGATCAAAGCCAATCTCGTTTGGGTTTCAAGCCTGATGTGTGGCTCGTTTCTGCCAAGCAGGGACAAGCAGCGCGTCATGATGGTGAACTCGACAAAGCAGCTTGGAAGGCCAGTGGTTTAAGCCGGATTGAAGAATATCTTGATGATCAACTAAACGATGTTGCCCGTTTGCGACAGAAGCTGCAAACGCCGCTACAAATCGCCAAGAATGTTAACCAAGCAGCACTAAGTGCAGTACTAACGAACCAGTCCGCCCTAGATCAGTATCAGGGAATTACCGCCAACATTGAATTACAGTTAGCCGCGCAAAAACGTGACCAAGATAAAGCGGTTCGTGACATTAATACAGAATTGACCGAGCATTTTGAAAGCATTGCCAAACGAGGCAGTGAGGCAATTCAAGATATATTCCGCTTCAATAACGCTTTTCGATCTTTGTGGGGCGGAATACTTGAACTGATCGGCTTGTCACGCGTATTGCGACGCGGTGGTTCGTACACTAACGTGGCTTTCGAACAGCACAAGGCATTTGATCCTGTGCGTGAGCTTCCCGTCATAGCCGACAAATTGCCCCCGCGTTTGGAAGGTAAAGATATTCAGGATATTGATGATCTTGTCACCTATGCCCGTAAAGAAATTGAAGCACTGCCTACGTCCATTAGCGGGAAAGTGATTGGAAATGTTCAGGCTCCTATAAAGTATGATCGCGGAGCGCTCCACGAAGTACGCCCAATACTCGAAAGTATTGAGGATGAAGCCCGGCAGAATGAAACCGGACGGTTGGAGCAAACCTTACGCAATTCAATGCTTTATCTCGCTGTTTTTGAAATTCTGCTGGTCATCTTTGGAATAGTAACTCTTGGTGTTCCATCGAATGATTCTCAGTCTAAAATTTTATTACTTCTGTTTTTAATCGGTTTGGGCGTACTCGCTTTGCTTTATATGCCTCTGCGGGGACGTTTCTTGCAGACGGCCTTTACGAACCGTATTCTCAAACTTCGCGGGCGTTATATCGAGGCGCTGTCTAAGGCGGCGGATAAGCAAATTGATTATGGAATGCGATTGCGTCAGGATGCTATCCAGCCGCTCACGCGACTGATAACTGCGCAAACGCAAATTCAGACTGAACAACTGGCAAAATTACAGAATGCCGATCAAGAGATGGTCAGTATAGAGACTGCACTTATGAAAATGGGTAAAAAAGGTATTCTCGGATAGAGAGGTCTTACACACTAACCATGCTGAATACGCTGGATGGAACGCTTGCTGCTTTGCGCGAAGAAGAAATTCGCCTGTTGACGGATATTGGATCAACACTCGCCGAAATGGGTGAGTCTGCTCAGGAAGATCGACAACGCCTCTTAGATGTTGCGAATGATCTGCGAGATATGTTTTTTTTAGTGGTTATCATTGGCGAATTTAACGCCGGTAAATCATCCTTTATTAATGCTTTGCTGGGTGACAGTTTGCTGCCTACTGGCATTACCCCTACCACCGAAGCCATTGAACTAATTCACTATGGTGATTTGGAGCGTAAGCCAACGATGCGGGAGGACGGTATACGCGTTTGGTCACATCCAAATACGGGTGCGCCGGGTGTTGCGCTGGTTGATACCCCCGGTACCGGTTCTGTGTTCCAAAAACATGAAACCGTTGCCAAGTCCTTTTTGCACCGCAGTGATTTAGTGATTTTTGTCATTTCTGCCAAGCGTGCTTTTGCCGAAACGGAGCGCATGTATCTCGAAGTGGCAAAGAACTATGGCAAAAAGATTGTCTTGGTTATCAATCAAATTGATTTACTTCAACCAAAAGAACAAGTTGAAGTGCGCCGATTTATCGAGCAGCAGGCTTCAGAACTGTTGGATATCCGCCCATTGGTGTTTATGGTGTCTGCGCGTGAAAGCTTAAATGCTAAGAATAACGGTAGCGCAGTGGGTGATCCGGGTGGAATTGATGCTGTGCGGGCACATTTGCGTGGTGTTTTGAATGAAGCCCCACCTGCCCAACAAAAATTGTTGGCGCAGCTTGATATGGCAAGTTACCTAGTAAATACTGAGCAGTCATTGATTCAGCGCAAAGCCGATTTGGTCAACGTGGACACCACAAAAGTGCGTGAAGTCCAACGTGAAATGGAACAGCAATCCCTTGGCCTTGAAGGACAGCTAAAGGCTGCCCGTGCTGAACTGGATTCAGTGTTTGAAGGAATGCGCCAGCGCGGAATGAATTTTATCGACACTAATCTCTCTTTTCGGAAGATCGGTCGCACACCGAAGCGCGAGGTTTTGCAGTCCGAATTTCAGGAAGTGGTTATTGGACGTGCCATGCGCGATATTGGTGAGGCCACCAACGGATACATTAACGCGGTAGTTGACAGCAGTCGCCTCTACTGGCGCAGCGTAATTGAACGCCTTAATCAATTGCGTGAACTTATGGAGCAAGAGATTACAGGCTTGGATGCAGGAATTTATGCCGAGCAGCGCGAAGCTTTGCAGGATGCCATTCGGATTGCCGAGTCAGAGTTGAAGACCTATTCCACGGGTAAAATCGTCACAGAAATGCAGGATATTTTTGAAACCAATAGTGCGGGTTTTACTACCAGTGTATTAGCAAGTGTCGGTGGACTCATTCTCATCCTTTTGGCATTGGCTCCGGCGGGACCTATCTTGGGATTGGGTGCTGCACCCCTAGCCTTCCCGGCTTTTATTGTTGGTGCACCGGTTTTGCTCGGTGGCGGTTACTATGCATGGCGTTACTTCCGTGGTGTAGTAAACGACACGAAAAAAGATTTGCATAAGCGGATAGACGAACTGCAAAAGACCTATCAATCATCACTTGATGATTTAACACGCAAAGAACGCAGTCGCTTAACTCAATATGGCAATCAGGTGTTAATCCCTATTTACAGCCGTCTTGAGGTATTGGCGCAGCGATATGCCGCCCAGCAAGCCGCTCTGCGTGCTCATATTAGTCAGGTGGTGCGGCTGCGCGAAAACATAGAGAAGGCCAAATAAGGGTAAGCTTCGACTGCCTTAATTTGCTTATCTGCCAACATCCATTTTAATTTGTCAGGGTGATAATCTTCACCCTGATTGAGTCCCTGATAGTTGATGTCGCCCAACTGCCATCCTATTTTCGTCAGAGAAGTGGATATGGGCATTATTTGTTGTTGAAAGAATGCACTGCTGATGCCTCTTGTTGCACAGGCTGAACTCATTCTCGGATTACTTTTCGCTGCTGCCCTTAGCACCCTAATTGGTTGGGATCGTGAGAGCCGCCGTCAGCCTGCTGGTCTGCGGACGCATATTCTGGTTGCAGTTGGCTCGTGCTTATTTACAGGGTTATCTATTCATGCTTTTACTGGTGATACAGCTCGTGTGGCTGCTCAGGTGGTTGCCGGTATCGGATTCCTTGGGGCGGGTACGATTATTCAGCGTGGTGGTCAGCCACATCATCTGACCACTGCTGCCAGCATTTGGGCTACTGCCGCCGTTGGAATGGCAACCGGAGTAGGGGCATGGCTGCTGGCACTGGGCGCAACGCTTATTATCTGGAGTGTTTTGGTAGTCATGCGCCGCCTCAAAAAAGAAGAACTTGAACCCTAGATGAAGCCAACTAGCGAAAGCGCGTAAGCAATCCCTTTTGAACTTTCTGCTAACACGGAAACTAAAGCCCATGAATGGATTTTAACTGTCTTATCAGAGGTTTTATATCTGGTTCATTAGTGTCTTTTGGAGCGCCAAGTGGATCACTAATATTGTCATCGCCTAGCAAAGCATGGGCAACATTGACTATCCCGTGACTGAGTGCATCGAGGTTATAACCACCTTCCATCGCAAAGACAATTTTGCCCCCGCACAATTTATCCGCCATCCTAATTAGTTCACGAGTCAAATGTGCATATCCGTTCAGGCTCAGGCGCATCCCCGCAATCGGATCAAGCCAATGGGCATCAAAGCCTGCTGATACGATAATCAGTTCAGGTTGGAATCGCTCGGCTGCGGGCCAAATAATTTGCTCATAGAAGTCAGCATAACTTTTGTCACCGTGACCCGCTTCTAGTGGGATATTGATTGTGTAACCTGTGCCATTACCGATTCCAGTATCAGAAGTCGCACCAGTTCCCGGATAGAACGGATACTGATGAGATGAGATAAAAAGTGTGGTTGGATCGTCGTACAACATGGCTTCGGTGCCATTGCCGTGATGGACATCAAAATCTACAATCATTACCCGTTCAATACTGAATTTCCTTTGTGCGTAACGGGTAGCAATTGGCACGTTGCCGAGCAGACAAAATCCCATAGCATGTTCGGGCATGGCATGGTGCCCCGGCGGACGTACAGCCGCTAGTGCATTTTTGGCTTTCCCGCTCAATACTTCATCTACTGCCTGCACAACGCCGCCTGCGGAGAGTTTAGCGATTTCGAAAGTTGTTGCTCCTGCATAAGTATCAGGATCAAGGTGATGTACGCCCTGAGGTGGATGTTGGTCAACCCAGTGCAATAATTCAAGATACTTAGGCGTGTGCACGGTGCTTATCCACTGCTCATCCACAGGTGATGCCTCAATTTTATTCATGCGCTCGGTTAAACCGGCTTTATCTAGTTCTGCCCACACTGCCCGAATGCGTCCGGCATGTTCAGGGTGCCCTGCCAGATGATGCTCTGTGTAACGGGAGTGGGTAACATAAGCTGTAGTCATTGTTATCCTCGCGGAGACATAATAGAGGTGTATTGTAAGATAAGCAGGCTAATTCTGTCGATAAATATGCGTTCATGCAAGTACCCTACCGAAATTCTAAAAACGATTTATAATGACCTAACAAGACTGGTCAATTCCTCATGGTTTGTGCAATTGTTGTGTCACGTGATCCCGGATTTGTACAAATTAAATATGAATGCAAGGACGAGAGTCTAGTTTAGGGAGCGTCGGACGAATCTATGCAGTATGAACGTCTGGTAGAGTGGGCAAAAGGGGTTTGGGATGAGCGCTGGCCGGGTCGGAAGTATGTGACCATTTGGGCCTCAGGTGAATGCAGTAACATGATTGCCCAAAATCAGATTCGTGCTGGTCGCAAACTGCGTGGCAAGGCTCGTTATGATGGCTTACAGTCACTGGATTGTCCGGCAATTATTCCAATTAGCGATTACGGGACTCGCGGTAAGAAAATGGTGCTGACGGCGACTGCTGGTGCATACATTTTTAAGTTTTCCCAACAAGATGCAGACCCTTTTGAAATCATTTACGCCAGTTCTTATTTTGACGATGATGTACAAGATTTGACAGCGATTGCTATTGTTCCGAGTGATAAACTTGAAACCTGGGCTGCTTTCGAGTTCGCATGTGCTAGGGCCGTTCGACCGCGTATACGCCGACGGCGTGATGTTTATATTATTGGCGGGACGGATGCATTTTTTGACCCAACGGTTGATTGGGAAGACGTTATTCTCCCAGAAGAACTCAAAAGCGACCTTGCGGGTGATATGGAAGCCTTTTTCACAAAGGGTGTAGACATTTACCGCCAGTTGAAACTCGCACCTTTTCGCAAACTCTTGCTAGCTGGTGTTCCCGGAACTGGTAAAACGATGCTTTGTGCGGCGATGGCAAAACTTGCGATCAGTCATGGGCGTATCGTCGTTTATGTCTCTGGGTCGGATCGCGATGGTGCGTCGTTTGAAAAAATTCAGCGAGCGCTTCAGGCTGTGACAGCTGCACGGTATCCCGTTTTACTTATCGTTGAAGAAATCGACGCTTACCTTCAAGGGGATGATAAAGCACGTGTGTTGAACGTGTTGGATGGTGTTGAGTCGCCGAATAACCCTGA
>JBBSBS010000097.1:0-17922 GCA_038251045.1 Aggregatilineales bacterium | reverse complement strand
TCTTTTAGAAGAGGGCGACGGCAGCGGACGTATGCGTCCCGGATACGAAGGTTTTGCAACCTTCCTGCGTCAAAGTGCCCAAACTAAACACAGGAGTTGTGTAATACTGACTAGCCGCGAGAAACCGGGCGATTTGATTGCGTTGGAAGGCAGCCGATCTCCCGTTCGTGTTTTGCGAATGGCACGGCTGGATGCCGAAGCCTGTAAACAATTGTTAGCGGAAAAGGACGTGAAGGGTACCTCATCTGAATACGCCCGTTTGACCGAAGTGTACGCTGGCAATCCGCTGGCATTGAAAATTGTTGCCCAGACTATTGTGGACTTATTTGATGGCGAGATTGCCCCATTCCTGGAACAGGGTGAGGTCATTTTCGGCGGTGTTCGTGAACTGCTCAGTGCGCAGTTCGTGCGGCTTTCCGCCTTAGAACAGACCGTCTTGCTGTGGTTGGCAATCATGCGCGAGCCTTTGACCTTCAATGAATTGGCAGCGGTATTGTTAACACCTATTCCCCGCGGCCGGATGTTAGAGGCAGTCGAATCATTGCGTCGTCGTTCGTTAGTTGAGCGTGGCGTAGAACCCGGCACTTTTACCTTGCAATCGGTGGTACTGGAATACGTTATATCACATCTGGTGACAGAAATCAGTAATGAAATTCAGCAAGGTCAACCTAAATTATTGATAGAATATGGCCTCGAATTGGCGCAGACTCGTGAGTATATACGGCGAAATCAGGAGCGTTTGCTTGTTGCGCCCGTACTGGCCTTCCTCCATAGTGGCAACCCGCTGTCAACGACCGTCGAGGAACATTTGCTAGGGCTGCTTACCGCCTTAAGAACAAAGGATGATTATGCTCAAGGTTATGCACCTGCCAATCTCTTGGCTTTATTTAGATCATTACGTGGTCATTTGCGTGGCCTAGATTTCTCTAACTTATCTATTCTTAATGCCTATCTGCAAGGTGTCGACATGCAGGACATGAACCTATCCGGGTCTGTGATGCGTGACAATACGTTTACCGAAACCTTTGGCGCGATAACAGCAGTTGCCATCAGCAATTCGGGTGAGGATTGGGCTGCCGCTACTCGTCACGGGGAAATTCGGATTTGGAATGCAAATGGACAGGTTTTGCGCCGGTCGTGGCAAGCGCACGCCACGATGATTTATCATCTCGCCTTTAGTCCCGACAACCGCATTCTAGCCACTGGCGGTTACGATGGCATACTCAAACTATGGGACATTTCGAATGGTTCTCTGGTGTGGTCAGGTAGGCATACGAGCCATATCAACAGTGTAGCCTTTTCTCCGGATGGGCAGACTTTAATTAGCGGTGGGGATGATGCCACCATTCGCTTATGGGATAGGCACACTGGCACTCAACTTCATGTCATATCGCATTCAGAGCCGATATCCGGTGATGGAGTCATTTGGACTCCTGATGGCAAATTTTTTGCTAGCGGCGACTTGGCAGGTGTTATCCGCTTATGGCAGGTCGAGAAAACCGCGGCACCAATCTGCGTACAGACCGTCGCGGCCCATGAAACTTGGGTCGATGGGCTGGCTTTCTCCCCCGACGGTCAAACCCTCGCCAGCGCAAGCTTTGATGGTACGGTCAAACTATGGGACATCCATCATGGACACTTGCTGCAAACGCTCATAGGGCATACAAGTCGTGTATTTCGTGTAGCATGGAGTCCCGATGGTCAAACCCTTGCCAGCAGTAGTTTTGATCAAACGATCTTATTCTGGGATGTCCAACAAAATGCGTATCGAGCCATCCTGCGAGGGCATACTGCCGGTGTCGTAGGTTTTGCCTTCACGCCGGACAGCCGCCATCTGTTTAGTGGCAGCGAGGATGGTACTCTGCGCGTGTGGGACGTTTCTGACGGGCAGTGTGTCCGAATTATGCAAGGTTATGCCGGCTCGATCTATGACGTGGATTGGAGTCCGGAAGGAACCCGCTTGGTCAGCGCTGGCTCGGATACGCTGGTAACGCTTTGGGATGTTGAGGGTAAGCTGCCACCCCATACACTCCGTGGTCACGGTGGGGTTGTCGTTGGGGTAGCGTGGCATCCGTATAAACAATTAGTCGCTAGTGTGGAGTGGGGTAATTCAATCCGCATTTGGGACGCGACCACCGAAAGATGTGTTCAAGTACTGGAGTATCCTGACGATCCCATAAATTTCTTTGATAGATTGGCATGGAGTCCCGATGGTCAGAGACTTGCCATCGGAAGCTATCGTCATGGCGTAGCAGTATTCGACATCCTCTCCCAACACTTTCAGGTTGCTGCACAGCACTTCCCGAATTGGATTCGTTATGTGGCATGGAGTCCCGATGGTGCGCACTTGGTCGGTGGCGATGACAATGGCACACTTTACATATGGGATTCTAAAGAAGCTGTTTTGCTTCAGCAGCTAGAGGGACATCTCGGAACAACAAGAGTCGTCTCGTGGAGTCCTGATGGAAGCCATTTGGCATCTGGAACCAAAGGGATAGAAGTCGGTGAATTAATTGTATGGAACACGCAGCGCGGCGAACGCGCTTGGACGTTTACCGATCAATCCGGTATCGTTTCGGCTGCTGCATGGGATGGTAGTGGACAGCGACTCATTAGCGGCAGTGGAGATGGTGCGCTCCGCTGGTGGGATGTACAACATGGAGAATGTATTCTGGTTCGTCAGGCACATCAAGGGGTAGTAGAGTCGCTTAAATTGAGTCCGGATGGAACAAAACTGGTAAGCTGTGGTGATGATGGTGCGATCATGCTCTGGGATTTGCACACTGGTGATCACCTCCAGACCCTCCGCCGTGATCGTCCCTACGAGCGCCTCAATATCACCGGCATAAGAGGGCTGAATGAAGTACAACAGGCTGCCCTTCGCGTGTTGGGGGCAATTGAGGATTAGTCAACTTAAACACCCCCTACTTTACAGGTATTCCTTTTCCACAAGTCGCAATAATTCTCACCAATAAAAACGAGGGCATCTCTGCCCCCGCTTCGTATTTCGACTCATGACTGACCGCTAAAAACTGCTGACTATACCAGCATCCGCATCGGGTTTTCGAGCATCGTCTTGAAGGATTGCAGATATTGTGCGCCTTCTGCCCCGTCACTCACGCGGTGGTCAACGCTGATCGTCACTTTCATCCGTGTGCCAATCCCCAGCGTACCGTCGGCTTTCACCACCGGCACTTTCGTTGCTGTGCCGACTGCTAAAATACCAGCTTCCGGTGGGTTGATGATCGCCGAAAAGTGTTCGACATTATATGGGCCGAGGTTACTCACAGTAAAGGTCGCACCAGTAATGTCTTCCGGCTTGATCTTACCTTCACGCGCACGGGCGAACATTTCTTTGTTCTTCGCCGCCATCGTCCCTAACGAAACCTTATCCGCGTCCATCGCTACTACATTAATCAGACCACCCTTAGGCAGTGCGACTGCGATGCCGATGTTAATCCGCTTATGACGCACGAAACGGTCGCCATAATAATGGGTGTTCAGGTTCGGGTATTGGCGCAGGGTGAGCGCTGTCGCCTTTACCACCATATCATTGACGCTGATCTTGCTCTCGTCCGGCAAACCTTCGTTGATCTGCTTGCGCAGTGCCAGCAGCGGCTCGACATCAATCTCAGTCGTCACATAAAAGTGGGGTATCCACTGCTTGCTTTCAATCGTCACCACCGCGATGCGCTTACGCATGTTGTTCAGGTCGATGTACTCAACATCCGGCCCTTCTGGCAGTTTATGGATGGGCATCGCTCCCAAACCTGTTCCGGCTGCCGGTGCGGGCGCGGTCTGCGCTGTTCCACCTGTGGCTGGTGCGGAGGGAGTGAAGCCCTCGACATCTTCTTTGACGATCCGTCCACCGGGGCCGCTGCCGTGAACCTGTGCCAGATCAACACCGCGTTCCTCGGCGACCTTCCGCGCAACCGGCGAGGCTTTAATCCGTCCGTCCTCAGTTGTGCTGGCTGCCGGAGCGGGAGGAGCACCGTTGGTACGGGCGGCTGTGCCTGCTGGTGCGCCCGCTGTGGCTGCCACAACTACTGGCTGCTTCACCGGAGCCGCAGCTTCGGCAGT
Source organism: Aggregatilineales bacterium (assembly GCA_038251045.1). GTDB lineage: Bacteria > Chloroflexota > Anaerolineae > Aggregatilineales > Phototrophicaceae > CFX2. Next base: position 13,842 of record JBBSBS010000097.1, on the reverse strand, counting down.
TTTCTCTTCTTTGGCAGGGGCTGGCGCGGCTGCACCGTTTCCCTCGCCAATCATGCCGATGACCTGTCCGGTTTTGATCTCGTCACCGGGTTGAACGCTGATGCCACCAAGAGTGCCCGACTCCGGCGCTTCAATCTCAACGGTGGCCTTATCAGCTTCTACTTCGGCGATCACCTCGCCCTTATTAACACTATCGCCCGCGTTCTTCAACCAATTGAGCAGTGTTCCATCCATCGATGCGGTAATCTGGCTCGCCATTTAGAGTACCTCTTTCACGGCTGCTATTACTTTCTCGGCATTAGGGAGCGCCATCAATTCAATATTGCGCGAGTAAGGCAGGGGCACATCCAATGCGCTTACCCGCTTGACTGGCGCATCCATATAGTCAAACATATTTTCCTGAATTTGCGCGGCGATCTCACTGCCAAAGCTGTAATGCGGCAGCGATTCCTCAACCACGACACATCGGTTGGTTTTCTTAAAGCTCTCGAAAACCGTATCCATATCCAGCGGTCGCAGCCAGCGCATATCCACGACTTCGCATTCCACGCCTTCTTTAGCCAGTTCATCAGCGGCGTGCAGTGACCATGTTACACCGCTGCCAAACGTGACAATCGTAACGTGCCGGCCTTCGCGCTTGATGTCCGCCTTGCCAATCGGCAGGACGAAATCTTCATCATCCGGTACCGGCCCCGGCTTGGAATACAGCGAGATAAACTCGGTGAAGAGAATCGGGTTATCGTCGCGAATAGCCGCTTTCAACATCCCCTTTGCATCGCGCGGTGTTGAGGGACATCCCACGTACAAACCGGGGAAGTGCGCGAAAATTGGTTCCGGTGTGTGCGAATGGGTCGCCGTAGCTTGGTCACCCCATCCAGTCGCCGCCCGAATGACCAGCGGCACTTTGAACTGCCCGTCAAACATATAGTGAATTTTCGCGGCATGGTTGACGATGGCATCCAGTGCCAGAAAGGCAAAGTTGATAGTCATCATCTCGGCTACCGGTCGCAATCCCATCATTGCCGCGCCCACGGCTGCCCCGGCAATCGCCATCTCGGTGATGGGCGTGTCTTTAACACGTTTAGGGCCGAATTCTTCCAGCAAACCTTGAGTGACACGGTGGGTTCCTTGCCAGATGCCCACTTCTTCACCCATTACGAATACTTTTTCATCGCGTAACATTTCCTCGCGGAGCGCCATGCGAAGCGCCTCGCGCATCGGTCGATTTCGTTCTGCCATTGGTAATCCCTAGTCGTTAGTTTCTAGTCCATCGTCACCAGTTGTCAGCCCGGACAATGCTGACCTTTACCATTCCTGTCTTGCCCTATGAAGGAAGCAGGTCGGGTGTGTGCGTTTTTACACGTAGACGTTATTGATTAAATCTTCGTAGGTCGGCTCAGGGCTGTTCAGCGCGTATTCCGTCGCTTCATCCACCTGCGCCGCCGCTGCCTTGTCGATTGCGTCCAATTCGCTCTGAATACCCTTATACTTGCTCACAAGCGTACGTTGGAACAATTTGATGGGGTCTTTCTTCTCCATCCATTCTTGCAGTTCGTCCGCCATCCGCTTGTCGTAGGTCTTATCAGAAACACCATGTCCCTTGTACCGATACGTCATGGACTCAATTAACACCGGGCCAGTCTTGCGGGCATAAGCTACTGCCTCGCTGACGACCTTGTTGACTTCCAGCACATCCTGCCCATCAACCCGTCCGCCGTCTTTCATACCATAAGCAACGGCGCGTTTGTGCAGTTCAAGCTGTCCACTGGAGTCTTCAATTCGTGTGCCCATGCCCACCAGATTGTTCTCGATAATCCAGACCACAGGTAAGTCCCAAATCTGGCTCATATTGAGTGATTCGTGGAAATAGCCATTATTCGTAGCTGCATCACCGATAAACGAAACGACCACATCATCCGTGTCGTTGTAGCGACACGCCAAACCGATTCCGGTTGCCAGTGGCAAATGCCCGCCGACAATCGCGTAACCACCCCAAAAATTGTGCTCGCGTGAAGCTAAATGCATCGAGCCGCCTTTACCGCCGCTCGTGCCCGTTTTCTTACCCATCATTTCCGCCATAATCGCATTGGTATCCACACCGCGTGCGATAGCGATGCCGTGATCGCGATAAGCGGTAATCACATGATCTGTCGGTTTAAGCGCCGAAAGCGCACCGACACCTGTAGCCTCGTGACCACTGTACAAATGCAAATACACACCCGTGATTTTCTTCTCACGGTAAAGTTCATCGCAGCGTGTTTCAAACAACCGGATGAGCGTCATCTGCCGATACCATTCCAGCAGCGTTTCCTTTTTCAATGTTGCCATCAAGATACCTCGTCAACCAACATAGCACGGGATATGAACCCGGCCAGCCGCGTAATGCTCATATTGTAGTCGAGAAAATGCAATTCGTGTACCGCCGAAGTGTACCGCAAAAGGAAATAGACAACCAAAACAAACGCGCCTAACTAAAGGCCGTAACTCCGACCAGTATCTTTCACCCATTGCTCACTGTTGCATGTTACAATCTTTGTATCATATGCATATGAAATCTGCATCAAAAATGTATCAGAAGAGGAAATGAACAATGGCAGACGATAAAAAATCGGGCGAAACAGGCAAATCATCGGGTGGGCAAACCGCAGGTTCTAAAACAGTTTCCGGCGGCGGTGCTACCCCCAAAACATCCAAAAAATCAAGCAGCGAGAAAAAATAGTAACTTAGTTATCAACTTTAGACGGTGCCAGTACGATCGCGCGTTTGGCTGCATCCGTCATCAACGGGTCGCGCAAAATGGCGGTCTTATAATCAACACTGATGCTCACAATATAAACAGTCATCGCCAGTGCCGCCAATGAAATCGCCCAACTGATGACTCGCTGGCTCTTGGATGGAATACGTTCCCATATTCTGAGCGTATAACCTGCTGCCAGCACCACCAGAATCGGCAGAAAATACAATAAGAAACGGCGGTCATAACTCGCCAATAACCACCAGAATCCGAAAAACGGCAGCGTGAACGTGAGCAGTAGCATTTCACGGTCAGCCAATCGTGGGTGACGCGCCAACTGAACTAGCCCCAACACCAGCCCGATAACGATCAACCAGCCGGTCAGCGCGAAATTTTCGGGATGGCTGATGAAAACCAATAAGTTCGGGATCGTTCGCCCTGCTTGGCTCGTCCAGACCGTTGCTGGCATCAGTAAGTGCGCTTCAAGCAGATTGCGGATATACCACGGTGCAGCAATCACCCCGCAGGCCGCAATGGCTATACATAGGTTGCTGAAACGAATCCGCCGCCGCAACCACGCCATCCCCATAAACGCTAACCAGAAAGCAACTCCGGCTAACAGCGCATTTTTCGTCCATGCCCCCAGCCCGATCATGATGCCAGATACCAGCGCATCAGCCGGATGGTCAGCACTCCACAACCGCCACGCGAACAAAGCCGCCAACGTGTAATAAAATGCGGCAGGCAGGTCAGCATAACCCGACGAAGCCCAGCGCCCGAACAAAGGCGTGAACACCAGCAGCAGCACCGCTAACCATCCGGCTTTATCCCCATAAAGCGCCTTGCCCAGACAAAAAACCGCACCCAAACAACCTAAACTCAAAAGTGTCGGAATGAGTTTCGCTAAATAAGCATCTTCCCAACCAGCAGCTATATAAGTGTATGTGTACGATAACTGCACCAGCATCGGATACGCTTGATAGTAGCTGTAATTTGTCAATTGGAGTGGAATCAGGGCGCGTGTAACAGACATGAAATGCGCTTGGTCAGCATAAATACCAACCGCGTCAGCTTTATAAAATGGCCAGTACAACGCATTAAACAATACGGCTGCACTCACCACTGTCACCACCAAACGTCCCAGCCAGATCATATGACTCGGACGCGTAGTCGGCGGCGAAACATCGACTACACCGTGCTTGCGCCCGCGCCACCATAACAGGCTGCCGGGGCTAAAGATCAGCGCGAAGGGCAGCAGAATGGTTCCTTGTTCCCAACGGATGCCGAGCATTCCCTCCGCCATCATCAACCATGTCAGCACACCAACCCCGACCCCTGCGCCGACCAGTGCTGATAACCACCGGCTGGCGGGAAGGGAACTTCGCTTGAGCAGCCAGACGATGGTCGGGTAAGGCACGACGAACAGCAATACGACCATAGCCCCTGCGAAAATTGTCTGCATTCCTTAATTCCCATCACATTAGCGCAGCCAGTTGACGGTTGATTGTAAACCACAACCGCAACCCGACAAGCCTATCAGCTAGCGCGTAGGGAATCCATTGGCGTACGGGTGGTACATTTCACAAGAAGCGGCAGTGTTCCTCTAAACACTATCTCTGCTGATTAACTCTCGAAGGTTGCCTGTAAACCGGCGATGAGTTGGGCTTTTTGTTCGGCTGTCAATTGCGCTTCGGGATGCAAAGGCAGGTAAAATGACTTGGGCATTTCGCCCTTCTCAATTTTGTCGATCAAGTTATCCACTTCGATTTCACGCTTGGTCCATGTCGAGAAATTGAGGTTGTCTCGGCCTTCATTGACATCGTGGTAAAGCAGCCACGATACCGGCGCGATACTGGCATACCACGGATAACGGGTTTCATTGCTGTGGCAGTCATAACAAGCCGCCCGCGCCAACTGTTCGGTTTGTGGCGAGTCCCATTCGAATTGGGCATCAACTGGCGGATTACCGGGGAACTTTAATCCCATAATGAAATTGCCGATCGGGAAAATCTGAAGGATTACAAATCCCACCACCAATACTCCCAAAATGCCCAACTGGATTTTACGTCTACGTGACATATCTCTCATTCCTTAATCCATAACTGCGAAAGTACCCTATTTCAATACAGTCGGTTTCAGCCATCTATTCGACTATTCTGCAACACAATCTCTTATGCAACGTATAGCTGTTTGAATGTATACTGAACGTCGGCAATAGCATAACCGGAAGGACAACTTTGTGCGGCGTTTAGCACTGTTCGTCGTTACTGTATTTATCGTCATTTTAGGGGTTACTGGATGTACCGGAACTCCCACATCCAACGATCCCCCGCCAGATTCAGCCGAATTACTGAAACAGGCGACCGATAATATTCTGGCAGTAAACACACTCAAAATTATCGTTGATCGTACCGGGGTTGATTATATCCTGAAGACCGATATTGGTTCGGCCATCTTTAACCGGATGGAAGCCCGGTATGTCGCGCCCAATCAAATGCAGGCCAAAGCGAAAGTGACCTTATCATCACTGCCCGTCGAGATTGAGATTTTTGCACGGGACGATGATCAGTGGTGGCGTATTATCGGCACGAATTGGTCGAAACAAACTTTCCTGCCGGGGTTTAACCCGCGTGCTTTGTTGACAGAGGAAGATCGCGGTTTGCGGGCGGCCTTTGCCTCACTTGAAAATGTACAATATGTGGGCGAAGAACAACTCGACGACGGCACACCCGTATATCATCTGACGGCAACTGCGGACGGCGACAAAATTTCGTGGATGATGCTGTATCTGGTGCAGATTAGCGGCAAAACCACCATCGATGTCTATATTGATAAAGACAAAAAATTGCCTCAGAAGTTGGTCGTCATCCAACCCGAAACTGCAACCGATAAACTCAAACCGACGACATGGGATATGGAATTCTACGACTTTAATGTGGACTCAAATCTGACACCACCCATCGACAGTGAGGCAACACCGGAAAGTACGGCGGAAGCCACACAAGAAGCAACTGCCGAAGCAACGACCAGTTCCTAATCTTAACAATCACAAGGCACAAAGACAGACGCTATGACATCAAAAGTTAATCGTACAGCCATGAATCCATGGTTAGTACTGGGGCTGATTTGCCTGCCCATATTCATCGGTTCGCTGGATTTAACGATTGTCTCGGCCTTCCTGCCGGAAATCTTGATCAAGCTGGGGCTGCCCCTGCAAAGTAGTTTGGATGAAGCCTCGTGGGTAGTCAGTGGCTATCTCTTAGCCTACGCCATCAGCATGATGTTCATGGGGCGCGTGAGTGACCTCATCGGTCGGCGCAAAGTCTATGTCGTCTGCCTGCTGATCTTTGTCGTTGGTTCGGTGATGGTGGCGACCGCCCATACGTGGCCCACCGATGTGCTTTATCTGGCAGCGCGGCGCTTGGGGCAGCGACCGGAAAAACAAGCCATAACACTGCTGGCAATCATCATCGGGCGGATCGTGCAGGCGCTCGGCGCGGGGGCGCTTGTGCCGGTCAGTCTGGCGCTGGTGGGTGATCTGTTCCCGCCGGATCGCCGCGCCCAACCTTTGGGTGTCGTCGGCGCTGTGGATACCCTCGGCTGGGTGCTGGGGCATCTCTATGGTGGAATTCTGGTCAACTTCTTTGCCACCCATCAAGACACATTTACAAACTTGCTGGCGGGGTTAGGCTGGCCGGCTCCCGATTGGCGCACCTTATTCTGGATCAACGTGCCCCTGACCTTGATCGGGCTGGCATTTACCCTGTATGCCCTGCGTAATGTGCCGGAGAAACGCGCCAAAGGCCGCTTCGATCTACTCGGTACGCTGCTGATCGCTGGCTCATTAATAGCGCTGGTGATCGGTCTGGGCGGCAATGTCGATGTATCGCTGTCACCGAGCAATTTGCAGGAAGTGAGCAGTTTGCCCCCGCTCAATGGCAGTGTGCTCTTGATTGCGCTCGTCGCTTTGATTGGCTTCATATTGGTCGAGTCTCGGCTGCGTGATCCACTGATCCAACTCACATTATTCCGGCGGCGTAATCTGGCATCGGGCGCGGTCATCAATCTGTTCATCGGCTTTTGTCTCATGATCGGTCTGGTAACAGTACCGATTCTGGTCAACGTCCGTGTGCAGGACAGTAGCCAGATTAGCGAAGCAGCCCTGCAAACCGGCATTCTGCTCTCCGCGCTGACCATCCCGATGGCTTTAGCGGCAATCCCCGGCGGCTGGTTGAGTGACCGCATCGGCTTCAAAAAGACGACCATCATGGGTCTATTGTTATCCGTTATCGGCTTCGGCCTCATCTGGCAGACATGGAGTCTCGATATGCCGGATGCATTGGTGGCAGTCGAGATGATGTTTGTGGGCGTGGGTATAGGGCTGACGTTTTCACCGATCAGCGCGGCGGTCATCAACTCGGCAGATGAAGACAATCGCGGTGTAGCCTCGGCGCTCGTCATCATCCTTCGCTTGATCGGCATGACCGTAGCCGTCGCTTCACTGACGAACTTCGCCCTACACCGCATCAACCAATTAGCCTCGGTTGAGCTGGGCGGTACGCTCGAAAGCAGCAGTCAGACAATGGATTTCATCAATGCCTACGCTGGAATCGCGGTACGGGTCTTGGGTGAATTGGGACTTATCGGCGCGGTACTGTGTGTATTGGCCTTAATTCCGGCGGTGTTTGGCATGGGCAAAGATGTGATAGTCGGCGATGCGGTCGAAACCAGCGGTGTGAAAGTCGCAGCGGATTAAATCGAGTCAGTCACCCTATCAATACGCTATCAGGACTTGCACACCCCCTCCGTTTCCAGTACACTCATACTGAAATTCCTATTCGGGGCGTGGCGCAGCCTGGTAGCGCGCTTCGTTCGGGTCGAAGAGGTCGTGGGTTCGAATCCCGCCGCCCCGACATGACTACCAGAATCCCGCTTCACAAAGAGCGGGATTTTTGATTCTCTGCCCATGCCATTCTCATGCTCGAAATGGAGATGAGACTCAGTGCTGAGTATGGGGCAGGCAGATTGATGAACATCATTGCACTTAGCAGCGAATCAGGTGAAAGATGTGGGACTGGTAACCCTGTAACTCCACATATAAACCGGGATCATGCATCACCGTGCCAGAACGTTCATAGGTCGCTTCACCGTCCAGCACATCGGTCAGCCGCCAATTGCTGCCAGCCAGCTCCGGCCAAAAATTCAGTGGAATATTGCTGGTTGAACGTTTGCTGCTCATATTCGCAACGATGATGCACATATCCTCTTCGGATCGCCACCCATAAGCAATCAGGTTGAGATGTGTGTCGTCCGGTTTGCCCGGTGCCGGGTTAAACAACCACCATTCTCCATCTTGATAAACAGGATTGCGTGTCTCGGTCAGCAGCTTTAGATAATAGGCTTTTAAATCATTGTTGGGTTTTTCGTTTGGCTGGCGGCTTAGTTGCACCGGCAGCTTGACCTTGCGTCCCACGAACTGCCCATCATGCAGCAGGGTTGCCCCCGGCAGCGTACAAACCAATACTGCCGCTGGCAAACTGCGCGAAACGCCGAGCGTTGCAGCCGCCCGTGGTTCATCATGGTTTTCGATGAATCGGACTAACGTGCGCTGAAACTCGATTGGCGCGAGCAGGTGAGAACGGATTTCACCCCATTTTTCTTCAATGATGCGGTCATAGAGCCGCTTGTCATAACAATAATCGAAGCCCAGACTATCCAACATCGCTTCCAGATCCCAATAAACTTCCGCTATAAACTGGAATTCCGGATACGCTTTTTTGACCTGCGGAATAATATCCGCCCAGTATTCGGTTGCCGGTTTTTCAAAGGCATATGCGCCCCATGTGCGGGCGAATACCTCGTTGAGCATGAGCATCGCCATATCGCAGCGCACCGCGTCGCACTGGTTGGCAATATCCAGCAGCGTAGTCAGCGCAGCCCGACGCAAATTCGGGTTGAAGGCATTCAGTTGGGCCGTGTCAATCCAACCGGGGAAATATGGGTCACGCCCATGAGCGACCACCATTTCCCTGCCAAGCGCATCCTTTGCCTGAAAGAAATCGCTGGATCGTTCTTTCAAGTCCACGGGTTGTCCCTGTACCAGATATTCCGGATGCGTTTGTATCCATGCATGGTCAGTCGCCACATGATTAGGCACAAAATCCAATACCAGCTTCATACCACGGTCACGCAACCGCTTACGAAACAGGGCTAAACCGACGCGCCCGCCTAGATGATCATCAGCCTGATACGACCCTACTGCATACGGCGAACCCGGTACATCGTCAGCAGTAAGATCGGGCAGCGCACCCTTATACTCGTGCAAATAGTTGTGGGCGCTGGCGCGTGCCGCCGGGCTGCGCTGCCAGATGCCCATCAGCCAGATTGCATCCACATGATAGCTCACCAGTTCGTCCAGTACCTTGTCGGGTACATTTTCGAGTGTCAGCGGGCGTTTATAAGCGCGACTGAGTGTATTGAGCCACACGTAAGTGTTAATTTGGTAAATAAAAGGTTTTTTAGGCCAGCGGGTCACAGGTACAAATCTCCCGGTAGTATAGGTCAGCTTCACACGGTCAATGTTGCGCCGTGTCCAGTTTACAACATCCGTGAGTCTAGGGGGGCTACGTTTCAGAAAACTAACAGCCATGTGGATAATCCCCGCTTAACATCGGTTTTGGAATGGGTGGATTAGGGGGAAATACATGAACGTAATCGGCATAAACAAAGTTGGTTCTGTTAGGTTGGTGGACAATCTCGAATGTCCTCCGCATAATAGTCAACAAATTATTGTGTGTACAGGGCTTAAGATACCGAGCGAGGACTTTAATATGGCAGATGGTTATCATGTTCCCCCCAAAGAAGCAAATCAGGTTGAAATGCTGCCCGGTGTACATCGGCGGACGATGGGCACGACCGATGAAACAATGCTTTGTGAATTTTTCCTTGAGCGAAATTCAATGGTGCCGCCCCACAGCCACAACAACGATCAAGTAGGTTATGTCGTTCGTGGCAGCGTCGAATATACCGTTGGCGACGAAACTTTTATTTGTACTCCCGGTGATAGTTACGCCATTCCCGGCGGCATCGTCCATAGTGCAAAAGCGCTGGTGGACTCACTTATTATTGATTGTTTTTCGCCGCCGCGTGATGATTACCGGACAGAAGCACGCTAATATTGCCTTCTTTGTGTTCATACTTAATAAGCTGGGTTGTTTGTTTACGGTTACTGTAAATTATTTGCATCATCAGTGATTTGCCAAAACCGGTTAGAGGTACATAACGTAGTTTAGCAGGCAGCCCACGACAATATGGCATCTATACCTGACCGCGTAGTTCGCGCTTGAGGACCTTACCGGCTGCATTGCGCGGCAAGCTTTCCACAAAGCGCACCGCTTTCGGCACTTTGAACTTGGCAAGGTTGGTGCGGCAGCACTCGATGATGAGTTCCGGTGGCAGGGTGCAGTTGGGTTTCAGCACAACGAAGGCCAACCCACTTTCGCCCCATTTTTCATCCGGCATGCCGATGACCGCCGCGTCTGCCACCTCGCTAATCGTGAAGATCACCTGCTCAATCTCAGCCGGATACACATTCTCGCCGCCGCTGATGTACATATCCTTATAGCGGTCAACGATGTAAATACAACCATCCTCATCCACCTTGCCCGCATCACCGGAATGCAGCCAGCGGTTGCCATATTCATCCAGCGTAAAGCTGCTTTCATTCGCGTCGGGGCGCTTCCAATAACCGGGTGTAACATTCGGCCCGCTGATGACCACCTCGCCCACTTCTCCCGCCGCGACATCTTTGAAATCCGCATCCACCACCCTCACCCGTGTATGCGGCAGCGGCTTCCCAACCGAGTCGGGTTTTTGCAGTGAGCGTATTTTATCAATCAAGAAAACGGTCGGGCTGGTCTCGGTCATGCCGAAGCCCAACTGCACCACGATTCCACGCGCTGCGTATTGTTCCAGCAAAGCCACCGGCATCGGCGCACCACCGCAGCCCCACGATTGAATATGGCTTAAATCCGTGCCGTCAAAATCCGGATGCTGGCTCAGGAACAGATAGATTGACGGCACACCAAAAAAATGGGTAACACCAAGCTGCGGATCGGAAAGGGTAGTCAGCGTCAAACCGGGGTCATACTGTCGCGCCACAATCGTTGTCCCGCCCAGATGGAAAGTCGGGTTGGCATACAAATTTAGTCCACCGATATGAAAAGTCGGTAGCACACAATAATGGACACTGTCGCAGCTCAGTCCCGTCGGCACAGTGATGTTGACTGCGTTCCAGAACATCATGCCGTGAGTGATAATCACACCTTTGGGATGCCCTGTCGTTCCGGCGGTGTACATAATCATCAGCGGTGTATCGTGCGTCGTTTGCGCATCCATAACCACCCGCCTGCTGGTACTGGCAATCGCCTGCTCATATAAAGGAATTCCGTCCGTCGGCGCGCTTCCTTCATGAATGTGCAAGCTGTAAGCAGCGCCAGACTCTTGCATCAACGCCGGCATACGAGGCGCGAATTCGCTCTCATAGACGATACCTTTAACCTCGGCATCCTTCAGGATGAACAGCAGTTCAGGGTCAGCCAGCCGCCAATTAAGCGGCAGCATCATCGCCCCCAATTTGATGCAGGCAAATTGGAACTCGAAATAATCAGTTGAGTTTTTCGCCAGTATCGCAATCCGGTCACCCGCTTGCACATCCCACGCATCGCGCAGATAACCCGCCAGTCGTGCGCTCCGTTCATTAAACTCGACATAAGTGAAGCGCCGTCCGCTGTGCTGGTCAATCAGCGCCAGCTTATCCGGTGTCCGGTCAGCGTGGAAAGCAATCCAATCAGAAGCTAAAATCATTTTTGCAGGCTCCAAAATAAGATACGTATTTTTATGAACTTGATCGCGCTTCCCCCCACTTAACCGTAACCGCGCTCCACGTATAACCCGTGCCTGCCCCCGCCAGCACAATCAAATCACCCGGCTTGATTTTCCCCTGCGCCAGACCGAGTTCGAGCGTCAGCACTTGATCCACACTCTGCACATGCCCGTAATCTTCCAGATAAACCGACTGGTCAGCCGTCAAGCCAACCGCCTTCAAAATTTCGAGGTAAAACGAGCGCTTCATATGGGTGATGCCCATAAACCGCACATCACGCAGCTGCGCCGCGCCGATTTCAACCGCCTCGGTGATGACCTTCACAAAATTATCGAGCGACACCGCGCCCAACCGTTCCGCCATGTATTCAGGATCGGTCACGTCCAGCCTGCCGCGCACCTCACCGATGACCGCTGGCTCATCACCCACTGCCGCCTCAGTCAAAATCACCGACTCGGACAAACTGCCATCCGTAATCGCTGCCGATCCCATAATCTGGTTAGCCGTTGCACCTCGCTTCAACAGCATCGCGCCGCCCCCTGCGCCGAAGTTGAACATAAATCGCGAACGCGCATTATGAAAGTTAATCAGATCATTTTCACGGCTGCCCGCCGCCAGCAGCACATAATTCAGTCGCGGGTCACTTTGCATCATACCCTGTGCCATATGCATCGCTATCGGCGCACCCGCGCACAGCGCATACAACTCAAAGGCGTAAGCATTGGTCGCCCCGACATTATGCTGAATCTTGGAAGCCGCGTTCCACACCAGATGATCTTTGTGTTCGCTGCCATGCGAAATGACGAGGTTGATGTCCGTCGGGGCAATACCCGCCGCCGCAATCGCTTTTTGGGCGGCCTGCGTCGCCATATATGTCACCGTATCCGCCTCATTGGCGACATGCCGCTGCCGAATACCCATTTTCTCGCGCAGCACCGCTTCGGGTATGCCCGTCACCTCAACCAGATCAGCAGCCGTTTGCAGTGCGTCGGGGAAATAAGTACCCGTGCCAACAATTCCAACGGGGATAGACATAAACATTTCCTTTTCGCTCAAAGCACCCAATTTTGTCAATAAGTGACTTTTAGACCTGTGTATACCCCATTTTAGGCCGGTAACCGCAAACGAATATGAGTCAATTGGACGTTCTAAACATCGTTTCGTTCTTATTTGCGGCATAACGCTGTTGGCGCACATACAATGCAGACTAAATATTATAAAAATTGCGGAGTGTTATTTATGATTATTCCTGTGATGTCGGGTATTACCTCAAAAACAATTACCACACCACGGCTGACCACCCGCGTCCTCTTTAGCGGAGCAGATAACGGTATTCCGGTTCTTTTCATACATGGTAACGCTTCTTCCGCGACCTATTGGGAAGAAGTCATGCTCGCCTTACCGGCAGGCTATCGCGGCATTGCGCCCGATCAACGCGGTTACGGTGACGCTGACCGCACCAAAAAGATTGACGCGACCCGCGGCATGGGTGACCTCGCTGATGATGCCATCGCCCTACTTGACGAACTCGGCATTGGCAAAGCACATCTTGCCGGACATTCGATGGGTGGCTCGGTCATCTGGCAGTTGTTGATTGACCATCCTAACCGCTTTCTAAGCGTAACCCTTGCCGCGCCCGGTTCACCTTACGGCTTCGGTGGCACCAAAGATGTGAACGGCACACCCAACTACGCCGATTTTGCGGGCTCCGGTGGTGGCACAGTCAATCCGACCTTCACCCAATTAATGGCATCCGGTGATCGTGGCAGCGACAATCCGCAGGCTTCCCCGCGCATCGTCATGAACAGCTTCTATTGGAAGCCGCCCTTCAAAGCAGCCCGCGAAGAAGAACTGCTCTCGTCCCTGCTTTCAGAGCATGTCGGCCCACAAGAATACCCCGGCGATATGACCCCGTCCGAGAATTGGCCGAATGTTGCCCCCGGTGTCTGGGGGCCAGCCAACGCCCTTGCTCCCAAATATACCGGTGATGTCAGCCGCATCTGGCAGATTACCTCCAAACCGCCCATCTTATGGGTGCGCGGCGATGCCGATCAAATCGTTGCCGATCAATCGCTGTTTGACCTCGGCACATTAGGCAGTTTAGGTGCGGTTCCCGGTTGGCCGGGCGCGGATGTATACCCGCCGCAGCCGATGGTTAGTCAAACACGGGCAGTATTGGAACACTACAAAGCCAATGGTGGGCATTACACCGAAGAAGTGCTGG
>JBBSBS010000096.1:0-17972 GCA_038251045.1 Aggregatilineales bacterium | reverse complement strand
TTATATTACAATGAATCCAGTTTCACTTTCTTCAATGCCACACAAACTGATATTAATGTTCAAAAAGCAGATTTTGTGCGTGGTGTACCCGGAACCAATGATGATTACAGTGGTGACCGTGTTCCCGGCGATACAATTGAAACGCAAAAGTGCTTCCGCATTATTCTACAAAGTGACCACACCAAACCACCACCGGAATGCGGCACTGGCACCCCCAAACAGGAACAGTTAAGCAACGCGCTGCGTTTCTTCTGGCGACAGGAAGCAGAAGACAAGACTGTGACCAAATCATTTGAAGTGCGCTACAATGGGTCGGTCATTGCTCGCTGCAATACAGTTGCACGCGGCGGAAACGATGAATGTCGTTTCAATTGGCCGGTGGAAAAGTAAACCTTTCCACTTCAAAACAACATAGATGAAACTCAACATAGGCATGGATTATGACTGTAAATCTATTAGTGACGACTGAATGGTTGCAAGCGCATCTGCATGATGACCACTTGCGTGTGATTGATATTCGTGGGCATGTACTCCCTGCCGACAAACCTACGCCCCATTACTTTAACCATCGCGATGAGTACGACAGCGCTCATATTCCCGGTGCTGTGTTCGTCGATTGGGTGCACCAAATTACAGACCCGGCTGACCCACGCCATGCACAGATCGCCAAGCCCGAACGATATGCAGAGGTCATGAGTCAGGCGGGTATTGATGAAAACACATTGGTCGTGGCCTACGACGATGCAGGGGGCATGTTTGCCGCACGTCTGTGGTGGTCATTGAATTACTATGGGCACACGAAGGTATCGGTTTTGGATGGTGGTTGGAAAAAATGGACTGCTGAAAATCGCCCTACAAGCGCCGATGTAGCACAACCTGAACCGGCACAGTTTGTAGCGCGGCCTAATACCAGTCTGTACCGGACATCAAAAGATGTTGAGGCAGCATTAGGCACATCAACCGTCCTCATGGATGTACGTTCGCCAGAGGAATTCCGTGGTGATTATGCGCGGGCGAGGCGTACCGGACATATTCCCGGTGCAGTCAACCAACCACGCAGTGACCTACTCAACATGGATGGAACTTTATTGGCTCCAGACCAACTGCGCAGCAAACTCGATTCTATTGGAATAAATGATAAGACACCGGAAGTTATTGTTTATTGCAATGGCGGGGTTTCAGCGAGCTTCGGTCTACTGGCTATGCAGGTAGCAGGATTGACTAACGGAGCTGTATATGACGGATCTTGGAAAGACTGGGGCAATGATGACAACAAACCCATCGAGCGTTAGGTTGTCTGTGGACTGATCCCCAGCACACTAGCAATGGTTGGCATCGACAATTGGCTAAACATTTCCGCCATTTGTTCAGCCGTATAATTCGAGTCCTGTTTAAGCCACCAGCTAATTAACGAAATCATCGCGCCCGCCAAATAATTCGCGAGTATATCAAGCGGCACAACAGGTTGACGATCTGCCACAATCACGTCGATTCGTTCGCGCAAACTTCCGGCCAAATATTCGCGAATACCATTTACAATGGCGGCTGTCCCTTGCTGGCTCAACAATGTGACGCGATATAAATCACGATATTCGAAAGCATGTTGGAAAGGGATCATACGCATCGCCATATCCCCTAGCGGTATATCGGGCGACGGCGGTACAATCCGCGCCTTTAGATCATCGAACATTTCGCGCAGGCTCGTCATCAACAATTGATCTTTGCCGTTCTTAAAGTGCAGATAGAAGGTTGCCCTTCCCATATTGGCACGATCCGTTATGTCTTGCACAGTGACGGAATCATAACCTTTTTCCATGATTAGTGAAATAAGTGAGTCTCGTAGTAGACGACGTGTGCGTGGCCCGCGGCGATCTGGTCGTTTGGACATAAATTTACTCTCAAGCAGTTCTACATAGTTGTTTGATAGTATACACCAAGGAGACCTATTCTTATTTCATAATCTTAAACACACTACGGGATAACCCACGATCCGAAGACCAAGGCGCATATGGAGCCATTACCAGTTCACATAAAGCCAGCAGAACGGTGTCATAGTTCACGCGCCATCCTACAAAATCTTTCCACGACTGGTCTCGATCCTCTTTGATTGGCACCCCACTTGCTTCCAATTGGTCAAGCGCCTCTTCAAATTCGTGCCGTGAAATACTGATATAAGCTGTGTGATCCAGCCCCGTTTTATAAGGTATGCGAAAGAAATCGGCTATATGGCGCAGCGCCACATAACCGGCACGGATACACAATTGAGATTCGGCATTGCGGGGCGCATCAACCGCCGAGTGCATGAGTGCCGCAGCATCCATGACCGCACCGGCGGCTGTTATCCATGACCGTTCAGGTTGGGGAGAACGAAAGAGATTCAAGGCAAATAACGAGGTGTGGCTTTCCTCAATCTGGGCGAACCACACTTCCCAAGTCATCCATAACTCTTTGAGTGATTCGAAACCTCGAATGCGATGCGCACGATTTATGAGTTCTATCGCGGATGGCGGTGAATTTGCCCTAATCTCCAGAAGCGTGACCAATGTTTCGCGGGTAGCAAAGGCAGAGTACATGGTCGGAAGGTAGGAAACCAATATGGCGATAAGCCCAAGACCGATGGTTGACTCGCTAAACTCCAAGACTGTAGCCACGAATGCCATGTCGTTATCTGGTAGGGAATCTACCGTGTAGAACCCTAATGTATATAGTGATGATCCACTGACCTTAAAGGACTGATACAGCGTGCCTTCACCCAGCGCGTAAAACATCATGGTATAGCCGATCAAGATTAGAAACAGCCATACTACCGGAAGAAGTAGAAGCGTAACGGGGGCGAAAAGTGCCATAATACGGTCACGCTCAGGGTAGGTCTTGGCCCGTTTTGCCATACTCCGGTAAATAATGGACATTTTTTGGAAAACAAATCGGGTGAGCGCTACATTATCCCCACGAGGCAATACAAAACTACGGATGGCAGACATAATCGTCCAACCGACCAACGATGCGCCAGCTACAAACAAGAGAATATGTAATAGAACTGTAACCAAATCTGGCATAGTGACCTTCAAAACAATGTGAATTATGGAGACGATAATTATATCAGTGGGTAAAGTAAGTGCTACTCCACTTTCGGGCAGCAAGTCGGGTTTTGACAATGGGTAGATTAGGAGAAATTTATGATCGCCACGTTCATCCGTTATGACGAAATTACATGGCCTGAGGTTGTGGATTTACCGCGAGAAATTCCGTTTGTGCTGCCGATGGGCGACGGTTATGACCTTGAGCAAATCGCTCAAGAAGTCGGTTCCGAACGCATATGCTTACTGCCTGCCCTGCCCTATGGATGGGAAGGAAGTGCTGTCCCCGTAAGCATCAGCATGCTGCGTCGAGTGGTCGTAAGCATATTCGATGGATTGTCTGAGCAAGGTTTCGGGCAGTTTTATATTGTCCATGCAGGCGACGACATATTGGGAGCTGACTCGATTAAACAGATTAGGCTTTCGCGTCATTCAAGGGGTGGCTCACAAACTGTAGAGGCAACTCAGCAGCGCGTCGTCCTGATACCGTGCGGGCATACGGAACAACATGGTTATCATTTACCGCTTAACACCGATACGGTCATCATAGGAACGATAGCCGATGGTGTTGTCGCCGCTATTCCTGAACAAGCCGAGATGCTGTCCGCGCTGCCGTATGGGGTTAGCATGTATCGGGATGCCTTTGCAGGGACGCTCAATTTAGGTGGGCGCGTGTTTGAAGACTTCCTACTCGAAGTGATTGATGAATTGGTGGCACGCGGGGCCGACCGTTTCTACTTGATGAGTGGACATGGGGGCAATAGTTCATTTTTGCACAACGTCGTCAAATATGCAGGCGACCGGCATCATCATGTTTTTGCGGCGACGACATGGCTACATACGTCGGGTCATCTGGGTGCACCGGCTCTTGAGCAATACCGGCGTTCGGCGCGGGGTGGAATGGGGCACGCAGGCGAACTAGAAACTGCGTTCCTACTGCACCTGCGACCTGAGTTGTGCAAAATGGAACGGGTGGTTGATGAACCCAATTTCATCAGTACGCCCAATTATTATATGGATTGGATTGAGGGCGGATCGCTGATTATGTCGGCAATGTGGGAGGATGATACGCTAACGGGGGCATACGGCAGTGGGAGTTTGGCGACTGCCGAGAATGGGGAGCGCTGGTTAGGCGTTGCTATTGAGGAGAAAGTTGCCCATGTGGCGGAAATCCATGAGCAGGCGAACCGACGCATCACCCGACGTGAGGAACAACGTGCGGATAGCCGAAACCCGATTACAGTACTGAATAGTCAAACATGGCGAGGCAAGTAGACCACGACACACTGTTCAAGAAACAAGATATTAGTTGGTTATAAGTGTTGCAATTGTCGCAATTTTTGCAGTATTCCCGCTGAAATGGCGGGCGGGTGTGAGGGAGCACAGCGCGGAACCGACACAAATGGCAGGCGGGAAGTGCGGCTAAATCCGCTGAGCGCCGCGGTTGGCTGCCGTATGTCTGCCGCGGCTGTAGGCGAGCAAAGCGCGGGAAATGCATTTTTACCACCAAGATACTCTAAATTTAGAGCGCTCATTAACATAGGGACCCCGCGGCGCAATAAGCCAAAGTAGAACCATCATAATTCAAATGAAGGTCATAAGGGTGACTATTTGGTCGGACATTTGGTAACTGTTAAGGGAGAGTGGCATTAACCTTGCAGGCGAGCCGTTTGGTAATGGGGTTGGACGATGGTTAGAGATCGGTTTGGGGGCAAACCCAAAATAAACATAGTTACGAATAATTTACAGACGATGTGATGAATTTCCACACTGTTGTCACTTTCAAAAGTATTTGCTGTAAAATTGACTAATCTTAATACTTAATACTTTGTAATGTGCAATATACTGAGTGGGGTTCAAGTTCAAATTTTCACAAAGAAAGATCCAGATTATGTCACAAGTATCGTACTTTCAGGATGCTGAAGTTCACACTATAGTCGAGCAAATCACAAAGCTTCCGCGTGCTGAGGGCGAGCAAGTGTTACTGTTCATTGCTGAGCACTCCAAGATTGATCTGAACGATCTTTTGGCAGCCCTCAAGCAGCGCCATATTCCTGTCGCGGGCGGTATTTTCCCCAGCGTTATCTATGGCAATAAACGATTTGAATCAGGCATTGTGGCAAATGTGCTGCCAGTAATAGCTGAACCAAGTATAGTTACAGGTCTAAATAATTCGAGTTTTACCTTGTCTGGCTTGCCAAATATTCCCGGAGGCCAACAATATACAGCTCTCGTACTCGTGGACGGACTGACAAAAAACATTGGGTCGTTTCTTGACCGATTATTTCGAAAATACGGGAACAAGGTTCGCTACATCGGTGGCGGAGCGGGATCATTGAGTTTTCAACAAATGCCCTGCCTGTTCGATAGTCATGGAATCTATCAAGATGCTGGCCTAATTTTATGGGTCAAAGCGACCACAACCTTAGGTGTACAACACGGTTGGAAACAGTTGTATGGTCCCTTCGTTGCCAATAAGATTGAGCGAACCGTTATTCACCAATTGAATAGTCGGCCCGCGTTTGAGGTTTACAGTCAATTGATCGAACGAGTGACTGGGAATATTTTGACAAAAGAGAATTTCTTCTCAATCGCCAAGGAATACCCTCTTGGAATATTTAAGCCCGGGATGGATTTCATTGTGCGTGATCCTATTACATTTACCGACGATAAGAGTTTGGTCTGGTTGGTGAGGTTCCATTAAATTCGATGGTCTATCTCCTTAAAGGTAACAAGCAGAGTTTAGTTGATCATGCCCAGCTCGCTACCCGTCAAGCGCTGAAAGATGCGCCTAATGATGCACACATTCTAATTATCGATTGCATTTCGCGCGTGTTGTATCTGGAAAATGAATTCAGTCAGGAATTAGATGCTGTGCGTGCTGTGCTGCCGAATCAAGATTCGACACCTTTTGGTGTGTTGACATTGGGCGAGATTGCCACTTTCAGTAGTGGTCGCGTAGAGTTTTTCAACAAGACGTTTGTGGTGGGGGCTTTACACGCAGTAGCGTAATCAACGCTGAGCGACCGAAAAATGTTCAAACAAAGTGGCGGTTCAATATCGAGATCAGTAATAATCTGTCTGGTCTTGGCGACCATCTTGCAACAGTACTCGTGAGCGCTTGTGCCAAATCAGGACATCCGACCCTTTCCGTTGGTGACGCTGCGCCCAAAGCCTGATTTTCAAATGCGGGTTGAGATGCTAGAAACGGCCACTCTTCGGCTGAGTCGATTGTCCTGCCGGTGTTAAATGCACGGGGTGGTTGAATCATGATTCAAAACAGGCGCGAACGAACGCGCCTGTGGCTTCAGACATCGACCGCGTGATGCAGCGCCTGTGCGTCGGGATGCAGCCCGATGAGCCATTCGCCCATAAAGGCAACGGCTTTATGCAATCCGGGGGTGGAACGGGGGTAACCGAGTGTGCCGACCTTCAGTGTATATTCATTGGGCGCTTCGCGAGATGTGACGACCAGTGCAATATGCTGTTCGATGGTGGGTTCGTGGATATATACTTCAAACAGCAGCATGTTGCGCCCACGAAAACCCTGCAATAAACGGACAGCAATGTCACCGGATTTTTGTTCACTACCTTCAAAACGAGCCAGCATTTCATCCATAGTCAATGGCGAACGAAAGACAATATGATTCATTTCCCCCTCCACGGCGACTGGCATATCCGGCACTGTTTGATGATTTCGACGGTAAGCAAAATAATAACACTCTCGTCCTTCACGCTGCGCCCGTCCTTCATATTTTGTAACTACCCTGCCCGGTAAGGAATTTGCCCAAGGAGTCGGCAGCACATTGTCTAACCCTGATGTTTGACCGAGGAGTTCGGCGCTCATTTCGGCATATTCGATAATGTCTGTCGCCAGATACAACATGCCACCGGATTGTAAGCGGCTGACGATGGCATCCAAGGTGTCGCGCTGCATCAAACGGCGATGGCTGTGGCGTGTCTTGAACCACGGATCCGGAAAGTTTATATAAATCTGCCTTAAGCTATTGGGGGTAAAGAGATGGTGAAGTGCTGTTTCAGCCATTGATTGGATGACACGCACGTTGGTCAAGCGCCTGCGTTCGATGCCGCGTTCGACAGCCTGTAGGCACTGATTCGCAATTTCGATTCCGATTACATTTGCCTGTGGGTTGGTCTGTGCTAGATGGTATAAAAAAGTCCCATAGCCAAAGCCTATCTCTAGCACCAGAGGACGGTCAGCAGCAAATAATGCTGTCCAATCCGCCGGCCAAGGCAGACGCATACTACTCAATTTTTGCATGATGGTCTTTATGGTATGTGGGAAAAAACGGAGGAGGTGGGATTTGAACCCACGAAGGTGTTACCCTTACCCGCGTTCCAGGCGAGCGCCTTAGGCCACTAGGCTACCCCTCCTAAAATAATCTAGGGCATTATAGCAGTAAGAATGGGGATTATCCAGACAATTTTCGCAGGAGTTTTGGCCCGACGTTAGCGGCTGTTTGCGGACGTGTCAGTTTATCGAGAAAGGTAGTGATTTGCCATGTAAATACATCGGGCGCTTCGAGCTGCGGCATATGCCCACAATCCGCAATTTCGGTGAGGGTTGCTCCCGGAATACTGGCCTTGATCGCCTCGCGGTCACCGGGGGAGGTAAATGTATCTTCGACACCCCACAAGATGAGCGTGGGTACGCGAGGTGTTTGCTCGGAAAGTATACCGCTGCTCACCAGCATTTGTATCATGCGGCTGAAGGCGGGGACTGCCGTATTGGCAACGGTGAAAAAGTGATCGGATAAAACTGTTTTGATGAAAATAATGCGGTTCAGTGAATCCGGTTTTGTCGCCATTTTGCCAAATTGAGAGAAAAACCAGCGGGAAAGCACAGGTATTCGCTCGACCACTTTGAAGATGCGCGGCATATCCGGAATGCCACCACCGTTAACCAGAATGACTGCCGGAGCATATTTTGGATTGGACGCAGCAAACAAGCGAACAATCAGCGCACCTAATGAATTGCCGACCAATACGACCTGCTCAAGATGGTGTAAATCGATAAACAACTTGATCCAATGCAGCAATACATCTGTCCGCATCACGGGCAAGGACTGACTGCCACCAAATCCCGGTAGATCAGGAGCCAGCACATGAAAAGTTTCTGCCAACATTGGCAGAACCTGTTCCCAATGCAACAGTGCATCTCCCATACCGCCATGAATGAGCAAGAGCGCGGGGTTCGTTTCTGAACCAGCTTCCCAGTAATGGACTTTCAGGCCATCTACCAGAATTTCTTTCTCGGTTAGGTTCATCCTTCCGTCCCATCAGCACTATTAATAAAGCCATTTTGCATCAACCACGTTACAAGCTGCTCGATATTGGCTTCGGTAATCATTGTGCCACGGTTGATACCACGGGGACTGCTTCCGTGTTCTATGGCCTGCGGTTTCGCATAGGGCAGCACGTCACCTGACTCGGCGACGATCAAGGTGGGTACGGAAAGGAACCCCGTCCACTCCTGTACGCGCTGACGTGCATCCATGTCCTTATCAATAAAAATCTCGTGGTAGCTCAGAGCATAGTCATCCAATACCCGTTTCGCCACCGAAATAAACGGACAACCTGTCGTCCGAGAATACATAACCAATTGTTTCGTCATCAAATTACCCTGTTGGTGTGATGGTTGGGTCTAAAGTTGGCAGTGGTTGTAGGTTTGGCTCAAGGAAACACAATATGCCGTCGGTGATTCCTTTTGCCATTTCATCCTGCTTATTGGTCAATATGTCACGATCTGCAAGCATGAATCCCAGTTCCAGTATTGCAGCCGGTGTTAACGGATGAATTTCGCGGAAGGTATGATAATCACTCATGTCTATGGTCACACCTGGCCTGCGCGGCAGCCCGATAGTCTGTCCATAATAACGCGCGACACATTCAACAAGGGGATCATCCTGCCCCAAACCGCTGCGTGCCGCCGCCCGCGCAATCAAATAACCAGTTACGACCTCACCAAAGTTTTGGCAGGTGTTGGCATGAATGGACACCAGTGCCGCAGCTTGGTAGCCATCCAAACGCGAGTCAAACTCATCCAATAAATCCACAGAGTAGCCACGATCCCGTAAATTACGCACGACTTTCTGGGAAACTGCAAAGGTAATCGAGGCTTCGGTCAAGCCGTCGGGACATACTGCGCCGGGGTCCGGTGGAACTTGCGGCCCACGATGCCCGGAAACGATACCGATTTTCCGCAGCCAGTTCGGGGTGGGTATGACAGTTGGCACAACGGTGGATTGACCGGTTGCCTGCGCGATACTGAGCTTGGATTTGACCTGATCGTTAATAAATTGGGTGGGCGTTGACCACGTAAAGATGGTCGCCATGAGGGCTGCCGCGATAACAATAACGATAACTGACCGAAAAATCCCGCCAAAAACCCCAACCGTCTGGCGACGACGGCGCGACTGACGCTTTTTCACGCGCTGTATACGTTGGGCTTCCATAGCATTGTCGTACCGGCGCTGCTGTGAGGCAGTTGATGGCGGCGGTGCTGATGGAGCGGGTTGTGCAGTCACATCGGGCGGGTTAGGTGGTAGTTCGGTGGCCACGATGGGAATTTCAATACCGCGCTGAGGCCGATTCGCTTCAGCTTTGGCTGCTTCCCGCCGCATAATTTCCATAAAGGTGACAGACGCAGACGATTCCCCCTGCCTATTTGAACCAGCAGGATTTTGCGGGTTGTTGTCATCCGTGAAACGCGGTTCGTCGGGCATACTTCATTCTCATCGTTGGCACTACTGGTAAGTTACGTTTCGTCTAACAGTGGGCAATACGATACACCATCACCAGCCTCGATTATATAGCCAATCAGCCATAATCAACAGTTGTTAAGGTTTCAATTCGTATACCTGTGCGCCGTCACTCTCATAGACAAGTTGCAAATACGAAGCAGCGCTAACGGATGATTTCATCTGCACCAGTTCAGTAAAAGGGGCACGCCAACGAAACATACTGTCAATGCTGGCGGGGTCGGTCACAAGCTGCGGAACAATTATGTAATGAATGTTCGCTTCTTGCAGTAACGCCTCATTTGCTGTGTTCGCAGGGTCTTCCCAGAAGGCACGTAAACGATCCTGTTCGGCAAGGCTGGCCTCGTTACCACGAAAGAATGGCTGCCAGCGATAATACACAGTATCGCGTTCGGCAATGACCGGAACCCAATCACTTTCGTGCGAGTTATCTTTTTGTGTGCCGGGGAAATTGAGAACGCGCGCGTCGGCGGGTGTATTCTCTTTTATCCACACCATCGCCCGCACATCGGCGGACGATGCAAACGCCCCAAAGAACCCGACCCGACCTTTGCTAAATGCCAGCAGCTGCGGGCTGAGAACGAATACCGCAATCAGGACTACAGCCACCGCCACTAATAGCGCATATGACCAACGGCGCAGTCCATCACCGATGCGCGACTGGGCATAGCGTTCCCATAACCACATCAAGCCTGCCCCACCTAATATCGCATATGGAATAATGGGACCATGCCACGCGATACTAAACGGATAGTCGTAACGCAGTATGGGCGCGATTAAAGTCGGCACAAGCCGTTCCAGCAGACCAACACTCGAAAATTCAAGGATAAGTACCAACCAGTCTATAGCCAGAATAGCCGGTTGACTGCGCCCGCGTAATCCGAGGACTGCGCCAAGCACCGCGACCGGAATCACCCATACACCATGATAGTGGATGAGCACCTGCCAATAGGATGGATCACGCATAAATGGGGATGCAATATTGCTGCCAAGCAAATCGCGAATGCTATATAACCACGGCGCAATTGCGATCACTGCCAGCAGTGGGATACCAACTGCCATTACTATCCAGCTTCGTAACGTCGGGCGCGGTGTGCCGAACCACATGGTCAACAGCCACGGGATATAACCCAACATCAAAATTATGGTGGTATCGGGATGGGCTAAGACCAGTGATCCGAGCATGAGTGCAGCGCCGACCGCATCGGGTATCGTTGGCTGGCGCTGAAAACGGATCACCATAATCAGAAAGGCTTGAGCAAATACCAAACCGAGCAGCGTAGTGTAGTGGGAGTCCATAAACGCAGCGAAAAGCCCGATGCTTGCCAGCATCACCAACGCCATCGCGCGACCAAGCCGCTTATCGCGAATTTCCGAACCCATATCGTAAGCCAACCAGACGTTCAACACGCCCAATACCGCGCCGACGCTGAGCTGTACCGAATGTAAGCCCTGCCCCAATTGGTGGCTAAGATAGGCAATTATGACGGTAAAGCCGGGAGAATAGAGATAGCTCACTTCAGGATGCCACGGCGCAAGGGTATTAAAGCCGCCGCCCAACCGTGCCATTAAGCCCAGATAACCAAAACCCTGAGCATCGGTATCCAGCGGAACGGGAAAAAGCAGCACAGGAATGATAAAGATCACCCCGACCAAGCCAAAGAATAATAAATCGCGGGGTCCCGGCCATCCTTGATCGGCATCGGCTAAGGTTTCACCACGTGCTTCGGCACGTTTCTGCCCGTAGGACAGCGTTCCAAACAAAAAGATACTGGTCATGAGGGCAAACAGCAGGTAATCAATTACTAGCGTATCCCACCCAAAGAGCATCGCCCAGAAGATTGAACCACCCATGACGATGCCGAGCACCAGTGCGGCCATCAAACCGATGCGCGGCTGAGAAGAAGGCCATGCAGGAGCAAGCATTGCCCCCGCGCCAATAACAATCGTCGCAAAAATGAAAATGATAAAAAGCGGCATGAAATTCCTGTTATCATTAGGCTGCGTGTGATGATGCAACCAAAATACTTAGTGACGCTAAGTATAATGGTTTATGGAAGTATAATCCATGCTACGGAAACCGTCACATTTTGTCCCGGAATTGTGCAACCTTTGCCAGTACCGTAACGTACAAACTATTTATCCGTTACAATTACTGGATAATCACGAATTCGAGAATATTTTATGCAGATGGCCTCCTCAATCTCATCGTCCCAACTTAACGGCCTTTCTGAAACCGAGGTCACTGCACGTCGCCAGCGTGGGCAAGGCAACAATGTTCACTTTCAGAGCAGCCGAACCTATGCCGACATCATCCGTGCCAACGTCTTTACATTCATTAATCTCGTTTTGTTCGGCATTGGCGCTGTGCTGGTTGTGCTGGGTTTATACACTGATGCGTTTGCATCGGTCGGCATCGCCTTCTGGAACACCGTCATCGGCATCGCTCAAGAAATCCGCGCCAAACGTGCGCTGGATAAGATTGCCCTACTGACACGACCGAAAGCGACCGTGATGCGTGACGGTCAACCAACAACGGTTGATCCGAGCCTGATCGTGGTCGGGGATATTTTGTTAGTCAATGCCGGTGACCAAATTGTAGTAGATGGGCAGGTGGTTAGTGAAAACCGGATGGATGCGGATGAGTCTTTACTCACCGGCGAATCGGATCTAATCGCCAAACACCGAGGCGACATGGTTTTTTCAGGAACTTTCTGCGTCAACGGAAGTGCCTATTACGAAGCCCAAAAAGTCGGTGAACAAAGTGTCGCCAGCAAATTGACGGTCGGTGCGCGGGCGTACCGTGCCGAAAAAACGCCATTGCAGGTGGATGTGGAGTTCATCGTGCAACTGCTGGTGGTGGTAACGGTGCTCATCGGCACCCTGTTTGGATTGGCAGCACTGGTTATCAGCCAGCCTTTGACCGAAAGTGCACGGATAGCGGCTGTGATTGCAGGACTAATCCCCAACGGCCTATTTTTCATGACAACGATTGCGTACGGAATGGGTGCGGTGCGGATGGCAGGCCAAGGGGCGTTGATCCAACATGCCAACGCCGTTGAGTCGATGAGTAATGTGGATGTTCTGTGCCTCGATAAAACAGGCACGCTTACCGCGAACAAGATAAATCTGGTTGACACTGTTCCCTATACTATAGTCGACCAAGAATTTCGGCGTATCCTCGGCCTGTATGCGGCTAGTGCCAGCAGCGGCAACCGGACTTCAGACGCGCTGCATGGCACACTTCAAGGTAACAAACTTGCCGTTGTGGAAGAAGTTCCATTTTCTTCAGAGCGCAAATGGAGTGCAATCGCATTCGCTACCGATGAACTAAACGGCGTATATGTATTGGGCGCTCCCGAAATGCTGCGCCCACATTTAGGCAAAAACTCCGATTTAGGGGGTCAACTGTCTAAGTGGGAAGAACAGGGTTTGCGGGTGCTGCTTTTTGCACAGCGACCCGAAGTGAGTGCGCTTTACAACGCGGCTGACCAACCGCAACTTCCGCTGGATCTGATTCCAGTGGGTGCTTTAGCATTCAGTGACGAATTGCGACCGGAAGCGGAAGCTACCCTCAAAGATTTCGCGAACACCGGGATTCAGCTGAAAATTATTTCGGGCGATAATCCGAACACAGTTGCAGCGCTCGCCCGACAGGCTGGTCTAAGCGGTAATATTCAGGTCATTTCCGGGCTTGAGCTGGATAGTATGAACCCGTCCCAATTTGCACGGGCGGCTGAAAGCACCACTGTTTTTGGGCGTATTACCCCTCAACAAAAAGAGCGTTTAGTTGGTTCGCTGCGGGCAAGCGGTCATTATGTCGCTATGATCGGGGATGGCGTAAACGATGTACTGTCGCTCAAACGCGCACAAATTGGCATCGCTATGCAGAGTGGCAGCCAAGCTACGCGGGGTGTTGCCGACATCATTCTGCTGAATGACTCATTCGCGGCTTTACCTTCGGCATTTAGCGAGGGTCAGCGGATCGTCATCGGCATGCTTGACATCATCCGCCTGTTCCTGACGCGTGTTGTGTATCAAGCCATAATCATCATCGCGATCGCCATTATCGGGCTGGGTTTCCCGATAACGCCGGTACATCAAACACTGCTTTCGCTGATTACGGTTGGTTTGCCGACATTGGGGTTAGCGGCGTGGTCACATCCCGGCAAACCACCGCGCGGATCACTGCGAACGGTGCTGCGTTTCATTATTCCGGCGGGCATATCATTGGCTACGGTCGGGGTAGCGATATACCTCATCTACTTCGTGGCGGCATTCACCAACAGCGCCGGAACCAATGTCTTTAACATCAGAAGCCTGACCCGCGAACAAGTACAGGTGTTAGAACAAGCGCGTGGTGAAAACATCATGCAAATTATCGAAACGGCACAACAAGAGGCGTTGACGATTGCCCGAACCATCTTGACGACAGTGACGACACTCGGTGGGCTGGTACTAATCATCTTTGTGGAGCCGCCAACCGCTTTCTGGACTGGTGGTGATGAACTGAGTGGTGACTGGCGACCTACCATCGTTGCGGTTCTGCTGGCGATTCTATATGTAATCATCATGCTTGTGCCGGGTCTGCGTTACACGTTTGAGCTAGCAGAGCTACAACTGCGTGATTGGGTGATTATTTTCGCAGTCGTAGCTCTGTGGACAGTGGTTCAGCGTTTCCTGTGGCGTGCTCATGTGTTTGACCGTTTGTTCCGGCTTACATAGTAGGGGCAGTATACCCTTCACATTCCAATACTTTCATGGCGGCGTTATGACCGGGGATACCACTGACGCAACCACCACGAACTGCACCTGAACCACAAATAAACAGGTTCGGATGGGCGGTTTCGACACCCCATGTGCCGACCTGTGCAGCTTCATCAGCAAACGGCCATGTCAAATTGGTGTGGAAAATATTGCCCTGCGGCATTCCGAGTTCGGCTTCCAGATCAAGCGGCGACTTGGCTTCGATACACGGCTGACCGTCACTATCGAGTGCCAAACAGTCTTCGAGCGGTTCTTCCAGATAAGCATTAATGGCGGTGATATAACGTTGAAGGACGGCCTGACGTGTGGCAGCGTTATCCGCTTCAAAGATTTTTGCGCGCATATCGAGGCCAAACAGCGTGATGGTCTGGTAACCAGCTGCACGTAATTCTGGCGACAGGGTTGAAGGATCGGTCATGGTCTGGCAGTACATTTCACCGGGCGGTTGATCGGGGATCAGTCCTTGCATAGCCTGTTGATAGCTGGCGTTCATGGCGTCGTAGCCTTCATCAAGGTGGAACGTGCCGTTGAAGGCTTGTTCAGGTGTATAACCCTGGGCTTTGAGGCGTGGTAGCCGTTTGAGCACCAGATTGACCTTAAAGACAGCGCCTTCATCCACCTGTGCGGGGATGGAGCTATCGACCAGCATCCGATTGAGGACACTGGGGGCGACGTTTGACAGCACATACTTGGCCTGTACGGTATGCGATTGGTCGTCGTGGACATATTCAACCGAACTTTCAGCGCCGAGATGAACATGCTGAACAGTGGCGGATGTCTGGATTTGGACACCAGAAGCAAGGGCTGCCTGTTCAAGGGCGGTTGAAATTGCACCCATACCACCAATGACGACCTGCCATTCACCTGTGCCTTGACCGATGATGTGATAGAGGTAGGTACGGTTTTGGAGCAGCGTGGGGTCATAGGGATGGGTGAGGATGCCAATTTTGGCGTTGGTGAAGGCCAATCCACGAACACGATCATCATGAAGGATGCGTTCGAGGCCAATACCAAGCGGTTGTTCGACCAAAAGTTCCCAAACTTCACGACTATCGGCATCATCAAACTGTGCCTGCATGTCGGCACGGGATTGCAGAGGCTTCAAGACGGTAGGCCAGACTTTTTGGGCGAAGGTTTCCATCAGGTGGTTAAAGCGTTGGTAAGCTAGATATTCACTGTTGTTGCCGGTGAGTTGACGAAACGATTCGACAGTAGCACCGGGGTCAATGTTGCTGATGAGCAAGGCATGATGTTGACCATTTCGAACGGTGGGTGTAAATGAGGCGACAGTACGACGGCGGCTTTCAAAATTCAGGCCGAGATCGGTGCTGATTTGACGTGGGAACATGCTCAACAGGTAGGAATAACGGGAGAGTTTAGCCTCTACACCTTTGAAAGCCTGAACGGTTTGGGCAGCACCACCAACTTGCGGTTGACGTTCGAGGACGAGGACGGATAGGCCAGCTTTGGCGAGATAAGCGGCGGATACGAGGCCGTTATGACCACCACCTACGATAACAACATCATATTTGGATTGAACAGTTGGCATGAAGTTACCTTGTTTCGTGTGATTAATGTGGCAGATTGTACACGATAGGCGAATGGACTGGCGAGTGATGGATGTAACCTGATAAACAGGCCATAACAGGTAACAATTACGGAGACTATTACGATTCAACCGCTGGGGCGAAGAGGAATACAGGGATTGTTTACCACAAAGGCACGAAGGACACAAAGAAAAGCGGGGACGGAATGGTTATAGAGAAGCATATCGGTGGCAAAGTGAAGCCCTTACAATGTTGAGTGAGGTCAATAGTACACTTACTTAAAGGACGATCATGCTTATTAGTGCAAACGCAATTCAGGCAGCGGCGGAGCGCCTCCAGCCGTATTTAACACCGACGCCGACGATCCGTTCAGAATATTACAGCCAGAAAACAGGCGCTAATATTTTTCTGAAACTAGAAATTTTTCAACCGACCCATTCATACAAGGTGCGGGGTGCGCTGAACACCATACTGGCTTTGCCGGAAGCACAACGCCAGAAAGGGGTGATTACCGCATCACAGGGCAACCACGGTTTGGGGGTTATCTATGCCGCTAATTTGCTGGGAATTGGGGCGAAGGTTTATCTCGGCGGGCGCACACCGGAGAACCGCGTCAAGGCATTGGAGGCGACAGGCGCGGAGGTTGTTCTGTATGGCGAAAGCTGGGACGAAGCCAACCAGTACGCGATGGAATTGGCGGCAAAAGAGGGAAAAGCCTACATCCATCCGTTCAATGATCCGAATGTGATGGCGGGACAAGCCACGATCTTTCTTGAACTGATGAAACAAATGCAGCAGATTGATCTAGTGGTGATGTCAATCGGTGGTGGTGGCATGATTTCGGGGATTATCAGCGCGGTGCAGGCATTTTCGCCAACGACGGACATTTATGGGGTCGAAACGATTGGGACTGACAGTATGTACCAGAGTGTTCAGGCCGGAACAATTGTGGAACTGCCTGCGATTACGTCCATCGCGATGAGCCTCGGTGCGCGGCGAACGGAACAACCGCAGTTCGATCTTGTCAGCCAATATGCTGAGGATGTGGTGGTGGTTTCGGATGAGATGGCGGTCAATGCATTAACGGAATTACTGAATGAGGAAAAACTTCTGATTGAACCGGCGGCATCCTGTACACTGGCTGCCCTGACACACGGGAAAATACAAGTCAAACCGGATGCAAATGTGGCAGTCGTTTTGTGTGGTGCAAATGTTACGCTTGAAAACGTTTTGGAGTGGCAGAAGAATATAACCTAACCGCAGTGAAAAAAGCGGAAAGCAAATCGCCAAGTCCGCCAAGAAAAGAAAGAGAAAAAAGAGAGGGATTTTTACAGAAAGCCACTAGGGATAAAAGGTGAATGCTACAACACTCAACCAATCGCTATACTATAGTTATGTAAATAATGCGATAAGGGGCAATAGCACTGAACAACTATAGGCTTCGTTCAATTGTCTTATGTCTGATATTTCTTTTGGCATCCTCGGCAGTTTATTCGCAAGATACTTTTGAATCCACTTTTGAAACAATCTCGATTTCAAACCTTGATAGGCTCGAACCTATTGCTTCATGGGGACCTGACGGTCAATTATTATCAGGAAGTATGCATATTACACTTGCAAAAGAGGCGAATATCGGATTAATCGAAAATCGATTTGAAAATCGGCTCGGCACGATTAATCTCGATCAACAGATTCTAGGCTCGGTTTATCATTTCGATACAGATATGCCGATTAACAGAACGGCTATTAGCCCAAACGGACAGTTCGCGGCAGTTCAGGATTACACCTCGTTTGAGGTT
>JBBSBS010000095.1:0-18221 GCA_038251045.1 Aggregatilineales bacterium | reverse complement strand
TGGTTTGATTTGAAAATGCGGAAGAATTCGTCGAATGCTATCTTGAATGGGTTGTTCTTGTCCTCAAACAAGGATTTTTTCTCTTCTTCAGTTGATTCAGAGACCGGAGGAGGAATTAACCCCAAATTTTCATCACGCCACATATCTACTTTTTGAGCGCGAACTTCAATCCCGCCTGAAAACCCGGTGCCGCAACCTCACAGTGGTTCTGGTCTAAAAATACGTGCTTGACCAACGAAAACCCCTCGTAATTGCGGCCTTGCAGGATAGCCGCCAGACGCAGTGTATCGGTAAGCGTAGTGTCATCTAAACCCTCTTCATATTCGCCTACGTAAAGGAAAACTTTGGCTGGCAGTTTCTTGTTTTCCTTGGCAAAGGCTTCCTCACGCTGAAAAGTGATTCGATTGCCATACGTCAACGTTGGGCTTCCGATAACCAACGTATCGAACAAATCAGGCGCTTCAAGCATGGCAAACACCCCGAATAAACCGCCGTATGAATGACCCACCAGAATACGCTGTGCCGGATCAGCCCGATAGTCTTTTTCGATAATCGGTATCAGTTCGTCCTTGATGAATTCGAGGAAGTTGCCAGAATCACCGCTTGGTGTGGGTCGCTTATGCTGCGCCTCCATTGATTTTTCCTCGGCTTCGTCCCGTACAGGGGTCAAATCGGCGTTTCGTCGGGTGAAAGACTCACGGAAAGCCGCTATTGGGTCTTTATCTTCGGGATAGCCGATACCAATCACAATCGCATCCGAGGTACTCCCGCACCATGACATCGGGCGAATAATGTCCGTCACCATGCCAAAGTACCAATTGGCATCCAGCACGTAAACAACAGGCCATAAAGCCGGTGTGTTGTTGAAAGGCCACCCCTCGTCAGGCGACCGATCATAACCAAGCGGCAGGCTCACCGTGATGCGATATTTTCTCCCCGTGTGACGAGAATCCATCATCCGCACTGCGCTGCCAAGTATGCTGACTGCCTCACCGGTCATCATCACCCCCTGTTGTGCCCACCACCAGATACTCACAAGAACAAAAATTCTATCACAGAATTGCGATTTTGAACGTTTGAGTTTGGTTTGAAGTTTCAAGCGTTGTCTTCATAAATGGGTCAAAAAGAGGCTGTTTTGACCTGCTCCACCTGCAAAGCAGGTAAATCGTCTGCCAAAATCGTAATGTTTCTACGTAATGTTACCTGTTATCGCCTGTTTATCAGGCTTTTCATCTCCCGAC
The DNA here is from genome assembly GCA_038251045.1 of Aggregatilineales bacterium. Taxonomy (GTDB): domain Bacteria; phylum Chloroflexota; class Anaerolineae; order Aggregatilineales; family Phototrophicaceae; genus CFX2. The sequence continues at coordinate 16,980 of JBBSBS010000095.1, read as the reverse complement.
AACAATTCAATAATGATATCTTGCTGTACCACAGGAATCACAGCAGGCAAACAAATCCGGAATGTACTGCCTTTACCGACTGTACTTTCAACTTCAATCGTACCCTGATGTGTTGTCACAATCGTCTTGACGATGGCTAACCCCAATCCCAATCCCACACCAATCGACTCCATGTGTCGTGTCTTATCAACCCGGTACATCCGGTCAAAAATATGTGGCAAATCATCCACTGGTATACCCTCGCCGGTATCCTGAATTTCCAACTGCACCCGCTCACCCTGCTTGCTTGTCCGTACGCTCACTGTCCCATCATTCGGTGTATATTTGATGGCATTCGTCAGCAGGTTTTGCAGCACACGGATGAATTGGTTGCTGTCTAAAGCCACTTTTGGCAGCCCCCCCTCCAACTTCATTTCTAGCTGGATGCCTTTATTCTCTGCCAGAAAACGCTGCAAGTTTATCGTTTGCTCGACCACTGGGTTCAAATCTACCGACGTAAAGACGAAAACCTGCTTGTCCAGCTTGACCATCTCTAACATGCCTTCGACCAATGTTTGCAATCGTAAAGCACTGGCATCCAGATTAGTACTTTTTTCACGCATGGCATTAACCGTGTTTTGCACCTCTGTCAACGTAGCCTCGATTGCCGTTGGGTCATCATGTGCCCCTGCAACCGCCTGCCCGATCTTGTCGGTTAAGCTCCGCAACAGGTAAGTTGACACCCGCATCACCGAAATAGGTGTCATGATGTCATGTGAAGTGTCGCTGATGAAGCTCTTCAGCAGTTGTGTTCGTTCACGTTCTAAAGTCAATTCCAGTGCATGTTGTTCGGCACGTTTAGCCGCCCCGACATCCCGTAGCACCAGAATCCGCCCCGTAATTTGCCGATTATGGTTCCGCAGTGGTGATATTCGCAGGTCAAAATGACGGGTTGTACCATCCCGCTCATCTACCGAAATGCTTTCTTGAGCATCATAAACGCCGACGAATCGCTCCACCAGATGTGGTACATCGTAGAAAACCTCATTCACCTTATGCCCGACGATTGCTGGCAATGGCTCGCCCAACAATTTTGCCGCCGCCGGATTAGCCTCTACAATTCGCCCTCGGAAATCAATCACCAGCACCGCATCCTGCATATTGTGCAAGACTAACGTTTGTGCCGCTGGAAGAATATCCAGCAGATGATAACGGAATAGTGCCAACCCTAAAGGCAGTGCCGATAGGCACAGCGTAAAAACAGGCCAGTTAAGATACGGAATGGGTCGCAGACCGATTAATTCAAAGATGATACCCGAAGCCGGCAGCAGTATGGCTGCCATCAAGTATATCCCCTGCCCATGCAGAATCCCCGGTGAATTGACGGTAGCCTGCCGGACAACATAAATGAGCATAGCACTGACGATCAGCAGGTAAATTTGCCCCATCCAGTAGACGGGACTATAGGTGGCATCTTGGTAAGACGCGAACACCAATTGACCGATTTTTTGGCTGCTGTAATATGCCCATTGCAGATGGTAGGTATCGTTCGTCCACATGGCAAACAACGTAATACAGGGTTGAATCGCTAGAATTAAGAATACCCGCCGGGTAATTCTTTCTTCACGACCCACATAAGCCAGCACGAAGAACAGAGCAAATGCTGGAATGAACAGCACGAAAACGAAACGCAGCCGTACCCACAGAAAAAGTAAATCAGTGTTGGTTGATAGCAGTTCAAGAACATAAAAACCGAGGCTGAAACTGGAGGCAATGGCAACCAGCGCAAAGTAATAGGCGACCTTATTTGTCCGATTATTCCAGGAACGAACAGCGAAGTAGATTAGCGGTATCATCCCCAGAATTATTGGGATGATGTAAGGATTGAACTGCCAGTATGTCAACGTATTTTAACCGTGTTAAATCCGATCTGTGACCATTATAGATGCTATAAATGCAAAAACATCTCGATACGACGAAACTCTTCGATGTAATTAAAGTCTTGTAATATCGGCAAGGTCATATCCGTTATAGGAATGTTTTCAATCTTTGTATCTTGTTCGGTATGCAAGTTATGCAAGTAGTAAAGCAAGGTTGCCATCATGATTTCACGGACTGGTGCTGGTGTTTGCAAGACAACATGGCTGATCTCGAACGTTTTGCACTGGAAAATCACCCAACCGCTGTAGCCTGATGGCAGCTTTACACGCAGACCTTCCAGCTTCTCGACCTTAATCAGCGATGCATTTTCGTTGATCCATGATGCACCCGGTCCTCGCTGCGCCAAACACGCCCATATTTCGCTTGTGGTCAATCTACTCACGGTTGCCCCTACGACCGGTGGCCCACCCGGTGGTGATGCTGGAGGTCTTCGGATGATAAGCAATCGTCGTACCTCTCGAAAACCGCATTTGGAAAAGAGTTTATGACCCCGATCATTGCCTTCAATGACTTCTAGCTGGATAAGCCGGATATGTCGTTCACGAGCCGCACCAATTAACGATTCCATCAGGCATATCCCCATGCCTGCCATACGCCGCTGCGGAATGATGCCGAGTCGTGTTATCCACGCACGATCATCACGGGCACCCAACATACCGAGGCCAGCAGGTTGGTGTTCAGCATCAAAGATAACGACCGACGCGTCCAAATCAACATCATACATGCGGACGTAGCTTTGCATTCTTTTGGCGTTCATGGGCATAGGGACAAGGTAGTCGATACGACTGGCGTTATAGATTTCTGCCAGTTCATCAGCGGTGAAGTTGCTGGCGGCTTCCAGCGAAAATGAAGTGTGGTGATTGCCCCGTTCGAGCACTATGATTTGCCTGTCTCATCTGCCTCGTCAGGCGTGGTTGAAATTTTGGGTTGATCGGCAGGTGCAGAATTCAAGAAACTGTTGACCTGATTTGCAAAATTACGAGTATCAATCGGTTTATTGATTACACCGTTGCACCCGTACGCCTGTGCCATTGCTAGAGCACGATCCTCTGGCCAAGCGGTGAAGGCAATAATTTTGATATGTTTTAGTTCACTGCGTCGGCGAATCAGTGCAGCTATAGTTTGTCCATCTACATCAGGAAGACCGAGATCAATCAGCACCATATCCGGCAGTGTTTCCACGACCATTTGAAGTCCCGACTCGCCATCTTCGGCAATTTCAACCGTATGCCCAACATGCGTAAGTAGTTTTTCCGCAAGACGTGCATTGGCTGGATGATCTTCAATCACAACAATTCTGCTCACACAAATTTCCTTAATAGTGGACTTGAAAATATCATAACATTGAAATGTCGTTGGAAGTCGTGAGTATTGGTGAAAATTCGTAAATAGAGAATCGGGACGCAATAGTTCGCGCCCCCCTATCAAACTGCGTTGAACTGGGTGAAGTACGCCTAGCTTTTAACCGAAGATAGGGTTTGTTGATTGAAGGTAGGTATGGTGAACCAGAAGGTTGAACCGATGTCCTTTTCGCTTTCAACATCAACCACGCCGCCATGCATGGTTACCAGATGGCGTGTAATAACCAGCCCCAAGCCAGTACCACCTGCCCGCCGCGTTGGGGAATTGTCTACCTGATTGAACTGCTGGAACAAACCCTGCATTTCGTCGGAGGTCATACCCATACCCGTGTCGATAATACTGACCTTGACCATGTCCTGATCATCAAGCGCAAGATCAAGCGTAATACTGCCATCGCTGGTGAACTTGATGGCGTTATTGACCAGATTGAGGATGATTTGTTTAAGACGAATGGCATCACCACTGACCAACGGAATTTCGTGCTGCAACTGAACTTTAAGTTCCAGCCCTTTGTTTCGTGCCAGAATGTTGCAGGTGTCAAGTACATCTTTTATCACATCCATTATATCGATCGCTTGGGACTCGATCAACATCTGACCGGCTTCGATTTTCGCAAGGTCGAGGACATCATTGATGATACTCAATAGATGCTTGCCTCCACCATATATGGCTTGTACATCCTCGATTACCTCATCGTTTAATTCACCATCAATACCGTCCAGTAGCAGTTCGGAATAGCCAATGATGGAGTTAAGTGGCGTACGCAGTTCGTGGCTCATATTGGCTAAGAATTGAGATTTCAAGCGATCTACCTCGCGCAAGCGTTCAGCGGTTTTTTGCTGCTCGCGGAAGGCATTACTGTTTTCGACGGCGACAGCAACCTGATTGGTTAAGGCCGTCAACACGCGGATGTCTTCATCATTGAAACGGTTGACCGTATTATGCTGAACATCCAACACACCGACCAGCTTATCGGCGACAATCATCGGCAGCGCTAGTTCAGATCGGGTTTCGGGCAGCAGCGGATTGGGCAAGAATTCTGGTGTAAGAGTGACATCGTTGGCGATGACTGCATGACGTTCACGGGCAGCCTGAGCAACCAAACTGCTTTGACGGTCATAGGGGATAAAATGGCCACGCGATTTCATGAAATCTCCAGCCTCACCTGCACCCGCCGCCAGAATGAGCTTATCCCCGGTTTCATCCAGCAGGTAAACGTGCGCATGATACAACCGGAAACGATCTCTGGTGAGATTACTAACGCTTTTCAGAAGTTCATCCGTGTCAAGGATCGTGGTAGCAGTAGCACTCACCTGCGCTACCGCTTCCATGTTAAGGGAACGGCGTTCAGCTTGTTCACGGGCAACCTGCGTTCGGAGATAGGCTCGTCGGCTGGCTACGACGGAGGCAGCCGTAGGCATCATGCTTTCAATCATGTCCCGAAAATCCAACGGGAAGGTTTGAGGTTCTGACCAGACGTAACAGACGATAGCCTGCCATTCATCACTGGTACGCAGTGGAACCAAAACCAAGGCAGCGATGTTTTCGCTCAAGAAATAGCTACGGGAAGCTTCGTCCAATGTTTGGATATCTTCGATATAGAGCGGTGTTTGCAGCCCGTCTGACCACTTGCTGGTGATACTGTAATAGGCTTCAGGTAACTGCGTGCTGGCAGTAGCTTCCAGCGGGAGCGGTTCACCGAAACCAGAATAGAGCGCAATAATTTCTGCACTGCTTATGCGGTAAGAGTCATCGCTTTCAACGTAAGCTAGGAAAGCGTGATGGAGATTGCGTTCAATCACGACTACTGATACAGCTGTCAAGATTTCATCTTCGGTGGTGGATTGTGACAGTGCAGCATTGACCAGTCCGAGCAACTCGGCACGGACGCGGGATTCGCGAATAATTTCATCCTGCAAAACACGCTCAGTAATATCACGCGCAACACTTTGCAGCCCGATGATATTGTCACCTTGCGTAGTCAGCGTAACCTGTTGTTCGAGCCAGCGGCGTTCGCCCTCACGGGTCAATATCGGGAACTCGAGGGAAGTCTGAGGTATTTTTTGCTCGACTTGTTTCAAATAAAATTCAACCAGTCGTTTGCGCCATCCCTCGCCTTTAGGCAGCAGGTCCGTAAAATGGGTTCCGATTAATTCACCGGGCGCAAAGCCAGTCAAACGTTGGGCAGAAGGGCTGGCAAAGGTGAAGAAACCAGCAGGGTCGATGGTATAAACCACGTCGGTTGCTTCTTCAACGATTTGACGGTAACGACGTTCACTTTCGATGAGGGCAGTTTGTGCCTGCTTGCGATCCGTAATATCTTCGGAGATGCCGAGCAAGAATTGGGCAGTGCCTTGAGCATCGAGAATAGGGATTTTTTTGGTGTGCAAGATTCGGCTGTCACCGTCAGCCGTTTTAATCAGTTCTTCGGGAATATCGAGCAGGTTTTTGCTTTTCAACACTTCGCGATCTTTGTCAATGAACCATTCGGCTTCATCTGTCGGGAAAAAGTCGAAATCGCTTTTGCCAATCATGGATTCTCGCTTGATGCCGAGAAGATCTTCACCTGCCTTGTTGAAGCTAACAAAACGCAATTCTTCAGCATCTTTTACGAAAACCATGTTCGGGATGTTTTCGATGATCGAGTCAAGAAACTGCTGGGCAGCACGGGCGTTTTCTTCGGAACGTCTAATTTCTTCAATTGAGCGGAATTGATCGAGCGCTTGTGCTACCAGACGGGCGGTATCCTGAACGAGTTCTTTGTCATCAGCCCCTAACTGGAAACTTCCGTCATTTTTTATGGTGATGCTGCCAATTTTTGTGCCGCGAATCATAATTGGGTTTACTAGTTGAGGCGCAACGGATGCATTCCGCTGATCGATTTGAGGCACAATCTTTTGAGAATCACCATCCGCGTCAAGGCGCTGCATTTCGGCTGTAGAAATCAAATGCCCGCCCCATGTTTTGCTTGCCAGACGCTTTTCAGCCAGTTTTAATTCAACGGCTGTTTCAGAGACACCTAAACTCTTAGCGAGTTCACGGGTGGTCGTACGCAAAATCTCATCCATACTGACAGCGCCCTGAATTTCGCGATCAAGCGAACCGAGTGCGCGTTCACGGAAGCTGATACTTTCGGAAGCTTCATATAGGCGGGCGTTACTGATGGCAACTGCGACTTGTCCCGCCATCAATTCGATTACGGAAGCCTTACTTTCGGTGAAGTAGTTGGTAGTGTTTGATTGAATATCCAACACACCTAAGAGTTGAGCGCGTGCAACAAGTGGAATGGCAAGTTCAGAGCGTGTATCTGGCAGGAGTGGATGAGATAGAAAAGTTGACACACTATGAACATCGTTGACGCTGACACTTTGTCGATTACGGGCGGCAGTGGCAACGATACTATCTGGATTATCGAGCGCGATTGAGCGTTTTTCAGTGACCATTTGCCGCCCAAGGATGCCTGCTCCCGCAGTCAACACCAGTGTATTGCCGTCTTCATCAAGCAGGTAAATGTGGGCGTGGTAAAGTTGCAGGTGTTCTTTGGTCAGGTCAGAAACTTCTTGAAGGAGTCGATCTACTTCGAGGATGCTTGAGACTTGCGTACTTATGTCAGCGACTGTTCTTAATTCGACGGATCGGGCTTCGGCTTCAGCAGTCGAGAATTCAAGAGACATACGGGAACCTGCGAGTTGATCGAGGGTTTCGATTTGACGTTTGGCGGCAGGGCGCAGCACAAAATAACCAACAAGAACGAGCGCAATTATGGTGGCGATGAAGAATAGCCACGAAATAGTTATTGCTTGTGATACGCCATTGGTTTCTTCAATCCTATACTCTGTGGCAATATGATCTAGACCCTGAACATAACCACTTTCGTTGGCAAGTATGGATGCTACATAACTTTCGGGTGTATCTGTGCAGCTTATGGTAGTTTGTGGTGTGGCAAGACAGCGTGCCGCAGTTTGAATGGCGTTGAAATTGGGTGTGATGCCTGATAGGAGTTCAGTGATGATCGAATTGGTCGTGTCTAATGACAAACTCTGATGTGATTGTGCCCAATCATCAAGCAGGGTGGTCATGATCTGTTGGCTTTGGACACGACCTGCGTCATTTTGAGCGAGTTGGATGTCGCGCGCTGTACTGCTGATGCTGCTGGTAAGTAGTTTTTGTTCGCCGGCTATGTTAACCAGACTAGCGATACTGGTTTGGCGAGCAAAAGCGGCTTGATTAACGATATGGGTTGCCGTTAGCAATACTAAAAATAACAACGGGATGATGAAAACCGGTAGGTTATACCGTTTGGATAGCGGTGTAATTTCAATAGGCGACTGCGCTGAGGATGATTGCGTCATGGGTAAAGATCCCTTTAAATCAATGAGGGTTTGTGCGTGGCAAGCTGTATTTTGGGTTACAGGCCAAATCAATGATTTTGATTGTGTGACAGTGACAAAATTGAATCCAAATCATACTTCCATTTTACGATTAGATAGTATCTTATAGCATTAAGAAAGCATGGATTATATTACACCTATAGTCCGTCCTATCTTTTCGGGTGTGCAGCCGCTATAATGCGCGGCGTTTTGGCCTGAATATCCGGGCCTGGAAAGTGAGAATGAGCAAGATGAGCGTTCAAAAAATTGAGGACGGCGTTGTCGTCAGTATGACGTACCTGTTAACCGTTGACGGTGAAGAAGCCGGTCGCGCAGGTGAGGAAGAGCCGTTGGAATATTTGCATGGTGCTGAAAACATTGTGCCCGGACTGGAATCAGCATTGGTAGGTAAGCGGATTGGTGATCGTGTTCAGGTTGTCGTCCCGCCAGAAGATGCCTATGGTGAGTATGACGAAGAAGAGATGGATGAGTTCAGCATGGACGAAATCCCCGGTTCAGAAAATCTGGAACTGGGTATGGTTGTCGAAGTTGAAGATGATGATGGTTACATCTATGAAGGTGCGGTTGTTGAGATTGACGACGGTACTATACTGGTCGATTTCAATCACCCACTGGCAGGTAAGACCCTGAACTTTGATGTGACGATTACCGCGTTGCGGGCGGCTGATCCAGAAGAACTGGAACATGGTCATCCCCATTCACTGGCTGGCATGTTCGAGGAAGACGAAGAATAGGGATTAATCGGCTGACAGTCGGTTGAGACTTTACAAATAAATGTCTGATGGCATGACGGTTGTTAGGTAGGTAAGTGGTTCTTTCAAAAGGGGCAAGCCAATGGTTTGTCCCTGCAAAACGCATTCCTTTATCTGTTGCCGTTGTGCCACCGGTATAACCCCTTTTAGATATAGCATCCCCTATGATTGATTTTATTCTGGCCTCTAGTTCCCCACGCCGCCGCGAGTTATTTGGCACTTTAGGGATTTCTTTTCGCATCCTTAAGCCTGATATAGACGAGACCCAGCACGCAGGCGAAGCGCCGCTAGATTATGTGCAGCGATTGAGCCGTGAGAAGGCGATGCATGTGGTATATGGCTTGAGCGCACCTGCAACAGTGTTGGCAGCGGATACTGTGGTTATCCTCAGCGCCGACACGATGGGCATTGATGGCGATGGCGTTATCCTTGGTAAGCCTTCCGATGCTCAAGATGCCCGTCAAATGTTGCAACGTCTGCGAGGGCGGGTACATCAGGTCTGTACGGCGATGACCTTATTGGTGTGGGGCGCAGGCGACGAACAAAGCCTCAGCACACAGATCACACGTACGAATGTGTTCATGCGGGATTATAGCGATGCGGAAATTGATGCGTACATCGCTACCGGCGATCCCTTTGACAAAGCGGGGAGTTACGCAATACAGCATCCAGTATTTAAACCTGTGGCACGGATTGACGGTTGTTATACCAATGTGGTGGGTTTGCCGATGTGTACGTTACAAACGATGTTGGCGGCAATTCACTATCCGGGAATTGAAACTGTGCCTGTTTGTGAATGTCGAGAACGGTATGCAGGGTTGGTTGGATAAACTTTGCCACAGCACATGAGATGCTACAACGGTGGATTTTCTCCCATTTGATATAACACGCGCCGCAGATTAACCAGTCCCTCACGATTTAACTGGAGCATTTCCACTGTCGCACGACCAACAGGCGTAATTCCTATGACAAGACTGTAATCGTCGTTCCAAACAAAATGATCCGCCCACGTTTGTAAATGCGGGTGAAATAAAGCAACGATTTGACCGCCAACAGGATCAAACCCCTCAACCTTATTGTATTTGTGATTATTACAGCCCTGACATGATAAAGCGAGATTATCGTCTATGGATGATCCATCTTTACTCAGTGGACGAACATGCTCGACTGAGAATGATTGCATGGCAAAGCGGCTTTGACTGAAACAGTATTCACAGCAATTTCTGGCAAGATTCGCGACTAGAAGCCGAAGCTCAGAATTTATTCGCAGATCAGCCATGATTTGCAGATGGTATGCCCATTTCGTCCATCAATGCAGATAATGATTTATGACGCAGTCGTGCTAATTCTGACAACGCGTTTATGCGTTCGAATTCAAGCTGCTCAAACTGTGTAGTTAGTCTAATAAGTTCAGTATGTTCAAGTACAGTTAGGCTTTCGGCTTGACGCTTGCCAATCAGTTTGTCATATTTGTGGCGAAGATCAGAGGGAAACGAGCTATTGATTTGGAGCAATAAATCAGCTTCGTTGGCTTCGACGTGAGTGGCAATATGGGTTGCTCGCAGGTAGATAATTTTTTCTGTGAGCGATGCGATTTCATCAGGTGGCAATTGAGCGACGGCATCAAGTAATTGCTCAACAGTGGTTTGAATTTGGATTTTTGACATAACATTTAGATCCTATTCAACTTCGTCCATTATCATAACATGTTGTGGCAACGGAGCAAGTTAGGCCATGTTTTGCAAACGTTCCAGTATATATTGGCGGAACTCCGGACTGGAATAGACGGGTAGATTGAGGAGTTCGCGGGTTTCTTCAAGGTCGCGGTCAAGGTTATAGTAGGTGTCGAAGACGTGGCTGATCGTCCATTCTGGATAGGGGCGTTCGAGTAATTCTATGGTTTGACCTGCCTCGACCGTTCCTTCTTGCAAGACACGCACATACCATCCACCAAAGCCGTTGCGCTGCACCCGCGCCGCCAAATCTTTTTGCTGCCAACGACGTGCCAATTTCCAGCAGGGATGGCGCGGTTGGGATATTTCAAGGCGGACACTGCCAATGGCATAACGATCACCGAGGGCAACGTTATCTTCAGTCATATCAGTGACGGTCAGGTTTTCGCCAAAGCCGCCATATACCCATTGAAGCTGTGGCAGCACGCGCCGCCAATAGTCATAGTGGGCAGCGGCATACATGAGTACGGCTTTATGTGGCCCACCGTGATTATGAAGGTCAGCCTGCGCGTCACCTGCAAAATTTTCTTTGCCTAAATAGACCGCCCCTTTGACAGATTCTTTGAAGATGCCAGATCGCCAGACTTTTCCCATTTCATCGGCGTTATTTTGGTAGTTGCGGTCGGCGGGCATTCCGACTTGCAGCGAAACAATTTTGGGCACAGGTTGTAATCCTACTGATATGCGTGTGATTTAAAGATGTGTTAGGCACAGTAAGCCTTACACGATCAATTTACCGGTTCGACAAAGTAGACACCCGCTTGTCCTTCGGACATCCAGCCACGTACCGCGCCGATACCATATAAAACTTCGAACCAAGCCATGCCTTCACCACAGGTTGGGCCGCTGACGACCTGAAATGTTTGTTGAGGCGATACGCGTCCTATACGGGCGTAGGTGGTGGCAGGACCTTGGCGGACACTGACGGTTAGCGTATCGGAATCGCTGGATGTGACACGCCCACGGGCACCAGGATACAGGCGTGATGGTAAATCGGCGGTGCAACTGGCAGGTGCGGGAGTTGGCGTGGGGGCAGGTGTGGCAGTTGACAACCCAAACTGGATATTTTCTTCGTCGGTCAGAATGCGCGGTACACAGCAGCGGCGGGCAAAGACAATCAGCGACTGAGCATTCCGCCAGATTTGCCAGACGCGGGCGGTATTATCTGCTCCAGCAGTGGCAAAGTACTGCCCATCCGGTGACCATTTCAGGCTGTAAATATTGGCGTTATGACCGCTAAAACTAAGCAACTGACCGCCGCTTTCGGTATACCAGATTTTGGCAGTTCCATCAGCACTGACGGTAATAAGGCGGCTGCCACCCGGCGACCATTCCAACCCATTGACCTCACCTTCATGACCAAACAAGGTGCGCAGGAGTGTTCCGGTTTGGGCATCCCAGATTTTGGCAGTTCCGTCGGCACTGGCGGTAGCGATTCGTACTCCGTCCGGTGACCAAGCAACACGTGTTACCTGACGGATGTGACCGATGAGCGTGAATACTTCACTGCCAGTCGTTATATCCCAGACTTTAACAGTATTATCGGCACTGGCGGTGGCGACGCGGGTACTCTCGTCGTTCCAGACAACGCGGATGACATTGGCTCTGTGTCCGGAGAGTGTAAAAAGGAGATTGCCCGTGCTGGCATCCCAGATTTTGGCGGTGCTATCGAGGCTGGCAGTGGCGACATACTGCCCATCCGGTGAGAAGGCTGCATAGTTTACCTTGCCTTTATGTCCAGAGAGCGTAAAAAGGAGATTCCCCGTATTGGCATCCCAGATTTTGGCAGTGTTATCATCACTGGCAGTGATGAGCTTCATAGTGCCGTATTGATCTGACCAATTTCCCCACCAACTGATGTTATTGACCTCATTGGTATGCCCCGTCAGCGTGTATAACAGAGTCGGTCTTTCGTTATTAATCGTCCAAATTTGGGTGATGCCATCAACACCAGAGACCGCAATCAGTTTGCCGTTCGGTGACCATAAAGCGCGGGTGACTGCCCCTTCATGTCCACCGAGGATTGCGAGTTGATCGCCTGCTAGATTCCATAGGCGGGCAGTGCCATCATTGCTGGCAGTAATAAGGTATTTGGCATCCGGTGACCAGTCCACGCTGGTGACGATATTGGTATGACCAGATAGTGTGCGCTTTTCGAGCAAGTTTTCGACAGCTTTAGCGAGTGCGCGTTCAGCCTGCCACGTTGCTTTAATCTGGAAGGCATTGAGTGCCAAGATAACTGCCCGTTCGGGGAGGCTACCCCCCAATTCAATTTGAGCCTGACCGGACATGGCGATACTTTGCGAGGTGTAGCGTTCCTGTGATACGGCGGTGGCCTGCGTTTGTGCATCTTGCTGTGCGACTACGGCAGTCGCAGCGTTGTTGGCCGCGACGATGGCCTGTTCTTCGGCCTGTCCCTGCGCAACCACGGCAGTCGCGGCGTTATTGGCGGCGATGATAGACTGTTCCTCTGCTCGCCCCTGTGCTACGGTCGCGGTGGCGGCTTTGCTATCTGCAAAACTGCGCTGGGTATTGGCCTCGCCAAATAGAAACAGCGAGAGGATGGCGAGAGCGACAGATACCACTAAAGCGACGCTGACACCGGCAAGAAGCGTGCGTTGACGGGCGGTGGCGGCCTGCCGACTGGCGGTGATGTATTGAGCGTGGAGGGGGGTGGGTGTAGGTTTTTTGCCAACCGCCTGTGCCAGCCATGTTTCAGCGGTGCGCAGGTCATCCCCTTGGAGGAGCAAGCTGGCGTTTTTGTCACGCGCTTCCCATTCTTTTGCCCGAACAAGGAGGCGTGTGTGTGCCCGTGCGTTGCCGAGATCTACTTCCAGTGCATTTATGAGTGACTTGAAGGCATTATCAAAATTGTCGGTTTCGCGGAAGTAGATCCAATTATGGGAACTGATGATCGGATGCATGGCGGCTTGATCTGATGCGTCCGTTATTTCACGGTGGAGGAGTGGCACGAAGCGCTTATTATTGGCGATGGCGTGTTCAATTTCATTGCGACAGACCTGAGAACGGATGGAGTCCGGACTAATGACGAACACAAACGCATCTGCTTGCTCGATGCCAGTGGTAACTTCTTTCCACCAGTCAGCCGTGGCAGGAATGTCTTCCCAATCCACCCATATATTGCGCTGTTGGGCGACCAGCGCTTCGTGGAGCTGGTGGACAAAGTCTTTATCTTTTCGCGAATATGAAATAAATACGTCGGTCATGAGCAGTCTTCATGCCTCGTTGGGTATGGATGTCAGAGCAAAATCGTTTAAACGCATGATAACACAATCGGCGCAGCATCGCCTAACGGCTGACCGACGGACTTTCAATGCTGTAACGTGTAAGTGAGTGATAAAGCGGCGACAGACAAAGGGCAAACCAGCGGCTTGCCCTCTACGATTATGGGTGATTCGTTAGGCAGGTGCGGCCTCGCGGCGCTGCGTTTCTACAACGCGCAGGGCTTCCGTAATAATCGTCATGGCTTCGTCAACCTGCTCGTCGGTGACATTGAGCGGCGGCAGGAAGCGGATGCAGTTGCTGTAGAGGCCAGAACGGATGGCGATGAGGCCGCGCTTGAGACATTCTTGCGTGACCATCAATGTTTCGTCCGGCGCGGGAAGTTTGGTGTCGCGGTCGCGGACAAGTTCCATGAGCTGCATCGGTCCTAAGCCGCGCACATCCCCAATCAGTGGAACTTCGGCCTGCAAGTCTGTGAGATGATTACGGATACGGTCACCTATTTGGGTGGCTCGTTCCAGAAATTCAGGTTGGCGGATCATGCCGATGGCTTCAATTGCGGCGACGCAAGCTAACGGATTACCGCTGTAAGTGCCACCCAGACCGCCGGGGTGCGGCCCATCCATAATTTCAGCTTTGCCTGTGACTGCCGATAAAGGCATCCCTGCCGCCAATGATTTCGCGGTGGCGATGAGGTCAGGCGCAATGCCGTAATGCTCGACAGCGAATAATTTGCCGGTGCGCCCGAAACCACACTGCACTTCATCAGCCACATAGACGATGCCATGCTGGGTGCAGAGGTCACGGATGCGCTGGAGGAATTTGGGTGGTGTGACAATGAAACCACCCTCGCCCTGAACCGTTTCGACGACGACAGCAGCAACCGCGCTGGGGTCAATCTGGGCGATGAAGGCATTTTCGAGGCGGGCGATGCAAACATCAATATATTGTTCTTCAGTCAAGCCAGCCGGACGACGATAAACATTGGGGAATGGCAGGCGGTAAATCTCTGGCGCAAAGGGGCCAAAGCCTTTCTTAAACAGACCGTACTTGCTGGTCATGGATAGGGTGAGGTTCGTGCGTCCATGATACGCGCCTTCAAACACGATGACACCGGGACGACCGGTATAGGCGCGGCTAATTTTGATGCAGGTTTCGAGAGCCTCGGCACCACTGTTGAGCAAAACGGTTTTCTTGGGGAAGTCGCCGGGGGTGATTTCGTTCAAGAGTTCAGCGGTGCGGACGTAGGGTTCGTATGTGCCGACGATGGCGCACATATGGATCAGATCAGCGGCCTGCTTCTGAATGGCTTCGACGATATTCGGAGGGCAGTGACCGACTGCCAGCACACCGATGCCGCCAGCAAAGTCCAGCAGGGTATTGCCATCAACATCAATGACAGCAGCGCCTTCAGCCTTTTCGACCGCCACCTGTGTCAGCTTGGATGCGCCACGGGCAGTCGCCGCTTCACGTCGGGCAACCATCACTTTGCTTTTCGGTCCGGGGATTTCTGTAATCAGATTAATCGTTGGCATTTTTTATTCCAGCCTGTATAGGTACTGAGAGTTTCATAGTGTGACACACTCGCCCGAAATTTGCATCCTCCTGTAGAGTGGTTCACGAACCAAGTTGAATCAGTCGTTATTCAACCTTTCAAAGCGCTGCCTGCGGATGCGCCCTGTAAACCACGTGAAACCATCGACTTCCCCGGACGAGTCACGGGTAAATTGCAAATCGCCCTGTCCGGCAAAGGCATCGGTGGCTGTCGGGGTGAGGCGTACGGGCTGATGCTTATAGTGTTTGAAGACTAAGCCTTCATCGGTTTGTTCGACTTGGTATTCTGTAGCTAATTCCTCACTGTGATATACCCCCACAAAGTCTTGAGCCTGTTCCTTCGCGAGCTTGGATTCATCTACTCGTTCATAAATAGTCGGTTTGCCGGAACCCATAACCTCATGCAATTCGCGCTTGCCATCTTTATCAACAAATTCCATTTTGAGAGGATAGCCTTGAAGGACAAAATGCTCAGGAGAAGCTGCAGCCAGCGGCAAAGCGAAGTTTGCGGTCAAGACAGCGGTAAGTTGACCATCGCGCATTGCAATACGGCGCGTGCCGCCCGTATTTGAATCTCTGTAGATGCCTGTTTTGGCAGCTAACTGCATTGCACTTAGCTCGATAGTTTCAGGCTCCGCGTTGGTCGGTTCCAAAAACTCAGCCAGATATATATCGGCAACTTTTTTGCTGAGTACATCGGGTGTCATGAGTTCGAAGTTGCTGAAGATAATGACCGCAAAGGACTGATCGGGAAAACATAAAAAGTCTGACCGATAACCCGCATCCGCACCACTATGCCCAAATATTTTTAGACCGCGATACTCTGATACGCGAATACCAAAGCCATAATCAATCTTTTCACAGCTGTTGAGGACACCACGCTTGAGCATCAGATCGATTACGGCCTCGCCACCGATTTTCTTGTGATAGAAGTTTTGCTCCCACAGGGCAAGGTCTTCGACAGTCGTGAACAGGCTGGTTGCGCCGACTGTATCAAACAGCGGAATACTAATGCGGTAGCCACCTTCCGGTCGAGGAGCGTAACCATAGGCGCGATTTTTGACGATCATCTCAAAATCATCGTGGAAGTGTGTACTTTTCATGCCGAGGGGAATGAAAATATGCTTGGTAGTGAAGACCCGCAAGGTTTGCCCTGTGACGCGTTCCACAATCAGTGCCAATAGGGTATAGCCTGTGTTGCTATATAAGTATTCGTCGTTGGGTTTGAAGTTCAGTTCTTTTTGACGGGATGCAAGATAGAGGACATCCGCATTCGTTTTCAGGTCATTTTCACGCCAGCCTGCCATTTCGAGCAGATCCCATTGATCGCGCAGGCCGCTGGTGTGGTGCGCGAGATGGCGAATGGTAATTGTGTCGCCATAGTCGGGGATTTCCGGCAAGTATTTGCGAATATCATCATCAATTGACAGC
Organism: Aggregatilineales bacterium; assembly: GCA_038251045.1. Lineage (GTDB taxonomy): Bacteria > Chloroflexota > Anaerolineae > Aggregatilineales > Phototrophicaceae > CFX2. The sequence goes on along the minus strand of JBBSBS010000095.1, from coordinate 594 downwards.
TTGCCCGATTGATCTAGTAGGGCGATGGCGAAAGCTGTGAACTGCTTGGAAATTGAAGCAACATGAAATACTGAGTTGGGACGAATGGCAAGATCATAATCTAGATTAGCCATACCATAACCGCGTGAGTATATGATTTCGCCACCTTGCACAACCGCTAACGCACAACCGGGGTGATTGCTCTTGTCCCACTGCGTAAAGATGCCATCTATCTTATTGGTAAGTTCGCTCAAAATAGGCCTTTTTTCAGGATGTATTGTTACTGTGAGGCACATAGTGTGACACACTCGCCTGAAATTTGCATCCACGCGCTAGACCAATCCACGCAATACCTGTTTGGGCTACAAAGCTATTTCAGTTACAACAAGCGCGTTTATCTAGCCAATGCGAATACCGGTTTTGGTGTCGAAAAAGAGGAGTTCGTCGGCATTCAAGCCGCAGTAGATGGTTGAGCCGCGTTCGATGTGGCGGTCAAGGGGTACAGTCAGTATCCAGCTTTCACCAGCGAGATGTACGGTGATGAGTTGGTGACGTTCCGCCAGCATGGGTACGACCTGCTCGACAACACCGGGTACGCCTCCGTCTTGCAAGTAC
>JBBSBS010000094.1:0-18227 GCA_038251045.1 Aggregatilineales bacterium | reverse complement strand
TCTCGCCAATTTTGATAGGCCGCTGGTAAAACCCTTTGACATATTGGACTTGCGGCTGCCGCAGCAGCGGGCCGAGCAACCCATACACAAAATGGGGTTGGATATTGGTAATGTCGGTATCGACCCACGCAATAATATCGCCTTTGAGCACATGCAGACTCTTCCACAGCGCCTCTCCCTTGCCGCGATACGTACCGACTTCTGGCAGAATGTCAGGGTGACGATACACCGGCACACCCAATGACTCGGCAATCTCTACCGTACGGTCAGTGGAATTACTGTCAATCAACACCATTTCATCAACCAGAGGCACATTATCTATCAATGCCGTTTTGAGGACTTGAATGACATTGCCGATGGTGGCTTCTTCATTAAGTGCCGGCAAACCCACACTGATAGTGACACCCTGTTTTTCCTTCAACGCCAGCAGCGCATTGATATCGGCGAATTCGCTGTGGTGAAAAGTGCTTTCGGCGAACCAGCGGTCAACCTTGCGTGAAAGGGTTTCTTCTGCCACCAGCGGCCAGTTCGGTGGATGGAAGGCAAGGGCTTCTGGTCGCAGGGCACGCACCAGCACCAGTGTACTTTTGGTGTGCGAATCGACATACTCCATAAAATCGGTGGATGGGCTGGCGGTGGTATGCGGTTTATGAAAACTCGCACCCATGACGATGGATTTGTGTCCGGCGGATTCTTGAATAATTCCTTCAGCGATAGATGTGTTGGCGGTTATCGTTCGGGTGATGCGCGGGTCGGAATGCATCATCCGTAAATTAGTGGTTCGCTGTTGATCAGTCACATGAAAAAGGGTGATAGGTTCGGTTTCCGCCAATGTTTTTGCGACATGCAAACCCAACGAAGCATTCGGCCCACCGCGCAAGGAAAGCAGTACCGGCCCTTTTTTCAGCCACGGTTTACCATGTACCAACACCAGATCACACGGGGCAAACTGCAAAATATCATCGGTAGAAATGTTGCCGGTGAACGCTTCCGCGCCGTTCCACTGCACCAGCAGCATATCCACATTCCCCTGACCGATGTCATTCATTAGACGGGTCATCGGCGTGTAATCAACAACGACCGCTGTGGATTGTGGGGTTGGGATGTTTTCATTGCTGGTCAGGGCTTCCAGCGCGTCGCGCCATTCGCGAGCCAGATTCGCCCCTTCACTCAAAGATTTGTCTTCGGGAACCGTGACCAGCCCACGAATTTCGAACTCGCCATTCGGTTGAGCCAATTCCCATGCCATCTTAACCCATGCCGTTATATCAGCATAGTCGGATAACGCCAGTAAAACCCGATACGGTCTAGTTGCCATAAGTTACCCCTCGATCAGTGGTATCAATGATTTTTGGATGATGGTTTCCCACCGATAATGCTGACGCACGCGAACGCGCAGACGGAATGTGGATGAGGTGTTTAAGTGGGTGACAATTTGTGTCGCAATTTGCTCAGGCGAATCGCGTTGTGGGTCAAAGTAAATTGCATCATCACCGCCCGATTGGTGCAGCGGCGGTAAATCCGAACAAAAGATGGGAATACCACTTAAGCCAGCTTCCAGTATAGGTATACCAAAGCCTTCCTGTGTGCTGGGAAATAATAACGCATCTGCCAGTTGATAACAATCAGCGATGGTATCATCATCCAGTTTAAGCGGTGTCTGCGGATCAGCACCTTCCTGATAAAGAAAATGCGCGGCTTCATCTAAACCCAATTCGTGCCGCAGCGCCAACAGTTGGCTGAGATAAGCGTGGTTAGTCGGGTTATGCGGGCCGGGTGGGCCAGTCACCAACAGGCGGAAATCTGCCTGTGATTGCTGGCGAACCTTTGCCAGCACCGCTAACGCCAGTTCGATATTCTTGCGGCGGGTGATGCGCGCAGGCAGAAGCAGGATGCCATCAGCCTCCATCAGATGCAGCTTTTCAACAAGTCGTTGGCTTGTTTCCGTCCACCTCAAAAACTGTGCCGGATCAATGCCGCCGGTAACCACTGTGATGCTGTCCAATGGTACGCCGAATAAATCCGCCAATTCGTGCTGCCGCATGGGCGAGATGGTGGCATAGGCTGCGTTTGCCCATGCCTGCCGCAGTCTATCCCACGGTTCGCCCGCGTGCAGTTCAGATTGATATTGGGTATTTGTCCATGCCACATCATGGCAGTAAGCAATCAGGCGTATGGATGATCGTTCTACAAATTGTGCCAGTGCAACCGTCAGCGGTAAATTCTTGTGCAGCGTGGGGATGTTATGGGCGATGCACACATCAATCCCTGCCAGCGCGGTTTCTAACTCGGCACTGATTTGCTTGACCAACTCATGAAAAGCCGCAGTCACCTGCCCTTGGGCAAGTTCAGCCTGAACGCGCAAAACTTCTGGATGCGACGAGCTAAAAAGGGGATTGATGTAGGATTCGATTTGCGGATGAAAGGCCGCCCCTGAACCGCTGACGACGCGCACCGTATAACCCCTTTGGGCGAGAATACGCGCCTGATGGGCAATTGTGAGTTCAACGCCACCAATGCCGGGCGGGCTGGCATAATGCATAATAGCGATTTGCTTCAAATGTCACCTGAAATGTTCTATGTAATGCGGTGTGATGAATCCTAACCTAACACAGAATGGCGCGGAATCGCAACAGCCACTTGGGAGATTTCCCCTGCTCATGCCCTTTAGCTATCGGACAATGATGTCTTTTTGAAGGACGATTGCATCCACATTCGGGGCAATCATCACTCGCTGTCCGGTCGCCGCATCGTATAAGCCGACGATCAAGGTCGCTGTGCCGGGGGTGGCATCCGCATGAAACATTACGGTGGCGGGGTCAAGAATATATTCACCGGTGCGCCAACCGGTGGTCGGACGCAAACCACTGGCAGGAAGCGAGTCACTCTGCGCCAGCACCCGACCATCACTCGCGACCAATTGGGCAAAAACCGTATACGAGATTGGTGTGGCTTGTGCGGCCTGCCATACCAGACTGAGCGTAAATGGCTGGCTGCGGTCGCCCATATCACCGTTGACCGAGTAGCCAACCAGCTTGCCGATGTCGGGTACGCTTACATTTATAGATTCATCTATATCAGGCGCATCATACAGCGCGGGAATCGACTCAATGTTGATGGTGGCGATGACTGTTCCATCTGCCAACTGCACATTAGCGCTTCCGGATTCGGCATCCAACGGAATTTGCACCTGCCGCCAATCGAGGGTGATGGCATCGCGATTTGGGTAATCCGGCGCATTTATCCCAACCTGCCACTTGGCATCGGCGGATACAAGCTGCAAAGCAGGCAGTTCGCCCTGACCCGACCACAGCAGCGTTACCTTGAAGTTATCGCCGTTCCGGTAGTGACCATCCGTCACATCATGGGCGATAAGTTTCACATCGCTGTCCGGTACGGCAAGGTCAACCTGCACCGGTAAGTCGCTGCTGCGGTTGACTGCCGCCCATTCCGAACCCGACAGGCGCGGCAGCGGCAGCAATACATCAGCCCGTGTTTGTCCATCATCCAGCGTCAGGCTATAACCGGCGGGTTGTACCTGCTCGTCGTACAGCCGAATATCCAACAGGTAGTCATCAGCCGGCGCACCATAAGGCAAACGCAGCAGCGCATAGGCTGTTAGCACTGTACCCGAAGGCAGCTGCGAACTGGTACGCTGCACACGGTCGGCAAAAATGGCATCAGTACTGGCTATTAGTTCGCCGTAGCGGTTCTGAATGCCGACCGACGCTTTCAAATCAACCGTCGTAGGCTGTGTGAGGGTGATCTGAATCGGTAGGCAGATGGCACGGTCAGCACTGGCAGGTTGAATGTCGCCAATAGCCGTCATTTTCGCCATGCTCAATGTCACGTCAAACGGTTTGAGAACGGGCGGATGCAGCGTTGGCGCACGAAAGAGCAGGTTGGTCATGCCATAGGCTTCAAAGGTTTCCGGCTCATTGACCGTCCCATCGCCCAGCAAGCAGCCCATCATCCCGCGATAATCCGCACGCTGGGTATACCAGATATTAAGTGCCACGTCGCCGCTTGTGGGCATTAAAGGAAGAACACTATCGAGGTCTGCGCCTTCGGGCAGGGTGATGCGCCGCGCCTTCACCCCCAAACGATCCCAATAATAGGCCAATTCGTAACGATCCGCATACGACCACATCAATACGCTGTCGTCAGCCTTCAAATGATCGGCATAATACTGCACCATGCCCCGCGCATCATCATGCTGGTAAGCGCGGTTGGTCGTCGCAAAATAGAGGGCAGCCGCGAAGATGAGCATGAAAAATAGGGTACTGAGTGCCGTGTACACCATACGAAGCCTAACGCGGGATGTTCCAAAGGCTGATGAGAACCCGCCACTTATGGCAACCAGCAGCAGCGGGGCAATCATGACCAGATAGCGCCCATGTACTTCGTTGCCGAGGAAGCTCAATGCCAACCACAATCCACCCGTCAGCACAAACACATGCAGCACCAACCAGCGCGCATTTGCTTTGCGCCACGGGATAAGCACGAGTGCAAGTATAAAAGCCACAGCCGAAAACCCGACCAACAGCGGCTCCTGCCCGACCATCGCCCATGCCCCTGTCCACACCGATTGCCACAAACGTCCCAGTGTATTCAGCGTCAGCGGTGAGGTGCTGCTGACGGCGCTGTTAGCTTCTGACAGGCGCAGGAAACGGCTCACGAAATAGGGCAGCCACAATAACCCTACCGTAATCTGTCCCCCGAACCACACGAGAACAGTATAAAAAGCCGAATCTCTAGTCTCGTTTTGACCGGAGGCGATTGACTTACGCCAATAGCTGACAAAAGCGATCACCGTAACCGTATTCAGCCACACAGCCACCACCGGGCCAGTGTTATGGGCATACAGCAGTGCCAGTTCTGCACCCCACAGCACCCACCACCACCGCCAATGCCAAGAGCCTCCGTGCCGGTGTGGTATGATAAGCCTGTGCCACATTAATGCGCACAGCAGCACTAGGGTCGCCAACAGCGTATACATGCGGGCTTCCTGTGCTGCCCACCACAATAATGGTGAACATGCCGACAGCAGCGCCGCCATCGCACCGGCACGACCGCCGAATAACTGTTGCCCAAGCTGGTAAGCCAGTGCAGTTGTCAGCAGCCCAAATGCCAAGGATACCCAGCGCAGTGCAAATTCACTGTCGCCAAATCCGCGTGCCGCCAAATTGACGATTACATAGTAGAGCGGTGGGTTTGTTTTATCGGAGTCAATGGCTGTTTGTACCGTCGGTTGGATAGCAGCATAGGCTGACCAACCCTCGTCAAACCAAATACTTTGAGATTGAATAGGGTACAGACGTGTAGCCGCAGCCAGCAGCAGCACCATTATTACAAACACTGGAGTATTATTACGCACACGCATATGAAAAGCCTAGCATGTGCGCTGTGGAAAATCAACTTTCTGCGTAAATATTTCGGCAATATACTTGCGAGAAGTGTTCACAAGACAGTAGAATATGTTTAATTAGATACCTGATAACTATTAGAGAAAATTTGTCGTTTATGTCTGATCAACCTAAACCGAATCAGCCACCTAGCACATCCCCTCCGGTTGAGGCATCCAAGCCGCCGAAGGAAACATCACCAGAAGCTGATAAAGTGTCTGTACAACCCGGCACGGCGGCAGAATCTAAGCCGTCTGTTGTGGAACCTAAGCCCTCTGAGGCGAACCAGTCAGCAGCAGATGTGAAGCCGGACTCCAAGCCGGAAACTGTGGCTGCGACCGAGAACAGTGCATCAGCTAAACCTGTTAGCAGTGACCGTCCGGCAGCAAGCCCCAGCGACCCAACCAAACCCGCGTCACCCGCACAGGCGACCGACAATGGGACTCCGGCTAAACCTGCCAGCACTGACAGTGCCGCAGCTAAACCGGTCGAACCTGCTAAACCTGCGTCGGCTGCAACTGAGGCGGACAGAAGCCCATCGTCTAAACCAGAGACTGATAACGCACCCGTTAAAGCAGCTGGTAGTGAGAGCGCTCCCGTTCAATCTGAGCCAACTACGCGGCCACCGGCACCTGCTCCGGCTGCGCCCACCAGTAGTACCACATCCGACGCAAAGCGTGATATTAGCGAGGATCCCACCTTACCGGGGAAACCAAGCGCAGCACCTGCATCACCGACGAATGTGCCTCCCGTACTCGAAAAAGACGATACGATTGCGCCATTATCTGGCAGCAGTAAAGTGACACAGCGCTTCCCCGATCCGAGTCCTGCTGCACAGACCTCTCCCGGCACAATTTGCCCAAGCTGCGGACATCGCAACCGTCCCGGCACACTGGTTTGTGATAATTGCGGAACCAATCTGGTCGGTGGGATAAAAGCGGCTATCGGTACGCGTGATCTGGTAAGTGCTACAGAAGCTGCCGAGACCAGTGCTCCGCTGCTGGATGACGCGCAGCTCAACGCAGTTGAGTCGGCGGGTGGAGCAACCTTCACCGATGATATGGTGCTGCGGATTGAAATCGAAGGCGGCGCGACTCCCATGCTGGTCTATCCCAAGCAGGAGATTATCCTCGGTCGGCGTGATCCGAACACCGGCACTTTGCCAGATGTCGATATGACCGCATATTCCGGCTATCGTATGGGTGTCAGCCGAACGCATGCATCCATTCGCTTGCAGGATAAACAGTTGAATCTCTCCGACCGTGGCAGCAGCAACGGAACCTTCCTCAATGGAACCCGTCTGGTAGCCCATCGTCCCTACCCCCTGCGCGATGGTGATGAAATCCGCTTGGGACAAATGGTGTTGAAGATTTACTTTCAGTCGAACAAACCGCGCAAGTAATTTTGAGCCGGTAGAAATCAAAAGAGGTCAATCAACGGATTGGCCTCTTTTATTTAGCCGCGTTTTTAGTTAATCAGGCTTGTACTTGTAGGACAATTTTACCGCGCCGCAGTTGGCGATTTTCGGCAAATGCATGTGCTTTATCGGCCTCTGCCAGCGCAAAAACCTGTGTCACCGTCGTTTTAAGATGACCCGCTGCGATCAAATCTGCAATCGCATTCAGGTGGCTTTCTACCGGGCGCACCAGAATACCTACCGCCGTAATATGCCGTTTCTCGGCTTCCTGTTCGTCCGGCTTCCCAGCGATTGAAACCAACCTGCCGCCGTTTTTCACACTGGCAAGGGAACGGTTGAGAAGATCACCACCCACACAACTCAATACCAGATCAACCGGCTGCACGACATCCTCGAAGCGGACAGCCGAATAATCGACCGCCTCATCAACACCCAGTTCACGCAAAAATTCAATGTTGGCAGTCGAACCTGTGCCGATGACATACGCACCCTTCCACTTCGCCAACTGCACTGCCAGATGCCCCACACCGCCTGCCGCGCCCTGTATCAGTAAACGTTCGCCGCTGACCAGATTTCCCGCTTCAAAGAGTGCCTGCCACGCCGTCAGAACCGCCAGCGGGAAGGCCGCCGCTTGCACATGGTCAATGTTCTTAGGCTTCAAGGCCAGATGCTGCTGCGGCACAGCCACATACTCGGCATAGGCCGAGCCAATGTCGGGGAAACGCGCCATCCCAAAAACCGCATCGCCCGCTTTGAAGGTCGCCGCCCCTGAACCAACCGCCTCGACTACGCCCGATATATCCCAACCCACGATCAGCGGGAAAGCCTCACCGTATCGAGCGGACATGCCGCTGCCCGCCCGCGTTTTCCAATCAACGGGGTTAATACCGGCAGCATGGACTTTTACCAGAACTTCGCCCGCAGCCGGTGATGGACGTGGCGCGTCTTCGTAATTCAATACATCCGGGCTGCCATACTGGTGGATGCGTGCTGCTTTCATAGTCTCGGTCATGTTGTTTATTCACTTTCCTGTGTTTAATGTCTGTTCGCTTATCATTCTAGGAATTTGGTCTCATCATGACAAGTACGCACATTTTTGTTGTATAGTATCAATTTTTATACTGTCGAGGCGAGTATGAGCAGCAAACGACATGAGAATTACAACTGCAACTTTGGATGCAGCGTTGAAGCCGCGTTGGAAATCATCGGCGGCAAATGGAAAGGGGTGATTCTATTTCACCTGATGAGCGGCACAAAACGCTTCAATGAACTGCGGCGGCTGATACCCAACGTCACCCAGCGCATGATGACTCTACAACTGCGTGAACTGGAAGCCGATGGTGTGGTAGCGCGCAAAATTTACCAGCAGATTCCGCCGCGTGTCGAGTATTCGCTAACGGAATTCGGGCGCAGCCTTGAACCGATCTTGCTGCTGGTGCGTGATTGGGGTGACGAACATATCGGGCAAATCACCGAGCAGCGCAGCAAACGTCAAGAATTGCTTGCCGGGTCACTCCAAGCTGAAGCCTAGAAATAAAAAGAGGTGAGCCATTGGGTTCACCTCAGTCACATTCATCGTTATGCTTAATACCCCAGAATAGCGGCAATCTCCCCGGCAGCTTTTTTAGTCGCCCCCAGAATATAAGCCAGCCGCGCATCTTTTTCACACAATACCGCCAGTGACGCACGCCCCGCCGGATATACGACCATCACGCCGTCCTCGCCTTCCATCAACAGGCGTTCTAACTCCCCTTGCTGCAAGCGTCCCAGCGTCCGTTCCGCCAGCCCGATGAGCGTGGCGGACATTGCCGCTACCTGTGGGCTGCTCGTCGGATTTTGATGGGGATTGTCTTCATCGCCGGGGGGATAGGCCGCCACGAGCAACCCATCATTATTAACGACCACAGCCGCTTTGATGCCCGCCGCTGCGCCGCTCAGTTCTTTCAGGGCGCGTTCAAGCTGTTCTTCGCGAGTTTCCTGAACCATAAAGCCTGTGCCTTGTTGTTAAGCGATTTTATGCATGAATAAATACAGTGTATGTGACAACCACCCTAAACAGTATAGCCTAGATTAGCTATCGCCTCAACAAAGGTTACTGTTTGATCCATGATTTACCCGTCACGATTTTGCACTTAACAGCAATGTTGGCTCTATGTCGTTCGCCGTACTGCCATCGCCAACACCGATGTCCCTACGGGTAGTGCGACATGCTCCTCCACCGTAAGAATCGTATTGACGACCCGCGAAGCCAAAGAAGTTGAGTCGCGCTGGCTGTTCAATGGATAGGGCTGGTGGCGCAAACGGCTGTAATAAAAGGCAACCGGAACCAGTAACATACCAAAATAGCGCAGGTGTTTCAGGTCAAAATAAGGGGCAAGCTGTTTGGACAGCAATTGACGGTTATAGCGGCGAAAGTGCCCCAGTAATTCATCGTGGTATCCATATAACCATTGCAGCGCCGGCACACTGACCATCAACACCCCACCCGGTTTGAGCATCGCCGCAAGGCCTTTTATAGCCTGATCGACATCATCTATATGCTCCAGCACATCGTTCGATATGATGATGTCGTACAAATCGGATGGCTTAAAGTCTTCAATACTGCTGCTGGTGATCGACACATTATCCAGCGAAAGGCGCTCTTTAAGCTGCTGGGCGCGTTTGATGCCCTCTTCATCCACATCAATCGCATCAATGTGCCACGACGCATTTTGTTGAGACATCAAAGCATTCATTTCCCCTGAACCACATCCCGCATTCAATACCCGCAAGCCGTTGGTACGCGGCAACCAGCGCAGCACGACCCGATATTTGGCATAAGCATACGGATCAGTCGATCGGAAATCGTAATCGTCGTGTTTATAAGGCAAATCTTCAATGGCGCTGTCGGCGGGCCGTCCTGATAAAGGATTCAAGGGATTTATCCTTAACTATTCAAGCATACTCGTATTCCGGACTGGTTTGTATTTTCGTTGTGATGATATAATCCCAACCTAAGTTTGTAAATGTTGTTGAGGAATTTCATGGATTCATCTAGCTTGCGGATCAAAATTTTTGCTGATGGCGCTGATTTGGCGGCGATGGTCAAGTTGGCTGAAAACCCGCTCATAAAAGGTTTTACCACCAATCCAACCTTGATGCGCAAGGCCGGTATTTCTGACTACGCCGGTTTCGCCCACCAAGTATTGCAGGCCATCACAGATCGCCCGATTTCGTTTGAGGTCTTCAGTGATGAATTCGATGAAATGGAACGGCAAGCGCTGATTATTAACAGTTGGGCAGACAATGTATACGTCAAAATCCCAGTGACCAATACCCGCGCCGAATCCGCTGCCCCGCTCATTAAGAAGCTGTCCCATCAGGGTTTGAAATTAAACATCACCGCCATGACCACGCTCGATCAAGTGCGCGAAGTTGGCGATGCAGTACGGGGCGGCGCGCCGTCGTTTATATCAGTATTCGCAGGCCGCATCGCTGATACCGGCTGTGACCCGCTGCCGATCATGAAAGAGTCCCTCGAAATTCTCAAAACTTCGCCTGATGCCGAGCTCCTGTGGGCCAGCCCGCGCGAACTGCTGAATATTGTTCAGGCTGACGCAATGGGCTGTCCGATCATCACCGTCACCAATGATTTATTGGCAAAACTTGGAACCTTAGGCAAAGATCTGGCAGTTTTCTCGCTCGATACTGTAAAAATGTTTTATCGTGATGCTGAAGCCGCTGGATTCCAAATCGGATAGGCTGCGTAACAGGTAATCGAAGGTAAAAATATGGCTACACATCCGCAAATCAGTTTGATCTTCCCTGCATACAATGAAGCGCGTAGCATCGCCAACACCGTTGCTGTAGCCAAGCAGTATTTCGAGTCGCGCACGATGACCTATGAAATCATTGTATCGGCTGATGGTGACGATGGCACCCGCGAAATTATCACAGAACTCGCGAAAAATGACCCGGCACTGAAGGTCACCGGTGGGGTAGAACGGCGTGGTAAAGGCTATGGTCTGCGACGCGCGATTCCTTTGTGCGAAGGGGAAATTATCGGCTTCGCGGATGCCGACAACAAAACACCCATTGATGAACTAGACCAATTTCTGCCCATTTTACAAAAAGGGACACAACTGGTCATTGGATCACGCGGTCTAGCCCGCTCGACCATCGAACGCAAACAGCCGCTCTACCGCCAGTTGGGATCAAAAGGCTTCGGCATATTCATGCATATGTTTATCGGGCTGCCCGACATTATCGATACCCAGTGCGGCTTCAAATTCTTTCAGCGCAATGTCGCCATTGATTTGTTTTCGCGGCAAAAGATTGATGGGTATATGTATGATGTCGAAATCCTGTATTTGGCCGAAAACGCAGGCTATACCATCGCCCAAGTCCCCATTCGCTGGCGTGATGATGGTGACAGCCGCCTGCAATTGTTGAGTGGTAATATCCGCAATATGCTGGACATTTTCCGCATCCGCTTGATGGCGAAGTCCGAGCCAGTCCGCGACCCCGTTGTAACTTTAGCCAATTGGAACGTAAGGTAGCGTTATGCAATGTTTTGTTACAGGTGGCGCGGGCTTTATCGGCAGTAATCTGGTTGATCGGCTGTTACAGGCCGGACACAGCGTCGTAGTCTACGACAATTTCAGTACGGGACAGGCAAGATTCCTACAGGAAGCAGAAAAATCGCCGCAGTTTAAACTGGTGCGGGGTGACTTGCTCGACACATCCACATTGACGATCGCCATGCAGGGCAGTGACTTCGTATTTCATCTGGCGGCAAATGCCGATGTGCGTTTTGGCACAGAGCATCCGCGTAAAGACCTTGAACAAAACACCACTGCCACCTTCAATGTGCTGGAAGCCATGCGCGCCAACACCATCCGGCGTATTGCTTTTTCCTCGACAGGTTCCATTTACGGCGAACCCACTGTCTTTCCCACACCAGAAAACGCGCCGTTTCCGGTTCAAACATCCCTGTACGGTGCTTCCAAGCTGGCTTGCGAAGGCTTGATTACCGCCTATTGCGAAGGCTTTGGTTTTCAGAGTTATATTTTCCGCTTTGTCTCCATTTTGGGTGAGCGTTACACCCACGGTCACATTTTCGACTTCTACCGAAAACTCAATGATGATCCCACCAAATTGCAAGTGCTGGGCAACGGTCAGCAAACCAAATCCTATCTTTATATTCAAGATTGCATCGACGCGGTACTGCTTGCCATTGAAAAAGCTCAGGACAAAGTCAACATTTTTAACCTCGGCACTAATGAGTATTGTAAAGTCACCGACTCTATCGGCTGGATCACCAATCGACTGAACCTACAACCGGAACTGATATTTTCGGGTGGTGAACGCGGTTGGATTGGTGACAGCCCGTTTATCTTCTTGGATGCCAATCATATTCGCGAGTTGGGTTGGCAGCCTAAACTTACCATTCAACAAGCCGTTGTACGCACCCTCGAATATCTGATGAATGAACCTTGGCTTCTGGAACAGTAACAATGGATATATGCGTTGTTGGTTTATGGCATCTAGGTACGGTAACTGCCGCTTGCATGGCACAAATCGGTCATAACGTTATCGGTTATGATGCCGATAAAGACATTGTTGAGAAACTACAATCCGGTGACATGGCGCTGTTTGAACCCGGTCTGAAAGACCTTGTTCAGTCCGGCATAGCTGCTGGAAAGCTGCTTTTCAGTTTCGCTGATGAAGCAGTCGCGCAGGCAGAAGTCATCTGGGTGGCTTATGACACCCCTGTCGATGAAAATGACGTTGCCGATGTGGAATTCGTCGTCAATGAGCTAACACGTTTACTGCTGCATATGCGCCACGATGCGCTGGTTCTGATCTCGTCCCAGCTTCCAGTGGGTACAACCGCCCGCCTTGAAGCAGCCTACCGGATAGTTCGTCCCGCCGGAAAAGTAACCTTCGCCTATTCCCCCGAAAACCTGCGGTTGGGAAATGCCATCCGCGTGTTCATGGAACCGGATCGGGTGATCGTCGGTGTGCGTAATGAAGCCGACAAAGCCCGCATTACCCAACTGCTGCAACCTATCACCGGCAACATCGAATGGATGGGTGTCGAATCTGCCGAGATGACCAAGCATGCGCTGAATGCGTTCCTTGCGACCTCGGTTGCGTTTATGAATGAAATCGCCACTGTCTGCGAACAGGTCGGGGCGGATGCCCGTGAAGTCGAACGTGGTCTAAAAACTGAAGCACGCATTGGCCCACGCGCCTATCTACGACCGGGGGGCGCGTTCGCGGGCGGCACATTGGCGCGTGATCTGGTATTTCTGTCGCAGTCAGGCTCGGCACATCAATTAGCTTTGCCCCTTTTGAACGGTGTGATGCAAAGCAATCTGGCGCATAAGAGTTGGGCGTATCGCCGTTTATGTGACTTTTTTGGCGATTTATCCGGCAAGACAATTCTGTTATTGGGGCTAACCTACAAACCGGGTACAAGCACCCTACGACGATCCTCGGCAGTCGAATTGTGTGAGCAGTTGCTGGCAGATGGGGCACACATCCGTGCAATTGACCCACAGGCCGAAGATTTACCCCCACCTTTAGCAGCTCAAGTAACCCGATTTGCCTCATTACCGGAAGCACTCACACAGGCTGATGCGGCGGTCGTAACCACCGAGTGGCCTGAATTCCGACAAATCACCAGCAGCGATTGCCAAAGGTTGATGAGTCGGGCACTCGTTCTGGATGCAAACAGCTTTCTCGCCGCACAGTTAGCGGCACTTCCTGAATATTATGCGGTAGGTAAACCATGACGCTCCAATATCGTTCAGCCATTATCACAGGAGCCAATCAGGGATTAGGCAAAGCGATTGCGCAGGCGTTTGTCGCCGCCGGAGCCAATGTCTATCTGTGTGCCCGTAACGAAGCCGTTCTGAATCAAGCGCGGGATGAGATCGCAGCCAGCGCACAAGCTGGACAGCAAGTATTGGCGGAAACCTGTGATGTCTCAAAACGTGATCAAGTAGATCAGCTTGTGAGCAACGCGATAAATGCTTTTGGGAAACTCGACATTCTGGTGAATAACGCCGGTGTCTACGGCCCAAAAGGGGAAAGCGAATCAGTTGATTGGGATGAATGGCAGCAAGCCCTTGAGATCAACTTATACGGTACAGTACTGCCTACACGCGCCGTTTTGCCACATTTCAAAAGTGCAAGCTACGGCAAAATCATCAACATTTCAGGTGGTGGCGCGACCAATCCACTGCCGCGTTTTAGTGCTTACGCCGCCTCAAAAGCGGCTGTAGTTCGCTTTAGCGAAACCATTGCCGAAGAAGCGCGCGCCTTTCATATTGATGTCAATGCGGTTGCACCCGGCGCACTCAATACGCGATTGCTGGATGAAGTCTTAGAAGCAGGGCCGGAAGTGGTGGGCGAAAATTTCTATAAACGGGCTGTAACCCAAAAAGAACGGGGTGGATCGCCGCTGAATCGTGGTGCGGATTTATGCGTCTATCTGGCATCGGCTGCCAGTGACGGCATCACCGGCAAGCTGATTAGCGCGGTCTGGGATCCGTGGGAAAACCTACAGGATTTCCAACAACAACTTCAAAGTGATATTTACACCCTGCGCCGTATCGTTCCCAAAGATCGCGGTCAAGATTGGGGCGACCGATGAACGTAGGAATTGTCGGCTGCGGCTTGATCGGGCAAAAACGCGCAAAGGCACTAGCCGGTGCAAAACTGGTCGCCGTAGCGGATAAAGTGATAGAGCGGGCAAACGCACTCAGCCGTACCGCCGCTGGAATTACGCCGTATTCGGACTGGCAAGAACTGGTTAATCATCCCGATGTCGAAATTGTGGTGGTTGCGACCACCAACGATTTGCTTGCGCCCATCACATTACGCGCAGCACAAGCCGGTAAGCATGTATTGGTCGAGAAACCCGCTGCCCGTAATGTCCGCGAATTAGAACCTGTGATTGAAGCGGTCGACACAGCAGGCGTACAGGTGCGCGTTGGCTTTAATCACCGTTATCATCCGGCGCTGCTCAAATGCCGCGAGATTATCAACAGTGGCGTTGTAGGGCCGCTTATGTTCATTCGTGGGCGGTACGGTCACGGTGGGCGCGTGGGTTATGATCGCGAATGGCGCGCCGATCCCAAAATCGCTGGCGGCGGTGAATTGCTCGATCAGGGTGTCCACCTCATCGATTTAGCCCGCTGGTTTATGGGAGATTTCCCATCGGTAGAAGGTTTCGCTCACACGTATTTCTGGGATATGCCGGTTGAAGACAATGGCTTTATGCTGCTCCGCACTTCAGAACAGCGCGCTGCCCAACTGCATGTGAGCTGCACCGAGTGGAAAAATCTATTTTCATTTGAAATTTATGGGCAAACGGCCAAACTGCACGTCGAAGGCTTGGGCGGCAGCTATGGTCTTGAACGACTGGCACATTATCAAATGCTGCCGGAAATGGGGCCGCCGGAGACCACCATCTACGAATATCCCCGTGGCGAACGTTCTTGGGAATTGGAATTTGAAGAATTCTTAGAAGACATTCGCCTCAATCGTCGCCCGTCCGCAAACTTACAGGATGCGTTAGCTGCCTTACGCATCGTTGAAACCATCTACGCACGGAGTTCACTAGACTTCTCATGATTATCACACGCAGCCCCTTACGCATTTCATTGGGCGGTGGCGGTACGGATTTGCCCTCGTATTACCGCGAGCATACCGGCTTCATCATCTCTGCCGCCATTGATAAATATGTCTACATCACCATTCACGAAACCTTTGTGTCTGATTTGATCGTCAAGTATTCAAAAATGGAACGCGTCGCCACCATTGATGAGCTTCAACACCCCATCATCCGCGAGGCCATGAAAGTGGCAGGCGTACCACCGAGTTATCTGGAAATCACCAGCATGGCGGATATTCCCGCAGGCACTGGCTTAGGATCATCTGGCAGTTTTACCACCGCCCTCCTTAAAGCACTGCACATCCACAACAAGAACATTATCCATCCCCGCGAACTGGCGGAGCAAGCCTGCGACATTGAAATTAACCGCCTCGGTGAGCCAATCGGCAAGCAGGATCAATATATTGCGGCCTTCGGCGGCTTAACCTGTTTCCGCTTTTTGCCCGGTGATCAGGTCGAAGCCACGCCGCTAAAAATTAACACCGAGACTCAATATAACCTCGAAGATAATCTGCTTCTGTTCTTTACTGGCTACTCGCGTTCGGCATCAACCATCCTCAAAGAACAGGATGACAAGAGCAAGCAGCATAACCAGACCATGATTGACAATCTGCACTTCGTCAAAGAATTGGGCGAGAAAAGCAAAGTGGCGCTCGAAAGTGGTGATCTGCACACCTTTGCCGAATTGATGAACGTCCACTGGGAACACAAGAAACAGCGTTCCGGTGGCATGAGCAACCCGCAAATTGACGAGTGGTACAACCTCGCCCGCAGAAACGGTGCGCTCGGTGGCAAGCTCATCGGGGCAGGCGGCGGTGGCTTCCTGATGTTCTACGCCGAAGACAAAGTAGCGCTGCGCCATGTCTTAACCGAATCAGGCATGGAAGAAGTGCGCTTCCGCTTTGACTTTGAAGGGACAAGGGCAGTCATCCAATGAGCCTTCCCCCTGTTGCCATTTTGGCGGGCGGCCTCGCCACGCGCCTGTATCCGGTGACCCAAACGATCCCCAAATCGCTGGTGGAAGTCGCCGGTAAACCCTTCATCCTGCATCAGCTTGCAGCGCTGCGTCAGCAGGGGATTACCCGCGTGGTCATGTGCGTCGGCAACTTGGGCGATCAGATTGTCGAACTATTGGGTGACGGTCAAGCCTATGACCTCGACATTCAATATTCCTTTGATGGTTCGGTACTGCGTGGCACAGGTGGCGCAATCCAGCAGGCGCTCCCGCTGCTCGACGAGGCGTTTTATATTCTGTACGGTGATTCCTACCTCACCGTTGATTACGCCTTACTGTACCAATCCTTTCTCCACAGCAAATGCTCAGGGGTCATGACCGTTTACCGCAATGACGACCTCTGGGATCAAAGCAATATCATTTTTACCGATGGCGTAATCGTCCGTTACGACAAGCACAACCGCACTTCCGATATGCACCACATTGATTATGGCCTCTCGCTCCTGCGACGCGACGTTTTCACTGCCATGCCAGCAGCCCAGCGCTTCGATTTAGCCGAGGTTTATCATCAACTGGTCAATCAGCAGCAGATGGCAGGTTTCGAAGTGTTCACCCGCTTCTACGAGATCGGTTCTCATGCCGGTCTTGCCGAAACCAACGCTTATTTAGCCGGGCAGAAGTAATTCTATCGGGCATTTGCCTGACGTGTCATGGATTCGAGATGGCATTGCCCCTGCCTCTGTACACCCGCGCCTTCCCCATCTGCCAGTTGCTTGACAAATCAATCGTGGTAGTTTAATCTCTATTGAGAGCGCTCTCAATAGAGATTATTATGCCTAAATTAACTTTAGAAGATATTGGAAAATTAGCGGATGTTTCGAGAGCCACCGTTTCAAGGGTCATCAATGGGTATCCTCACATCCGGCCCGAAGTAAGAGAACGTGTGGAACGTGTCATTCAGCAAACCGGCTTTCAACCGAATGCTGTTGCCCGCTCATTGGCTTCCAGCCAGTCTCACATCATCGGCTTATTTATTCCGAGCGTCGTGCAGTTCATTTTTGCCGACGTATATCTTTCGGCGTTAATCCCCGGCATCTCTCAGGCCTGTAATAGCAACGAATTTACTTTGGCGCTTTTCCTGTTTAACTCTGAAGAAGAAGAACAGCAGCATTTCCGGCGTATTCTGGGTTCAAGCACCATTGATGGATTAATCATTACCGCTGACCGCCGTGAAACCAGCCTGACCAACCAGCTTCTTGCAAACGACACACCCTTTGTCCTCATCGGGCGGCCTGAGCGCTATAGTGACCAAATCAGCTTTGTGGATGCCGAAAATCGTCAGGGTGCGTACAACGCCGTCAATCATCTGCTGCAACAGGGATACAAGCGCATCGGTCTTATTAGCACCGTCTTAAACACAGCCGCCGAAGACCGGACAGCCGGATATATGCAAGCCCTTAACGACTGTGGGCTGCCCATACTTCCCGAACTCATTGCCGATGGTGATTTTACCGAACCTAGTGGTTACGTGGCGATGACGCAGTTGTTGCCAATGCAGCCGGATGCCATCTTCGCGACCTCGGATATGATGGCTGTCGGGGCATTACGCGCCATTCATGAAGCAGGCTTAAATGTGCCTGATGATATTGCGATTGCTTCCTTTGACGGCCTGCCCATTTCCGAGAACGCAGTGCCACCCCTAACCACCGTCCGCCAATCCGTACATGAAATTGGTAGGTTAGCTGTCGAAACGTTAATCGACATTTTGCAAACGGGGACTCAACC
>JBBSBS010000093.1:0-18233 GCA_038251045.1 Aggregatilineales bacterium | reverse complement strand
GTCAACTCCCACGAATTGCCCGCGTCGAACAAATTCAGAATCGACTCGGCTTCCGCTTCGATGGCACCAATTTGATCTGCCTGACCATGAATGGCGTGTCCAATCGTCATATGGAACCCGTACTGCTGCGAGTCACGCACCCAACTTTGGGCAAATCCCGAAACGTTAGCGCGGGCAGCATTTTCCTCGGCAAGTACCGTCTCTGCCCGCAGGTCATAACCCAGTAATTCAGACCCCACCCTATACAACGGATGCTCGGTGGGCGGAATGTAATACAGCGCGAAATCAGGCATCCAAAACTCCACATGATGGTTGAAAACAGCATTTTCATGAGCATATTACGGGGAGATTAAGGGATGTCGGGCTTCGACAAAGTTTAACGACTTCATAACCACCATCTAACAAAATGCCCGGGCAAGTGCCGGGCATCGTCATGATAGCAGGATATGACTTGATTTAGTCGGCTGGCAGCGGTGGCGGTGTTGCCGCTTGTACGGCTTGCATAGTCGCCGTAGCCGTCTTGCGTTCCTTGATGGCCTTCAGCATCTCATCAACCTTACTGAACTTCAGACGCGGAGCATTGCGGAACTCGCCGCGTTCTTGCTCGACCGTATCCAGAAAATGCCAATCCTCAAACGTAACATACTGCACATTACGCGCTTTGAGCAGGCTTTCCAGTTTGGCACGATCTGGCGTAGCAGGCGCAAGCACCTTGCCCGCACGGGCATCTTCCAACAAACTGTTGACGGTTTCGACTGAGTCGGGCTTGTTCGTGCCAATGATGCCGCTGGGACCGCGCTTGATCCAACCAACAGCGTAATCACCGATCACCTGCTCCCCGATTTTGGGAACGGTCAGCACCCGCCCCAATGTGTTGGGGATCGTGCCGCTGCGTTCATCGAACGGCACATCGGGCAGCGGTACGCCGTGATACCCCACCGAGCGGAATACCAGTCCCACCGGAATAGTTTCAAATTGGTCGGTCGCTTTTGGCTTCAGGTCGCCTTTCTCGTTCGGCACGAGGTCATTCTTGACAACTTTAATCGCATCAACCTTGTCCGTGCCGATAATCTCCACCGGTGATACGCAGAAGCGCATGATAATTTTGCGCGGTTTGCCTGTATCCCCCTGTGCCGCGAATCCTTTTAGAATTTCGACATTCTTGCTGGCAACCCTATCTTCGCCGGAGTCAATAAATTGGCGGCTGACAGGATCAAGGGTTACTTCCTCCTGTGCCACAATCACACTGGCATCGTCCAACTCGCCCAATTCCTTAATTTCGGGGTTGGTGAAAGCCGCCTGTGCCGGGCCGCGCCGCCCCAGCACATAAATATTCTTGACACTACTGTGCTTGAGTTGGTCAAGCGCGTAATCAGCAATATCTGTTTCCGACAGCTCACCCGGCGTACGCGCCAGAATACGAATGACATCCATCGCCACATTGCCAAGGCCGATGACCGCTACATTCTCTTGTGTCAGATCAAACGATAGGTTGGCAAAGTCAGGATGGGCGTTGTACCATGCTACAAACTCGGTTGCTGCATGGCTGCCGGGAAGATCTTCACCGGGGATGTCCATCCGCCGGTCGGTTTGCGCACCGACAGCATATATGATGGCATGGTAGTAATCGACAAGATCAGCGTGTGTGATATCCTTGCCAAATTCGACATGTCCGTAAAACCGAAAATTGGGATTGGCGGCAATGCGGTCATACAGTTTGGTGACACTTTTGATCTTCTGATGATCCGGCGCGACACCCCCGCGTACCAACCCATAAGGCGTTGGCAGGCGGTCAAACATATCAATTTCTATAGTCAGATCATCCTGTGATTGCAGATGACCTGCGGCGTAAAATCCGGATGGCCCGGAACCGATAATGGCAACCCGAAGTGGGTTTGCTTGTGTTCCCAGTGGTTCAGCCATAAGTAAACTTTAACTTCTTTCTCAATTGGGTATTGTGAGTTCATTCACAAATGTATTATAGCACAATGCCAGACCAAAACCTTTAGCAAATGCTAATAGATCAATGCTAGACTCGCGTAGCAATTTGCCCAAAGGGTACCAACGGTTACAGACCTGAGTATAATCACTTAAAAAGATTTATGGTCAAAAAAAATTATGAGTACCTATCGCCCTGCAGGGAGCTTTTGTACTTTTACAGATCTCAACAACGGAATCTGGGAGTTTAAGTTTCTCGTTGCAAACCATAATGCCGTAGACGAATGGATCGCGTGGCAGGAATTTCTGATGCAAAATTATCCTGCACCTGCTGACAATGTAGCACGAATGCTGCTCGATATTCGCTGGTCAGGCTTACCCCCGTTTTTGTATGCTTTAGAACAGGCGCGGCGCTGGCGCAACCAGTACCCCCAGTTAGACACCACGCCCATCAAGACCGCACTGCTCATGAAGCCTACTGGCGCGTTGAAACAACGTTATGCCGAACTGATCAAAGACGGTGTCAATGTTTTCGGCATGAACATGATAAAAGTTGAACTCTTTCCAGATGTCTATGATCAGGCAATTTCATGGCTGCTCGAACCGTAACCCTCTTCAACTACCAACTAGCTTAAACACTTTCCCTACCGCCCCCACATAAAGCTCACCACTGTTATCCTCGCCAAATGTGGTGATATGCTGTTTGGTCGCCAGCAGTTCCGCCGTGTACCAGTTATTCTCCGACTTTTGATACGTTGACCATAACCAACCGCTGCAATAATCGGCAAACACATAACGCCCGACCAACGCTGGCAGCATCACCCCGCGATACACATACCCGCCTGTAATCGAGCAGTTACCATTGTCGTGCCCGTAGGTGACAACCGGGAAAGTCAGCCCTGTCTTATCCGTTGCCTTGTAAGGGGAATTCCCCTCAAACAAGCTCCAGCCAAAATTTGTACCCGCTGTACTGTTGGCGGTCAGGTAATTGATCTCCTCAACACTTTGCTCGCCTACATCCGCGATGTATAAATCACCGGTCAGACGGTCAAAACTGAATCGCCACGGGTTACGCAGCCCCTTCGCCCACAATTCCGGCTTCGCATCGGGATGGAGAGGCAAGCTGCCGGCATTATCATCAGGGATACGATAAGCCTCGCCACCATTTACATCCAACCGCAAGATTCCACCTAAATACGTTTTCCAATTTTGCGCCGGACTTTTCTTGTACGCACCATCTCCCATACTCCAATAGAGATAGCCATCCGACCCAAAGGCCAGCTGACCACCGTAATGAAACTGCGTCAAATGTTGGATCTTCATAATCGGGGTGGCGCTGGTCGGATCAGCCTCATCCGGATTATCCGGCGCAACATGATAGCGTACCAGAATCTCATCACGGTCAGGCTGCGTATAAACCACATAGACATAACCATTACGGGCATAATCCGGATGAAACACGATGTTGTGCAGCCCCACACCAAAAACACCGCTTGCAACGGTGCTGCTCAAATCAAGGAAAGGCACTGCCTGAATTTGACCGTCTTTCAACAGCGACACTTTGCCGGTTAGATCAGCAATTAGCAAACGTCCGGAATCTTGTGGCGGTTGGACGATAGCCGTTGGGAACGAAAATCCGTCGGCAATCGGCTGGAGTGCATAAGCAGTATTTTCCGCCGCAGTGACCAAAATCGCCGTTTTGAGTACATAACCGCATAGCAACAAGACCATTATCCCGATACAATAGCGCCGCATAAAAATGCCTTTAAAAATACACCGAATCCTTAATTTATAGTATAGTGGCAAGCACACATCATGAACAGTAATGCTGCACCTTTGATCGGGCGGCAGCAAACCCTAAAATCTTACATTATGGGGGTAACTATACTCCCTGCAATGAGGGTAGAATGAATCCAGCCGGTAAGCATTGTGTTTATCAAAAACACGAGTCGGGCATCCGCGAATTTATTTTTCTGGACAAGACATCACTGGCTGTGGATGAATGGATAACTCACCTTGATACCATTATGCTGGTCGATCCTCCGCGAAACAATGTCAAGGAATTACTGCTGCTAGATATTCGCCAGTCCATACCCGCCATTGTTTATGCGGCTCAACAACTTCACGCATGGCGGCAGCGCAATCCTCAAAATGACGATAATACCCGTGCCGCCCTCTTATTAGACACGCAGTCTAAGCTTTTCCTCAATGTAGCCAATGATATGGTGCGCATTGTGAAGCTGGAAAAAGTCGATTTCCGTTTCTTTTATCGTAACCGCCAAAAAGCCATCGATTGGCTGCTGGCTCAGAAGTAACCCCACGATATAGCTGGCTCTACTTACAGTCATAGTGGTACCACACATGTGCTCAAAACTGGTGCTTTTCAACAACCACCGATAGGCGTAAATTGAGATCATAAGCCTATCAATTGAGCTAAAGGAAACACCATGAAAGCCCGTATGGATTATTCAAGCGTTGCCCCCGGCATCACCCAAGCCTTGAACCGTCTGCAACATTATGTCGATCAATGTGCTGTAGAGACGGCGCTGCTGGAATTGGTCAGAATCCGCGCCTCGCAAATCAACGGCTGTGCCTACTGCATCGACATGCACACCAAAGATGCCCGTGCCAAAGGTGAAACCGAGCAGCGTATTTATGCCCTCAGTGCTTGGCGCGAAACCCCATTCTATTCCGACCGTGAACGTGCCGCCCTCGAATGGACGGAAAAGCTGACCTTGATTGCCGCCAATCCTGTATCGGATGCCATGTATGAGGCGGTTCGCCAGCACTTCACAGAAAAAGAAGTGGCTGATTTGACCGCCGCCATCATCATGATTAATAGCTGGAATCGGTTGGCAATCCCGTTCCGTGATGTACCCGGTGAATACCAACCCGCATTGAGTGCTGCTGCATTGACCTAATCACAATTGCAAATCAAATCGCAACTTGAGGCGATAAGGAGAATCACATGCCACGCATATTAGTAACAGGTGGCGCAGGCGGCTTAGGTCGCGAAATTGTCAGCTGCTTGCAAACAACCAACCATATCGTACGGGTGATGAGCCGCGCTGCTGCCCCTTCGCCAACCGCTGACAATCCGCTGGAATGGGCGCAGGCCGATGTCGAAAATGACACAGGGTTAGCACAAGCCGTAACCGGCGTGGACATTATCGTCAACGCCATGTCCTTGCCAGCACGTCCACAGGCAGTTGATGTAGACGGCACACGGCGCTTGTTGGCAGCCGCTCGAAAAGCGGGTGTAAGCCATGTCCTGCACATTTCGATTGTCGGCATCGACCGCATCCCTACCCCGTACTATCAGGCCAAAGTAGCTGCCGAACAGATGGTCATCGAGTCTGGCGTACCCTATTCCATCTGGCGTGCCACCCAATTTCACAGCCTGCTCGATGGCTTTCTGACTCCTCTGCGAACATCAGATACCGCGTCTGTACTCTCACGACCTCCCGAAGCCCAATATCAACTGCTAGATACGAGGGAAGCGGCTGAAGCGCTGCTGCCGCATATCACAGCCGCGCCTGCCGGACGACTGCCGGATTTGGGCGGCCCACAGGTTCTGACACTCGATACCATCATCCGCAGGTGGCAAGAATCGCAGGGCATCAAGCGTCCTGTGGTCTACTTACCCGAAGAACCGATCATCGGCGATGCATTTCGTCACGGATACAACACTGTCCCATCCAACCCCTACGGTAAAATCACATGGGCGGATTATCTGAAGCAGCGTTATGGTCAGCCCGTTTCGTAGTGCGTAGTGGTGTACGGATGCTGTCGCTAATAAACGTCAAACTCGCGCAGGGCGGCGGATAAATGCTGTACGCCCTGCGCAATTTCCTGCTCGTCAACTGCCGCATAACCCAACACCAACCCACTGCGCACACCCGCAGCTATAGCCAGCGTTGAAATCGCCAGCACATTGACACCGTGGGCGGCAGCATGTTGTGAGGCAGCAACATCGTGGATGCCTTCCGGCAGCCAGCCAATCAGATGCATCCCTGTTTCCGGTGCGACGATTTCCAACGGCAGGTCATGCGCCCGATTGAGCAGCGCCTGCCGCCGTTCGGCATACAATACCCGCATCCGCCGGATGTGCCGCGTGAAATGACCACCGGACATAAACTCGGCGAGCGCTCGCTGTTCCAAACCGGAGGTGTGCCCATCAATATAACGGCGCACCGCACAAAACGCGTCAATCAGCACTTCCGGCACAATCAGATAACCCAGCCGCAGCGCCGGAAATAACACTTTGCTAAATGTGCCGATGTAAATCGTCCGGTCATTTTCATCCAACCCCTGTAACGAAGCCAGTGGTCGTCCGGTAAAGCGGTACTCGCTGTCGTAATCATCTTCGAGGATGTAACTGCCCATCCGTTTAGCCCACTCCAACAACATCAGCCGCCGGTGCAAACCGAGCGAACTACCCAGCGGAAACTGGTGTGAAGGTGTCAGATATACCAATCGCGCATCCGGCGATTGCTTGATGCCGTCTTCTACCCTCATGCCCTCGTCATCAACCGGAATCGGAACGATGCTTGCACCGGAGGCGACCAGCGTTCCCCGTGCGCCCGGATAACCGGGGTCTTCCATCCACACCTTATCGCCGGGGTCGAGCAGTACCCTTGCCGCCAGATCAAGCGCCCCCTGTGCGCCCGATACCACCAGCACTTGATCCGCCGAGCAATGAACCTGACGCGCTACCGTAACGTGGTTGGCAATCGCTTCTCGCAGCGGGCGATAACCCCTCGTGTCCTGTGCCCTCAAGCTGGCGGGATGCAGCCGGTGTGCTTCCCGCGTGATGAACCGCGCCCAAATGTCATACGGGAATTCCTTGAGCGCTGGCATTCCGGTACGGAAGGCATAACTATTCTGGTCGAATGGCAGCACCGGTGTCGCCAGCACTGCTTTCGCCCGTTGTGAAATACGCGCTGCCGGAGGTTCAGCCTGCTTACCTCGAATGGCTGCTCGTCGCGGTGTGGAGAGATGCTGCTCCGGCAGCACCTGTGTGACGAATGTGCCTTTGCCCTCCACACTTTCGATATAACCTTCAGCCATCAATTGGTCATAAGCATTTAAGATCGTATTCCGCGATATCCCCAGTTCTGCCGCCAACCCGCGTGATGACGGAATTTTCGTGCCTTTTTCCAACCTGCCTGCTAGTATCGCCGCCCGCAAATAGTCGTACACTTGCTGGTAAATCGGTGATAACTTCTCTGCACTGACTGAGGTTTTATCAAACATAGGTATCATATCGAGCTGTTTGGGTTTATCCCTTTAATGGCAGCACCAATTCCTTGTGGAAATCGGTGATCGAAACCAGCGCACCCGCGTCGTCAATGATGAACGAGTCTTCAATCCGCATCCCGATTCCTTTGTCAGGGTAATACAACCCCGGCTCAATCGTGATGAAGTTCCCCTTCTGGAAGATGTCCTTTGTCTCGCGGTGGCTGAGTGACGGACTTTCGTGGATATTCAAGCCTACGCCGTGTCCCAGACTGTGCGGGTAGCCGATGCTGCTGCCCGGTTGGCTGCGGCGCGTGGGATGTCCCTGACCTTCGAAGTAATCCAGCACCGCGTCTTGCAGCGTATGGCAGGGTTGCCCCGGTTCGGCATATGTATCCAGTGAAATCTGAAAGGCATGCATCACCTGATTGTAAATATCGCGTACTTCATCCGGCGCATAACCGATGCACCACGTCCGCGTACAATCATGATAATAACCGCCGCCCAACTGTCGTGGGAACAGGTCGAACACAATCGGCTGACCGAGCTTGAGCGCCATCGTCGCCTCACCCCGGCTGTGCGGGAATCCGCCATCCCGCCCCTGCGCGAAAATCATATCGGTGTCTTCCAGATCGCGGTCGAGCAGTTCGCGCCGCACAAACCGTTTGACATCGCCAATCGTCAATGCCGTTCCATCTGCCTTGACGACCGTATCACCTTCTGCCCGATGACTGCCGATATAATCCCATGCCGCCTGAAGCACATCACTGGTTTTAACTGCCACCTCGCGGATGATCTCGATTTCATCTGCGTCTTTTGTCAGGAAGGCTTCGTCGAACAGCGTTTTGCCGATCTCACCCACCAGTTGATAATTCGGGAATGCACCCTCCAACAATCGTGAGCGTTCGATCCATGCGCCGATTTCCCCCGTCCCATAAATGCCGATTTTGCCCAGCGGGATTTCAAACTTTTCAAAAATGTTGCCCCACAAACCAATTTGCATCTTGCTGTGGTCGCCCTCAGCTTTGGTGACAATCTCATCCCACTTCAAATCATCGTAGGTCAACACCTCTAAGCCGCTCTTGGAGGCTTCTTCGATCTCCATCACGCTGACAATCAACACTGGCAGGCTTCCGCGTTTCTTGACAGTTATCCCGCCATGCGTATCCACCCCATTAGAAAGATAGGCGCGGTAAGTATTTTGGAACTCGCCCCCCGCCACTATGATTGCCTGTAAATCACGGTCAGTCATCAACTGGTCAAGATCGGAACGCATAGTATTTCCCTATTTATAACGTTTGTAGAATGCACCCATCATATTAACGCATTCATCGTTGGACTTCATCCCATGCTTGTGTACCAATTCACAGCAACGACATAAAATTAGAAATAAGCGAGAAATTACTATTTTTCCCGACATATTACGCCTATAAATAACCGTCACCCGGCACAAAAAGAGCGCTGGATAGCTTCCAACGCTCTTAACATTCACACCTATAAACTACTGCGCTATGATTGGCCCTGCCAGCCCGAAGTTCACCCCGATCAACACCAGATCGCTAATGTTGACCAACCCGTCATGGTTCAAATCGGCGGCTTCTGGCGCGGGCGGTACCGCCAGATCGAAGTTGGCGCTAATCAGTACCGCGTCCGCCAGATCAATGGCTTGGCTGCCATCAGTATCCCCTGTTACAAATGTTTGCGAACCCAGATCAATCGCCGCCCCATCACCTGTAACGCTGACATTGTAAACCAGTGCCAGATGCTCCGGCGCGCTCACCAATAGCACATAAATTCCCGGTGGTACATCTGCAAACACGAATAACCCGTCTGCTCCGGTCGCGCTTTGTTGTACCAGACTGCCATCCAGCGTCAACTGTACCTGCACATCGGCATTGTCCGGTGCGAACTGGTTGACGATTATCCCTTGAATACTACCCGGCGCAAGTGCCACCACCGTCGGTTCGAGTGTCGCTTCGACAGTTGGTTCAATCTCAGTCACGGCTTCCTCAACCGTTGGCAAAATTTCGCTGGTTGGTTCTTCTGCCACAGTCGGCTCAAGCGTTGGGATGACTTCCACAGTGGGTAGCACTTCGGTAGCGGCCTCTGCCGTTGGTTCTACCGCCAGCATCACCACCGGAGTCGCGTTAACCAGCGTCAAAGGCAGTGGTTGGCTGTGGCTGTCTGCGCCCAGCGCAGTACAATTAAAGGCCGCGTTCCCCGCACTTTGCAGCGTGTACTGGAAGCTAAAGGCCGTACCATTCCCCACAAACGCTGGATTCGGTTGCAACCGTGTCGCCGCGATTAACCATTTCCCATCCGCTTTCATACCTTGATCGACATAAAAACTATTCGTACTGTTAAATGCATCGCCTTCTGCCCGCGTCGTACCCACCAGCACAGTCGGATCAACTTGGCACACAACCTGTAATCCGTACAACTCGGTTACATTTTCCAGCCGTACCGCTACTGTAATGCTGCTGCCCACGGTAGCGGTCTGCGGATTCACTTCTAAGCGCACCACTGGCGGTGGCGGTGCGTCCTGCGCGGATGCCGGCATTATCACCAGCGTCATCGCCAGTGCGATCAGCAGAATATAGAATTTGTAGAGAGATTTTATTGTCGTTTGTGACATAGAGTTTTCTTTGTACTCGTTGATAAACACTGAACCATAGTCCAAGGACTATGCATAGACCATACCGCATCTTGTCACAAATGCTTATGGGAAATTGGTCTTTATTGCCCTCATCAACCTAACTGCCTGCCCGCCGTTTTGCCAGCGACTCCATACTTTCATCCGGCAGCACATCAGCCACCGTTTTAGGCGTGTTAATCTGTTGGGTGCCATAAATCCCACGATGTCCTGAAGCCAGATAGGCTACGAAACACGCCAGTCCCACGTATAAAATACTTCCGCCGCCAAACAACTCCACTGCCATAATCGTGCAGGCCAAAGGCGTGTTGGTTGCCCCTGCAAAAACCGCCACAAATCCCAACGCTGCCATGAATGCCGGATCAACCCCCAACACCAGCCCAAAGCTGTAACCCGCTGTCGCCCCCATCACAAACAACGGCGTGACCTCACCGCCCACAAAACCGGTGCCCAATGTCACCGCCGTGAAGATCACCTTCAACAAAAAGGCCAGCGGTTCAACCCCCACGCCGTTCATCGTGTTCTGGATCAGCGGCAGGCTCAACCCTAAATACTCCTGCTTGCCCAGCACCAACGTCATAGCAATGACAATCAGGCCGCCCGCTACCGTCCGCAGCGGTGGATATGCAATCATCTTGCGGCTAGTGCGTTTAATCCATTCCATCAATTCAACGAACAGCAGCGCCACCCAACCGAATCCGATACCTGCCAGAACCACCGCCAGCAGCAGCAGCGGGTTAATGCCAATTTCTGCCAGCGCTGGATAATGCGAATGGCTGACACCCCACGCTCGCGTCACTAGATCACCCACCAGCGCCGCCGTCAGGCACGGCACAATCCCCTCGTAGCGGATGCGCCCCATAGATGGTGTTTCCAGCGCAAACACAAATCCCGCAATCGGTGTCCCGAACACCGAACCAAACCCGCCGCTGATCCCCGCGATCACCAACCAGCGCCGGTCTTCGCCTTCCAACCGCAGCACACGCCGCAGCCAGTCTGCCAAACTGCTGCCCATCTGGATGGCTGTACCTTCTCGTCCTGCCGAACCGCCAAATAGATGCGTCAGTACCGTTCCCAACAGCACCATCGGGGCCATCCGCAGCGGAATCGGATCTTTATTCAAATGCACTTGCTCGATGACCAGATTGTTCCCGCGTACCGCTGTCCCACCGATGCGGTAGTAACACCAGCCGATGACGAACCCCGCCAGCGGCAGCAAAAAGAGTAGGGTAGGGTTCGCCACCCGCACCGCCGTCGCCCAGTTGAGCGTCACCAGAAAGATTGCTGATGCTGTGCCCGAAAGTATTCCCACCATGCTTCCCAGCACAATCCACTTCACCAGCACCCGCCCGACCGCGCGCTGCTCACCAAAGTTTATCCGAGACCACATGAAATGACCCTTTACAACAAAAAAGCCCCTACCCAACGCAAAGATGAAGGGTAGAAGCTATCAACCGCACCGGTATAACCCAAGCTTCATTGGGAGTCGCCTTCGCAACTGCCGCTAATCATAATGCTGCTTGCGAAATGCGTCAAATGCCGATCTTATTTCGATTTCAGATATTCTTCAACCAACTGTTTGAGAAGTTCTTTTCCCAAATCCGTATACTCAGATTTGACATAAATGGTGATTAGCCCGATTTCAGCCTGCGTTTGAATGAAATAGATTATTCGATAGCCGCCACTTTTGCCTTTAGCCAGATCACTACTTTTCAAACGTGCTTTATAGAGCGTGTATCCTGTACCTTGAACATGGTCATCGGGTGTTTCCCCGTTTTGCAACCGCGCAATAATACTGTCCACATCGCTGCGAATAGTTGGATACTTTTTTCTGAGATGTTTCAGGTCTTTTACAAACTGCTGACCAAACGTGATTTTTACCGGATTACTTGGCATCAACCATATCCCAAAGTTTGTCGACAGGATACGTTTTTCCACTCACGATTTCATGTAATCCTTGACGGAAGTTGGCCTCAAGTTGTTCTTGGGTTAAGCCATCATCACTATCGCGCAGAACAAGCTCACCTTGGGCATCTAGCTCGGCTAACGCCAATAAATAAGCATCGGGAGCATCATAACCACGCTCATGAGCGATCGCCTCAAGCCGTTGATGCTGCTCGGCAGTCATATGCAGTATCAAATCCGTCATATGAAATCCTTTCCACTTGGCTTGATTATAGCATCACCAATGTTCGCATGAAACACATGGCAGATTCATATGCGCCCATTTTGGGTTTGAAAGAATTTTGCTTTTCTGCTTCATTGTGTGCAGTGGATTGTTCAGGGCAATCATGCCAACTTGCACATGATTGCCCTGTGATGAAGTTATTTCGTGTTGAGGATCGTTGCAACGTACGCTGCCATCTTGTTGGTAGCTTGTTCCCATCCCTCACTCGCACCTTCGGAGTTAGCTGGTAAGCTGGAGTGCGTCATCACCATTTTAGTACGCTCCCCAACGGCTTCCAACACCACAGCAATTTCGCTCGGTTGGGGCATCATGTCGTTAAGCACTACATTGCCATGTTCATCTGCCATGCTTTCGGTGTAAACGAGACGCTCTTTCGGGACGATTTCTGTGTATTCACCTGTCAGCCACATCTTCATGCTGCCAGTAGGGGTTTCGGTTTCCATGCAAAACAGGCGCTTGCCACCCACCCGCACATCCATTTCGGCAACCGGCAGGCTGAAGCCTTGGGGCCCGTACCAGTTTTTGAAATGTTCAGCCTCTGTCCACATGCGCCAGATAACATCTATGGGTGCATCAAAAATACGTTCGATCACAACGGCATCGTTAGAAATCGTGCTCTCACTCATTGTCTTGCTCCTTGTTTTTCATTTGGTGGATATAGTCGTCCATGCGTGCAAAGCGTGCCTCCCAGATAGGGCGGTACTGCTCTGTCCAATTGGAAATTTCTTTTACCGGCGTTACGTCGATAGTGCAGGGACGATATTGCGCTTTTTGCCCTTGTATGACGAGCCCCGCAAGTTCCAACACTTTGATGTGTTTAGAAATGGCTGGCAAGCTCAAATTAAACGGCGCTGCGAGTTCGTTGACGGTTGCCTCCCCCTCCGCTAAACGCGCTAAAATGGCCCGTCGCGTCGAGTTTGCCAATGCTGCAAAAGTCTGGCTCAGTCTGTCTTCCTCACTCCTCATGATTATGATTACCTTATTTTACCTGTCAGTTAATTAACCTATAAGTAAAATACGATGTTTTGTTCTAGTTGTCAAGCCGGTTGTTAAATCTCAACTCGTATCAAAACAACGTAGCCTCGCCATGCGATTGTGGTTACAATGCATCCGATGGTATTGGGAGGCGACACATAATGACTCAATGGATGATATACGGTGCAACTGGCTACACGGGCACACTGGTGGCGGAAGAAGCTGTCAAACGTGGGCATAAACCGCTGCTCGCCGGACGTTCTGCTACCAAACTCAAACCCTTAGCCGAACGTTTGGGCTTGGAATATGCCGCCGTCGGTCTGGATGATGCCGAAGCGCTGGCAAAAGCCGTTGGCTCGGTCGAGCTGGTCTATCATGCCGCTGGCCCATTCGTTCACACCAGCGATCCCATGCTCCGCGCCTGTCTGCAAGCTGGCGCACATTACCTCGACATCACCGGCGAGGTTCCCGTTTATCAAAATGCGTATGGATATGATTCCGTCGCCCGCGAAAAAGGCATTGCTATCATTCCCGGTGTGGGCTTTGATGTTATTCCCAGCGACTGTCTGATCAAATATGTAGCCGATCAACTGCCCGATGCCACCCATCTCGAAGTTGCGGTGGATGCGCTTGCTGGCGGTGGTGGCGGTGCAGGTGGTGGATTAAGTGCCGGTACTGCCAAATCAATGGTCGAACTCTTACCCATGATCGGCACGCTTGAGCGCCAAAATGGTAAGTTAATCGCCCTACCGATGGGTTCAGGGCAGCGTAAAGTCCGTTTTCCGCAAGCCACTAAAACTGTCATGCCGGCTTCGTGGGGTGATGTCGAAGTCGGCTATCGGACGACCAACATCCCCAACATCAAGGTCTATCTCAGCCTGCCGCCTATGATAATGCGCCTCTCGCCGATCTTTGGCTCGCTGCTGGTAAACCTCTTGAAAAGCAAAGCTGTGCGTGACTTCGCCTCGCGCCAGATTGACCGCCTGCTGCCGGGGCCAAGCCAGCAAACCCGTGAAACTGGACGTTCTGCCGTTTACGCGGTCGTTCGCAATGCCCAAGGCGAACAGCGCGAAGCATGGTTGGAAACCCTCGAAGGTTATCAGTTCACCGCCGTCGCAGGTGTCCGTGTAGTTGAGCGCGTCTTGGATGGCAGCTACACAGGCGCGATTACCCCTTCAATGGCCTTTGGTGCGGATTTCGTGCTGGAAATCGAAGGCACAACCCGCTACGACCAACTACCTTCTTAGAGTACGGCTGCTCAACAGAGTCAAATCTGCAGGCGGTTTCATTCAAGCACGAGTCATATTAGGCAGGCAGAGGCAATTCCAACAGGTTAATAAACTTTAGACGCGCTTCCTCAAAGACTGCCAACCAATGCGAATTCGGGGAAAAATAGGCGGCATTCACGCGTGTAAGCGCTGCACGAATAACGTGTATTTCTCCTGACACCGTATCGACTTCAATCAAGCCCAGTTGACGGTGAAGAACGAGCAGTTTAGTTTCGTCACCCGCTGAGAAGGCTGCGGCTGCAATGTCAAACGGGTAATGGGTGTCATCAAGTTCGACCGGACGTACTTGATCGCGGACAGTATCCCAAATGAGTAAGGTTGCAGGGGCATCATATACAGGTGCTTCTTTTGGCAGACCGGAAATAAAGCGACCCGTAAGCAGAACAGCCTCACCTGAAGGGGCTAGGTCATAAACCCGATCCCCTTCTTGCGAGAACACCAGAAAACCAGTCGTCGCCGGTGTCGCTCCAAATTCAAGCAGTGTGTTTTTGGAGAAGTCATCAGGGTTTGTAACACCCACAACGAACACAATGCCCGTTCCACCTAATGAACTATTTTGTGCAACCAAGACCGTTCCAGTGTCGTTCCAACCGGTGGCGAATGTTTGCGGATCATAATCACCCAGATAGCCTGTTTGATTGGTTTCTGCGACTTGATTGGTATGAAGATTGATGACTAAGAACTGGCTGTCTGTAACACGATTGAGAAAACCCAGCACGCCATCCGGAGAGGTGTAGACAAAATTATTGGGCTGCCATGCCTCAATTTGTTGTTGTGTAAGGGAAGGCTGCAAAGGCCAAGTCGATTGGCTGACCAATTTATCTGTAGTGAGGTCGTACTGATGCCACGCATCAAGCGAGAGATTGACCCCCTTCAGTACATCCGATTCGGCGGGTTGCAATCCGGTGGTCGATATAAAAGAGAAGCGTGAGCTATCTGCCGACCAACTTGCATCATGGTACGTCGAAAAGTCACGGTCAAGCACAATATCATCTACATCGTTTTGTGCAGACGTCACGGGGGTACATGCAAGCACGATGAACAACAGAAAGCTACATACTGCGCTTGCCAGATGCGAAATGCATATGCGGTAATTCATATTGAGCTTTGCCTTCAGCGCTTAATCTCCATAGGGGATTCGAATGCATTATGGCGGCTAACCGCCCACCGCGCGGATATAACGGGCTGCGGAACGGATGACCGCGACTTTGGCGTTTTCGGTCACAATGCGCCCGAAAGCATCATAGATTTGGGCAAACTGATACGGCTCAACCGATTCGACAATGTGTTTCACTTTGTGGGCAGTCAATGGGATCAGGTTGGGGTAACTGTACATGAAGGACACAAAACGGCGGTCACTGGTCACAAAAATGGTATCACCTGACAGCAACACGCCCCGCTTATCCGCCCCATCACGCCAATGCATGACCGATGCACCCTCAAAATGACCGCCACAGCGAATGAGAGTCAGCCCATCACCCACCGATAACCGTTCACCTTCCCACAATTTAACCGCCGGATCGGGTCGGGTCACCCACTCGCGATCTGCACCGTGAATATAAATGGGAATGCCGCCAAATGCCTGACTCCACTCGACAATTGTGCTGTAATAATGAGGATGCGACAGGGCGATGGCGGTGAGGCCACCTAATGCTTGAACCTGCTCGATAGACGCGTCATCAATCAGGCTGATGCAATCCCACATCACGTTACCGGCGGGGGTCTGCACCACATGACAGCGCTGACCGATTGCAAAACTGGGAGTGGTGACGATGCTGGTTAAATTGGGGATCAGCGGCGTAAAGGTGTTCTTGCGACTGGCCTGTAATTCATCAAGCGTGATCCACTTTTGACCGTCGATGCCGATGTATTGGCGCTCATCCTGACAGATGATACAGGCGTTGGGTGGTTGGTCGCTGGCGGCATATTGAACGCCGCAGGTGGCACACATATAGGGAGGCATGGTGAATCCTTAAAAGTAAGGAGATTAAGTTGACTTCAATGAGTCTACAGGTGAAATCAATAAACATGCAACACGACAGAGGCTTACAATAGATTCTCTCACCCGCCGATGTGGTACATCTCGACCTTTTTCGCGCGGTCGTCATCGGTCTGGTCAAAGCGCACTTCGCTGTAACGGTCAATGCGTTCGCCCCATGTGTTGCGGATAATTTGCTCGATCTGATCGTCAGTTGCCCCATCACGCATCGGCCCGCGCAGATCCGTGCCATGTGTCGCGAACAGGCAGGTGTAGATGCTGCCTTCCGGCGACAGGCGCATCCGTGAACATGCCCCACAGAAAGGTTTGGTCACAGACGCAATCATGCCGATCTCGCCACCGCCATCCTGAAAGCTATATCGTAAAGCGACTTCGCTCTGGTAATTACGGCGAGTTTGCTTGAGGGGCATCACCGCATCAATCCGCTCAACGATTTCCTGCGCTGGAACGACTTCATCCATGCGCCAGCCATTCTTGTTGCCAACATCCATGTACTCGATGAAGCGCACAATGTGGCCTTTGTCTTTCGCCCAGCGTGCCAGATCGACAATCGTGTGGTCATTCACGCCGCGCTGCACCACACAGTTAATTTTGATGGGTTGCAAACCCGCTTTTTCGGCGGCCTCGATGCCATCCAGCACCTTTTGCACACTGGAACGGTTGCCATTCATCTTGCGGAACACAGTGTCATCCAACGAGTCGAGGCTGACGGTGACACGGCTGAGTCCGGCATCTTTGAGCAGTTGAGCCTTTTGCGGTAATAAGAAGCCATTGGTGGTCATAGTCAGGTCATCCACGCCATCAATCGGTTGCAGCATGGCGATCAGCGTTTCCAATTGTTCGCGTACCAGCGGTTCGCCGCCGGTAATACGCAGTTTGACCGCACCGAGCTTGACGATAATGCGTGTCAGGCGGGTGATTTCCTCAAAGGTCAGGATTTCGGCTCTTGGTAAAAAGCGATAATGCTCGCCAAAAATTTCAGCCGGCATACAATAGGCGCAGCGGAAATTACAACGATCCGTCACCGAAATACGCAGGTCACGCAAGGGGCGTTTGAAGGTATCCTGAATGGCCTCAGCCATAATTATTCCCCTGTCTCTCGAACATAGTATCTATAGTCATAGTTTATGCTAAACCACACTTTATATCAACATCAACTGCTAATGAGTGGTTTAACATAGCCATCACACTATAGTCGCTTTAGATGACAGGAACATTACGTCTGAGCTTTAAATCACAGCCGATTCACCAAATCAAATGTTGGTTATAGGCTGTCGGTCAGCCATACCTCGAATCTTCTGCTGTTTTGGTGTACACTACCCGCATAATAATAAACCGCACCCATGGAGAGACACTTCATGTCCACTGACTCGCGTACATGGTTTTACACCACACCTGAACCACGCCCCTACTTTATTGAAGAACGTGTGA
This sequence comes from Aggregatilineales bacterium, assembly GCA_038251045.1. Classification (GTDB taxonomy): domain Bacteria; phylum Chloroflexota; class Anaerolineae; order Aggregatilineales; family Phototrophicaceae; genus CFX2. The sequence goes on along the minus strand of JBBSBS010000093.1, from coordinate 522 downwards.
ATCATACTCTATGGAAGAACCGGCTTCAGGGCTTATCCATGACCTGCACCCAATTCACCGCACCCATCAAACTGGAAGGGGTCTGGAATGGTATGCCGGTCGAATTTGAGTACGAACCCGGCAAATGGTTCATCCTGCGGGCAGGGCGTGAAGTCAAAGAATTGATCGGCGTGATGCGCCAGATCTTGATGATGCGTCCGGCATTGGCTTATACCGATGCTAGTGGCTTGTTTTGTGTCGAGTTTTACACCGATGGCGGTGCCGAACGTTTCCAGCATATTCAAGGCGATCCGGCTTTCCAAGGGGTACGCCGTTTACGTAAAGACTAAACAGGAACGGTTTAGCCCATACAATCAGGATTATGAGGGGCATGTCATAGACGTACCGTAATTGCTAGTTGGGAATGAGATTGGAAAAAGCGAGAGCAAGAATAGAAGCTGAGACTTTCAAGTCAAAACCGCGGTTGGTAGGGGCATGGAGATGTTGCACACCCATGGCTACCATTTGACTGTAGAGGGTTTC
>JBBSBS010000092.1:0-18432 GCA_038251045.1 Aggregatilineales bacterium | reverse complement strand
TTCCAGTTGTTGAAGACGCGCTCTGTGCCGTATAAGCGCCCGAAGTTCGGCAGGGTGATGTTGTGCATCAGTGCCAGCAAATGCCCTGTTTCTTCGGCAACCTGCTGCTGATGAACAGGGGTAAGCACCTGCCAACTGTCCAACAGCGGTGTACCTTCCACCCGCGTCATAATCATATAATCATACGGAGCAAGCGTTTTGCTATCATCCAGCACCACCACTTGCGGACAGGGGATGTGGGCTGCTGTCAGGAGGTTATAGGCCACCTGTTCCCCGTGAAAGCGGGATACACCGGAATTAATGATGCCATCAAAGCGGATGACATGCCTGTTGTTGAGAGTGAATGCCGGATTGTTGATGCCCTTGCCTGCCCACTCGACACTGCGGACGCTGCCTAACCCGTGCTTTGCCCAGATGCGAGCCAATGCCGCATCATCAATTTGGAAACCACCACGTTGATATGCCATAATCTTACTTACACCACTCCTTTGCTCCGATAGCTTATTTAGTGATCGCATTTGTAAAGTGTGCTTGATGATCCGCAATATATTTCAAATCATTGATGTAAATCGGAATATGATCCAGATTTGAGCGCGTATTATTCATATATTCAATCAGCGATTTGAGGCGTTCTTGAACAGTGTCGATCAGCTTACACCGATCATCAAACTCAAGCCCATATGCCTCACAAAATAGCTTCAGTCTCGACACTCTATTAGGGATGGGAGTCCAACCGCAATCCAGACTGTGTTCATCATTAGTAAGTGGGACAAAACGATAAACGGCATATGCGACATCCCAAACGCGACTGCCGGGTGCGGCAGTATCAAAGTCAATGATCCCGACAAGATGCCCGGATTGAAACACACAGTTGTAGGGTGCGAAATCGTTGTGGCAAATCACTTCATGTTGACCAGATGTATGGACGGGTAGTTGAAATGTGGCATCTGACGGAATAACCATTGTCTGGGTAATGTCGTGAAATCTGCGCAGCACCTGTGCCACTTCGATAAGCATGTTGTCGGATTGCATATAAGGTTTCAGGGGATAGTTTCCGACATCTCCCTTGAAATAAGTAAGTCTCTCTTTACTTGCTGTCGTTTCTAATAACACTGGTGATTTTTTGAATCCGGCTGCTGTTAGTTGTTTAAGCAGAGCGTGAACGAAAGGAGACCAGACTCCAGTATCTCGTATAACCGTGTCGTCTTCCTTTATGACATGGTTACTATTACCGCCTTTTAGGATTTCATGAGGACTCAATTAACTTCTCACTTCTATAGACGGTCAGCATTCAGTCAGCCAATAATAAGGAAACTATTGCTTCTTGAGATTACTTTGTTTGATCGCACATATGAGACATAATGAACAGTTGATTATTTTTGTGAAACTATACCACACCGCGTATTGATTGATACATGAGTAGAATAATTTTGAGGTTTACAATATGTCCTCAGTTGATGCCAGTTTCAAAATGGTCGTACTCGGAGACAGTATTCTGTGGGGGCAGGGATTGTACGACTCCCAAAAAATTCATACGCTGACGATAGAGGGCTTAACCCGACGCGGTTTAGAAGTGGAGTGTGTCTTTCTGGCACATTCCGGCGCGGTGATTGGCGAACCCGATCATCGGTCTAATCTGCCGCGCATTGATGGTGAAGTACCTGTAGGCGAACCGACCGTGTTTGAACAGATTGATGAGTTGATTGGCACAGCCGACCGTGACGAAGTGGTGAAGCTGGTGCTCATCAGCGGTGGTGTCAATGATGTGGACAGCACACGCATCTTAAATCTGGCGAACCGTCATTTAGATGAGCAGATTGAGGATGCCTTCTACCGCAAGATGAAGCTGCTGATTGAAAAGGCTTATCACTGCTTCCCGAATGCTATCATCATGGTTACCGGTTATTATCAAGTGTTCAGCGATTCATCCGAGAAAACCCTCGCTCATAATGCACTCAAGGCGATGGGCTTCAACGTGCCGCTGCTGCCGGATGCGGTCGGTGAATTGGTGATCGACGTACTCGGCTCGTTGCTCACCGATGCATTGATTGAACGCTGCGCCCATTTCTGTGATGCAGCTCATCACAGCATCCGCGAGGTGATTGTTGACTTGACAGGCATCATGCCGGAAGCCAGCGGGCGCATATTCTTTGCTGATCCCAAGTTCAAGGATGACAATGCGGTTGGCGCACCGGATACATTTCTTTATGGCATTGATCCCGATCTGTCGCCGCAAGACCCTGATGAAATCGCTAACCGTCGGGCAAAGGCGTGTGCTACCCATGCCGACCGGCTGACACCGATCGAACGCATAGCCGGGCCGCGTGCTTCGGTCGGGCATCCCAATCCGGTCGGGGCGCAGCGCTATGCGGAGGCGATTCTCGCTGACCTGCGCTATACCATCCCGATTCTATTCGAGGATGAATCAGCCTAACCACTCACCAACCTTCTTCTATATTGGAATTAGCGACTTTCCGTAGTTTTGGTAAATTCGCTTTGCCCCACTCTCGACCAATACGATATTCTTCGGGTGAGACCCCATAAAAGTTCGCCATTGCATTAGCATCTTGAATATCTACACCTTCAATCTGTGCCTCAGCAATATCAGATCGTAAGCAAAAGCGCCCATCATAACGACGCTGATCTGTCATAGTCGCAAAACGCATCTGTTTTGCTGTCACAAGCTGCTCGTCGCTTAATTCCTTCGCAGCTTCTAAGTTCGCCTTCTGCAAATTAGCGTGTCCCAAATTCGTTCCATTCATCTCGGCTAAATTCAATTGAGCACCTTCCAGATTGGCTTTCCAAAAGGTTGCACCTTGCAGTTTAGCGTCACCAAACTGAACCCCTTGTAAATTTGCATACATAAAATTTGCCCAATGCAACTCTGCCCATTTGAAGTCGGCTTTCCTCAAATCCCCATTCTTTAAATCTGCTCTATAGGCTTCAGTTCCCTTCAAAGCAGCCATACGAAAGTCTGCTCCTTGCAAAGAGCCATCATAAAGCCATTTACTTGATGACAGTTCTTTTAATGCTCGGAACGCAATCCCAGTGTCACGCCCACCCATTTCACGAATAAGCTGCGCTTTCAATTGCTGTCGTGCGCGACGTTGATTGAATAGTTCAATAATTCCGACTGTAAAAATGGTACTGATCACAGCAGTATATATATTAACTGAGTAGCTTTCTTTAGCGGTATCTGTGGTGAACCAACAAAAACCAATGAAAAATACACCAATCACTGCTGGAATTATGAGCAGTAGAGGAAACCAAAACCGATTTTCTTCATCTCTGGTTTCACCCCATTCATCATGCCAGTCTTTATCTTTGCCCTGTCTGGTCATTCTTCTCCTCCATCATTGCCGAGTGAGCCTCGACCAGATGAAACCATAGTTCACTTTTGGCTGCTTCTTCTTCGTACAGCGCCTGATGTTTGGGGTCGGACAAAAAGGTGTCTTTCCATTCGAGATAATTTTTCTCTTCTGGTGATACATCTTGATATTGGTTTCGGGTCATTCGTACCCCCACTATTTCAATTGCTAACCACTCACTACGCTGCTGGTTTCCTTGATGAAGCGCTGCGCCCATAACTCCAATGTCAGCAGCCGGAACACCACCTCGACTTGGCTGGTTTTCCCCCAGAAGTGATCTTTGAGCAGGTGTTCCAGATTATCGCGCTGGAACAGGCCGCTGATGACGTTATTGGGGTCAAGCAGTACCTCGCGCATACGCGGGTTGAGATCGCTGTCAAACCAGTGGTGTATCGGTGTGCTAAAGGGCTGCTTGGGGCGTTCCAGCGCGAATTCCGGCAGCATAGAGCGCATGGCCTCGCGCAGCACGATTTTGTTGCTCTTCATGCGGATGTCGGAGGGCACATTTGCCGCGAATTTCAACAGCACCGGATCAAACAGCGGCACACGGGCTTCGAGCGATGAGGCCATTGTCACCTTATCGGTATGCAGCAGTGCGTTACCCGTCAGCCATGTGTTGATGACCAGTGCTTGTGCCGTGTTATACGGATCATCACGCCAACTTTTGGCGATAATGGCGTTGTAGGTGCGTTCTTTGTGCTGCGCGCGCTGCCATGCCGCCATGACATCCGCGCCATATAGCTGTTCGCGCAGGCTGTCGCTGAACACCAGCCCATCGAAGGACATCATGCGGCGGATGGCCTCGTCACGCGGCAGTGTGGCCTGCTGCACACGCGGCAGATAAGTCGGCAGCGCCCCGATGATCCGCAGGCGCTTCATCGCCGGATAATACTCTTCGATGTTGCCGAATAAAGGCCAGCCTTCCTCACGACCACCGCCCAGCAGCTTGCCCCACGACTCCTGATTTTTAAGCAGTTGCGGCAGGTTTTGATGTGCCGGATAGCCACCGAAAAGCTCGTCGCCGCCGAGTCCGGTCAACACCACTTTGACATCACGGGCGGTGTGTTCCGCCAGCAACAGCAGCGATACCGCCGACGAGTTGGCTATCGGTTCGTCGTGGTGATAGATGGTTTTCTGTAGGCCGTCCCACCAATCATTCGCCGTAATCACCCGTTCGTGATGGTCAGTCTTAAAATGCTCGGCAATCCGGCGGGCATGCAGCAGTTCATTGTCGGCACTGTTGGTGTCGTAACCGACGGTGTAAGTCTTGACCCGTCCACTGGCTTCCTTCGACATCAAGCCGAGGATGGCTGCCGAGTCGATGCCGCCGCTGAGGAACAAGCCCAACGACACATCACTGCGCAGGTGGATATGTACCGCGTCCGTCAGCAGATCACGCGCTTCGTTATAGACCACACCGGATGTTTGGGGGGCGTTGCTGCTTGGCTGCGGAAATTCCCAGAAGGGATGCAGATAAGTTTCGCGCCCAACTTCCGCCACATAGGCATGACCGGATGGCAGGCGGGTGATGTCCTTGAACAGCGTTTCCGCGCCGATCATGTAGCCGAAGCTCATGTAGGTGTCGAGCACATCGAGGTTCATTTCGCGCGGGGTGGCGGGATCAGCAAACAGCGCTTTGATTTCGCTGGCGAAGTGCAGCATTCCGTCACGCTCATGCAGATAAAGCTGCTTCATGCCGATGTGGTCAATCGCCAGCACGAAACGCTTGGCCTTGCCATCCCACAGGGCGAAGGCATACATACCGCGCAGTTGGCTGAACAAATTCAGCCCATATTCTTCATATAGGTGGATGATGGTTTCGCCGTCGCCATCCGTCCAGAAGGTGTGGTTACGCCGTAGAAGCTGCTGGCGCAGTTCGCGGTAGTTATAAATCTCGCCGTTAAAGACCATCGCAATCGTGCGGTCTTCGTTGTAAAGCGGTTGGTCGCTGCCCTGCACATCAATGATGCTCAGGCGGCGCGAACCAAGTGAGGCGTTGTGATCCGGCGAGTCGTAGAAGCCGTCGCCATCCGGCCCACGGTGGCAGATGCGGTCAGCCATCGCCCGCGCCAACGCCGGCTCGGCGCGTCCGTATTTGCGTACGTCAACCACCCCACAAATGCCGCACATAAGTTGTCCTTCGTCAGTAGTCGTTAGTTGATAGTCTATAGTTTACAGTGGACAGTTTAAAGTTCACAGTCGGGAGTAGAGAGTGTTAACTCTAACAAGCTCTGAATAGATCGCTTAAGAAATTGACGTGTTTAGAGATATAGTTTGTTGATTTTTGTATCGTGATTTCGACGGTCATTCGCAATGGTTCAGTGACATTACATGGTTGCCAGCTTCGTATTACATATTGAGTGTAATAAGCCTCGTATATAAAATTTTTTTCACTTGGGTCTTGCGGCGGGCCGACAAAATCCATATCGGGCAATCCAAGTATTAGTCTTGTTTCACCAAGTAGAAACTCACTCTGTATTATGATTGCATGAACAACTTTATCGTTTATATAAATTCCGCCTCTAAGTTCCTCTCTAATCCAACTTGGTTTTTCATATCTCCAATTCCAAAGTATGAAACCGCTATTGTTCTCGAATTTTTTATTATCAATCTCGCTTACCCACCCACTCGCCTCCAAAATCTTTATTGCGTCATCAACTGTTGTTATCCCCGGACGGATGCCCATGAAGCACGGCGCGGGACAGCCTTCTGGCAGCAGCAGTTCGCGCAGTTCGTGGTCATCATACGGTTGGGCGCGGATCAGCAGCAGCGCGGCGGTGAACAGCGCGAGAGGTATCAGAGTGAGGCGAAGGTAGATGCGTGGCATTCGAGTTATGACCCACAAATGGATTGCAGCATTCGGATAATTTGACGATTATCCCAGATTTTGGCGTATCCATTAGCATTCGGTTGACTGCTGTAGAAGTTTATAGTTGCTCGATATGCCCAGATACCTCTTATGTTCAGCGGACACTCCAAATGGGCGCTGACTTCCACGTGATCGTAAATCATGGTGATGCCAAATGGGATTTTTCCTCTCCAATCGGGCATCCCCGTATCAATGTCATAAGCGATTAGCGGCTGTAAAAATAAGTCGATTGACCCATTCGTGACAACAGTGGAAACATGAACCACGTCGACAAATGAGCGAACATTCTGCTCATAACTGATGATGTATCCACGATAAAGTCTATTAATAAGCGGCGATTGTTTTCCATTCCATACCCAATTAACGGTGATAAATTTTTGACCATCTGTAGTGCGGGTTCCATTGGTTGATTGAATGTCGCTCGCCCATCCACTCGCCTCTAAAATTGCCATCGCTTCTTCTGCTGTCGTTACCCCCGGTCTTATCCCCATGAAACACGGCGCAGGACAACCATCCGGCAGTAATAGCTCCCGCAGGTCGTGGTCATCATATGGCTGGGCGCGGATCACCAGCAGCGCGGCGGTGAACAAGACAATCGGTATCCATGTGAGGCGTAGGTAAAAGCGTAGCATCCTAATGCGCCGTTATGAGCAGGTTGTCCGCAGCACATCCACCCATGAGTTGGTGTACTGGGTGCGAACGCCGAACATATTGGTCGAAGTGCTGTACCCTAAATACAAATTGTCGTCATAGCGGATGGTTTTGCGCCCGCCGTCACAATCACCCTGCACGGTGGTCGTTAAACCTAATCGGGCATAATAGGCGGTGTAAAACAAGTAACTGCCGCCTTCGAGATAATTGATCGTCACGCGCTGCGCCTCCGGTGGCCCGACCGCCAGCAAAAAATCGCTTAATGTCAGCATGGTGTCCAACATAAAAGCGTCAATCACCCCGTCAGTTACCCACATCACCGAGCCGTTGTATATGCCCTCGTTGTTGAGCCATTTCGGACTTTGATCATTCCATGTCATTCGTATCAGGGGCAGCTTCGGGTCATATTCATAGGTCGCTATCCACGCACTCGCCTTCAGAATCGACACTGCTTCTTCGGCGGTCGTCACACCCGGACGGATGCCCATGAAGCACGGCGCGGGGCAGCCCTCCGGCAGCAGCAGGTCGTGCAGTTGGCGGTCATCATGTGGCTGGGTGCGAATCAACAGCAGCGTGAGGCTAAAAAACATTAATGACATTATCAGAATGCGGGTGTGTAATTGGAGCATGGTGGTTAGCAGACAGTGTTCAGAATGTCGCGCTTGGATTGGTTAAACGATGCTAGTTGTGGCGATTGTGCTTCTATTTCCGCATAATAACGCAGCACCACAAACGGCGAGTTGAGTGTAAGGCGTGCCTGCCCGTTACACGTTTGCGAAATCGCCACCAGCATGGCACGGTTGGGATACGCCCCCGCATAATTCATTACGGGCGTAAAATGGGTGCTGCCCATGCCCCGAAAAACGGTGATCGTTTGCGAGGTCGCCCTGCCCAACAGTAGTTGTGCATCGGCTACCCGCAACGCCGTTGATAAATGAATCTCCTCGACCTTTTGATCTTCCATCGCGATTAGTAATCCGACCGAGTTGTCTTTCAAAAACCAGTTCGGTGCTTTAGTGTTCCAAATCACACCTATCCAACGGGCGAATGGAGCGGTTCGAACTTCGGCTACCCAGCCACTCGCCTGTAACATCCGCATGGCTTCGCTGATCGATGTCACCCCCGGTTGGATGCCCATAAAGCAGGGCGTGGGGCAATCTTCCGGTGTCAAGAGTTGGCGTAACTCACGATCATCGTAAGGCCGCGCCCGCACCAGCATTAACCCGATGAGGATGACTCCCAGCGATAATAAGGTAAAACGCAGGTAAAATCGTATCATGATAAGCTGCACACCATGTGCTTACGGGCGTTGAGCACCGTCCGCATATCCACCCGTGTCGGGATGGTCGTAGTGGTCGGTTGTATTGCCTGTGGTTTAGCCTCCATCTGCACATAGACTTGTGACCGCCACAAATCCGCCAGATATGGACAAGTTGGCACTTCGGTATGCATGACAAGCTGCGCTGTGTTGTAACGGTACACCCACTCTATTGACCACGGTTTATCACTGCGAATGGGCGCGAATACCAGCAGGGTTGGATTGCCCAGATTGCGATAAATAGCAGCGGCAGAAATGCGGGTGTTGAAGGCAATCCGCTCCACCACATGGTTACGGATGTTGATCGTACCATCCGGCGTAGGACTGTCTGCGATCACCCAATCCGGTCGGGCGGCGCTCCACACCCATTGGATGCGGGCGAGGTCATCAAACTTGCTGGAAGACGGCATCTGCCGCAGCAGTCGCACACTGTCGGCGTTCACCCACGGGCTGATCTTCAATAGGTGCAGCGCATCATCAGCGCTGGTGATTCCCGGATAGATGCCCAAAAAGCAGGGTGCGGCGCATGTATCCGGCAGCAGTTCGAGTATCGGATGGTTATCATAGGGGCGCGCCCGCAGCACCAGCAGGCCAACGCTGAAAACGCTGCTGAGTAAAAGAGATGCATAGACAAAATAACGGGTCATGACTGGTTTATTCGGCGGCAGATAATCGCGATCAAATGTTTGGCCTTGTTCAGGCTGGTGGTTAAATAGCCCTGTGTTTCGATATACTGTGGGCGAACCCCCAGAATTAAATGGGTGGGTTGTGTCCAAAAATCGCGGCAGTTGACGACACTGTTGAGCACATAACCATTGCCCATGTAATACAGATCCACATTATAGGCTTCGTAGGGTCCGGTTCGCCGTATCGCTACCCGCTGCCTGCCCGGCATCTGACCGAATTCCAGCAGCAGATCACCCAGCCGGATGTTGGTGTAAAGCCGGATAGAGGATACCGAATTGTGGTCATAAAACATGGCCGGAATTTGGCGGTCATCTAATAGGCTGGATTGATCTTTGTTCCAGTACCATGCCACCGTTTGCAGTGATTCGCTGACACCCACCCGCGCGATCATCGTGCTCGATTTCAGGTGATTGATGGCATCCGTAGGTTTGGTTAGCCCCGGTTCGATGCCCATGAAACACAACGTCGTACATCCATCCGACATCAAAAATTCGCGGATGACATTGCCATTATACGGTTGGGCGCGAATCAGCAGCAGCGCAGCGCTCAGGAAAATCAGGGGTAGGATAGCCAGACGAAGTATAAGACGAAACATTCTTATAAATGTTGATCCTCGATTATGTTTTATTATACTGCCTTTTTCTAACACCCCCAATTTCTATTGCGCATAAGAACATAAATTCTGCTATACTGATATTAATGTCGGACATTAGGAGGAACAAGATGACCCAACCAACACCGCAATTGTTTTATGCAACTCAAAGCCCGATTAGCGATCCACAGCAGTATGCCAATTTATATGATAATCTTCCCCGCGACATCGAGGGAATCAGCAAGGTCGTCAAGCAACTGGTTCTGCATTATTTTGGCGATAAATGGCAGTACGACTATCCGCCCGAACGTATGTCAGAGATTGATACCCGCTACATCCCCTCTATACTCCAGCGCATCACCGCTCTGGATTCTCGCCCGTTGATTGAACCGCACGCACCCGATAAGCGCATCGTCGGCTGCTGTCGCGATTTCACTTTGCTGTCAGTTTCCATGCTGCGGCAGGCCGGAATTCCGGCGCGTTCACGGCACGGCTTCGGTGACTATTTTGAGAAGGGCTACTATATGGATCATGTGGTAGTTGAGTACTGGAACGGCACAGGCTGGCAGCTTTATGATACGCAGATTCCCCAGGAGCACTTTGATTTTAACGTAACTGATGTCCCGCGTGACCGCTTTTTCGTCGGCGGCAAGGCGTGGCAGATGTGCCGTGCCGATCAGGCTGATCCTGATCGCTTCGGCTTAGGCTCGGTATTGCCCATTCGAGGTTGGTCATTTATCCGCAGCCGCATGATGCAGGATTTAGCGGCGCTCAATAAAACCGAGATGTTGTGTTGGGATGAATGGACGTTGGATGGCGAACAGGCCAGCCTGAACGAGTCTGATCTGGCGCTGCTCGACCATGTGGCAGATGTTACCCAACAGGGCGATGCTGGTTTTGCCGAAGTCCGGCGCTTGTTTACCGATGAGGACCGTCTGAAGCTCCCCGCCGTGTTCAACAGCTTCAGCCCTGCTCATCCCAACGAAGAACTGCCCCTTAAACTGGCGTTAGTCTGAAGCTGGCAAATCAAGGGTATCACCCGGATAACAGATCGGGTGTTTCTATTGACGTACGCCTTTTAGGTTTGCAGCAGCTTAGTGTTGTTTGAGCATAGATTTATCTCTTTATCATAATTCTTCGATAAGATGAGCTATATTATATCGCTTCTGGAGGTTAGCCACCTACGGATACGTTTCAAAATGTATGGAAAGTAGAATTATGACCAACAAGAATAGCGGGCTGCCAAAAGCAGCGTCACTGAAAATCATCTCAGCTTTTCAAGACTTTTTTAGAACCGAAGCTGCCGGCGGAATTCTGCTGCTGCTGTTTACTGCTATTGCCTTGATTTGGGCGAACTCTCCGTGGTCGGAAAATTATACCGGTTTATGGCAAACGGATGTGACCATCGGTGGCGGAACCTTAGCATTGACCAAGCCCTTGATCCTGTGGATCAATGACGGCCTTATGGCAATCTTCTTCCTCCTGGTTGGTCTAGAGATCAAGCGCGAGGTTCTAGCAGGGGAGCTGGCGGCAATCCGGCGTGCCGCACTACCCGTGGCAGCGGCGCTTGGGGGTGTCCTGCTGCCTGCTGTCATTTTCACGGCGGTGAACGCAGGCACGTCCGGCGCGGAAGGTTGGGCCATTCCCATTGCTACCGACATTGCCTTCGCTCTGGGTATCCTTGCGCTGCTGGGAGATCGTGTCCCAACCAGCTTGAAGATATTCCTGACTGCACTCGCTATCGTGGATGACATCACCGCCGTACTGGTGATTGCGCTCTTTTATACAGCAAAAATTGATGTCACTGCACTCGCTATCGGAATTGGCTGCCTCATTTTGCTCATAGCCTTGAACCGCATGCGTGTTATGCGCTTGCCGATTTATGCGCTGTTGGGGGTTGTGTTGTGGGTCGCTTTTCTGAAGTCGGGTGTGCATGCAACGGTTGCCGGTGTCCTGCTGGCAATGACCATCCCTGCTGGTACATCCATCAATATGGCGGATTTCGTCCAAAAAGCGCGTCATGTGCTGGACTCTATTGCGAACACGACAAATCTTGACGATAACATCCTCACCAACTCGCATAATCAGGATGCAGTCCATACGCTGGAGAAGGCTTCTACAGCTGTGCAGGCCCCGATGTTAAGAGCTGAACACGCCTTGCATCCGTGGGTGATGTTCCTCATCATGCCGCTTTTCGCTTTGGCAAATGCCGGAGTCAGGCTTGAAGGCGATTTGACCGCAACCCTGACTCAACCCATCACTATAGGTATTATCCTAGGTCTAGTCATCGGTAAGCCGCTGGGCATTACACTCTTTTCATGGTTGGCTGTTCGTCTAGGGCTGGCTGATAAACCCAATGACATCACCTGGCTTCATATTCACGGCGCGTCCTGGCTGGCAGGCATCGGTTTTACCATGTCGCTTTTCATTGCAGGGCTGGCTTTCGGGGATGGAGCGCTGCTGCCTATCGCTAAAACAGGTATTCTGGTCGCCTCGCTCATCGCCGGTTTGGTGGGCTATGTCTTCCTGCGAACAGTGATCAGGCGTTAATATCTATTCCTGTGTGGATAGATAGAAACGCGTTCCCGATCACTGAACGGTCATTTTTGATTGGGAGAGTCTCCGACTCTTCTATGATTTCTAGCTTTAGGTTATTTCAACTCATAACTAAACGGGAACAGCGCCACCGGAATCAATTTGAAGTGCTGGCGCGCAAATGGCAGCCCGACAATCGTGATTGCCAGTATCAACCCGCCGGTGATGTGCGTGATGGCAATCGCCCAGCCAAACAGCAGCACCCAGATGACATTGAATACCGTCGCGATTAATCCCTGCCCGCTTGCCCGTGGAACGACTGATTTGCCAAAGGGACTCAACACGCCGCTTGCCAACCGCAGCGATGCCATGCCGAATGGGATGCCCACAATCGACACACAAAACAATACTCCGCCGATGAAATAACCAATCGCCGCTGGCAAGCCCCCGAAAATCAACCAGATGATGTTACCCAGTAAGCTCATGTCGTTGGCTCCTTAATAATTGAAAAGGGGACTCCTGTTTGAAGTCCCCATGTCTCTCATTGTGTCAGGTTGTGAACATCCTTACGAAGTGGGTTGTTCGGCTTCCTGAACTTTGACTTTTGGCTCACGCGGTGCGTCCGGCTGCGGTTCGACCATCACCGCACCGGGGCGGTGGCGATACAGGAAGAACACCAGCGCGGCAATCCCTGTGATTAATGTGACTGCCTGCGACAGATTGATATTGCCGACAACGGTCACTTCGACGCGCAAGAATTCCAGCAAGAAGCGGATGACCGAGTACTGCACAATGTACAGCAAGAAAATATCACCCGGTAGGAAACGTTTGCGGTTACGCAGGAAGAGATTCAATAGAATGATGAACGCCAGAATGCTCCAGAACGATTCGTACAGGAATAACGGGTGGAAGAAAGTGGTCGTTACCGGATAATCCACAGTGCTGCCGTATGGAGCGACACGGTGTGCCGAGTCAATAGTAATACCCCACGGCAGGTTGGTCACGCCGCCGTACAATTCCTGATTAATCCAGTTCGCCCAGCGACCAATCGCCTGACCCAACGGCAGCACTACCGCTGCGATGTCCAGCCACGGGCCGAGCGCCAGCTTATTGCGCCGGACGTAGATGTACGCCCCCAGAAAGCCGCCCAAGACCGCGCCGAAGATACTTAAGCCACCGCTCCAGATCGCCAGCGGTCCCTGCTGCAAATTGGTGATGTTTTCCAGGAACCATGCCGTGTCGCGGCACACATCAGTCGTTACGGCGGTCACGCAGCCTGCCGTCAGCGAAATCGGCGGGAACAACACGAACCACAAACGCGCCAGCACAATGCCGGGGATGATCGCCCACGTCAGCGCGCCCCAAACGTGTTCGGGGTCACGCCCGTCACGCTTCGCAAGCCGCGCCGCCACCCATGCTGCCACCAGCATCGCCAAAACAATAATCAACCCGTAATAACGGATTTGGATTGAGCCTATACGAATTCCCTCTTCCGGAGTCATATGCAGATACCCTCTCTAAGTATTTCTATATACATACCATATCCGCTGGAGCGCAGTAAAATTCGCGCCCACTGCCAGTACCCACAACCCCAGTATCGTCAGGGGCGGAACCAGCAGCACAGCGATGATAATGATTACCCGTACAAATCGATCCAACAGGCCAACTTTGACCGACAGGCCGGCCTCACCTGCCCGCGCCCGCACATAACTGACGACGAACCCGCCGGTCAGCGCTGCCAGACACAGCAGCATGTTATCAAATTGTCCCTGCACTGCGAAATGATAACTCAATCCCCCAAAAATGAAAGCGTCTGCGTAACGGTCTAATGTGGAGTCGAGCACGCCGCCAAAGTTTCCTTTGCGACCCATCGCTCGCGCCACCGCCCCGTCCAATGCATCCAGCGGCAGTCCCAGCACGAGGATAATACCCCCCAGTTGGAATTCCCCTCGCGCAATAATCACCGAGGCTACGCCGACGATCACCAACCCCAGCAGGGTAATCATGTCGGGGTGTACACCCATGCGGTGCAGCGTTCGCCCCAACTCGCCCATACGGTCACGAATTTGTGTGCGTACCCACTCGGTAAAAATGAAATCTTGCGTTTGCATTGCGCCTCCGAAACAGGATTATAAAGCCGCCCTTATCGGAAAGGAATTGTTAAGTACGAGCTGGAACAGCAATATCCAATCCATGCTGTCCATAAACCTTATATATTCCCCGCATCCTGAATAGATTGCCGGATTATCTCATTGACTCTTAATCATTTTTGACCAATTGCTTGACAAAAAAGTTAAACTAAGTATATTAGTTTATATACGATATACATTAGTCTAAGGATAGACGGCATCATGATAACCACCGTTAATCAACCTAACACTCAACCAGCCACAAAGGTGCAAAGCCTGTCGCAGCCCAACCTGCTGCTGCGTCTGGAAGGGTTGACCGCTTTCCTCGCCGCTGTTGTGTTATATGCCCATCAAGGGGGAAGCATCTGGCTGTTTCTGGCACTGATTCTCGTGCCGGATGTCAGTATGCTCGGTTACATCGTGAACATTCGTGTTGGCAGCATCGTCTACAATGCGGCTCACCTTTATCTCGTCCCGCTGCTGCTGGTGGCTGTCGCCTTAGTCTTTAACATCCCTGGCCTACTGTTGATCGCCACCATCTGGTTCGCCCACATCGGCATGGATCGCGTGTTTGGCTTCGGCCTGAAATACGCCACCGACTTCAAAGACACGCATATGCAGCATGTCTAATCTTGCGTCGCCAATAATTTGCCTAAGACGTTCACCGATAACCACGTACCGCCCACACCCGCGAAATCAGGTGGATAGACCAATCCGCTTCGAAAGGTAACACCGCCCGCACCGCATCACGCAGATTATTACGCTCCACGTCCGCCAGCGCTGCCACATATTTTGGTGCGGGGAAATTGCCCAACATAAACGGTTCCCAGTAATCCTCGAAGTTGGCGAATACCGTCGCGACATCCAGCGGCTCGATCCTCACATTACGAAAACCGGCTTCCGTCCACAATTGGCGCAGCGGATCTGGCTGACAAATTGGGAATCGTTTGGCTTGATCAAAAGGCGCGGCATTCGCATCTAGTTCGATGGCGGCATCCCAGAAATAGCGCAGAAATTCCATCTTGCCCGCATAATCCCAAACGTAAGCCGCCACTAAACCATCTGGCTTGACCACGCGCCGCATGTCGCGGAGTGCCTGTGCTGGCTGCGGGATGAAATTCAAGGCGAGGCCACTGACGACAGCATCAAACGTGTTGTCGCGCAGGGCAATTGACAGGGCATCGGCTGCTAAAAAGTGGGCTTTTTCTGTTCGCTGGCGGGCATACTTCACGAAGTCAACCGAGGGGTCGAGTGCGAAAACAGTTTGAGGCGCGGCGATCTTCACAACAGCCCGTGTTAAAGCGCCAGTTCCACAGCCCACATCCAGCCAGAATTGATGCGGTTCCACAGCTAACCATTTCACAAAATGTTGAGCCGCTTGCCAACTCCAACGTCCCATGTATCGCTCATAAGAATCACCAGCCGCCCAGTTTTCTTTCTTGTGCTCCATAGGGTGTCCTTTTGCTGTTCAAACAACTGCCTACTGTTGCTATTATGAATAACGAGTGTGAATCGTGTCAATCACCCTTTGTATTCTCTAAATTTTCTTGACGATTGGTCTATTTCCATATTCCTCGACTTGATCTTACCGCTGACCGCACACCGCCCAAACCCGCGCAATTAAGTGGATAGACCCATCGGCGGCGACAGGAAGCACCGACTGCACCACCCCACGCAGCGTATTGCGCTGCGCATCAGCCAGCCCCATCGCATATTTCGGCGCGGGGAAATTGCCCAACGTAAACGGCTGCCAGTACGCCTCGAAGTTGGCGAATACCGTCGGAACATCCAGCGCATCAACCCTCACGTTACGAAAACCGGCTTCCTGCCATAGCTGGCGCAGCACATCCGGCTGGCAAATCGGGAAGCGATTCCCCTCATGCAAAGGTGCGGCGTTGGCATCCAACCGGACGGCGGCATCCCAGAAATAGCGCAGAAATTCCATCTTGCCCGCATAATCCCAGACGTAGGCCGCCACCCGACCATCTGGCTTGACCACTCGCCGCATGTCAAGCAGTGCCTGTGCTGGCTGCGGGATGAAATTCAAGGCGAGGCCGCTGACGACAGCATCAAAGGCTGCGGCGGGCAGGGCAATGGCGCTGCCATCGGATGCTAAAAAGGACGCTTCACCGGTCTGCTGACTGGCGTAGCGCACAAAATCAACCGAGGGATCAAGCCCGACGACCATGTGCGGCGCGGCGAACTTGGCAATCGCCCGCGTTAAAGCGCCCGTTCCGCAGCCCACATCCAGCCAATTTTGACGCGGTTGAATATCCAGCCACGTCAAAAATCGCTGTGCAACTTCCCAACTCCAACGCCCCATGAAGTGTTCATAAGCATCACCCGCTGCCCAACGCTCTTTGGTGTCCATAGGATGTTCATCCTCCTTCGCCGTTCAAAACAGCTTTCAGTCCATAGTCCCATTATGGATGACGAGCAAAAACCCTGCCAATCAACCGTCAGTCCTCTCCGTCTTTCCTTCGTGTACCGGGTGATTTGTGTTTTTTGCTGACCTTTGTATCCTCCGGGCTTCAATTGCATTTTCTTCTTAGCGTTTCCTGCGGTATGGTATATAGAGGTCGGGCATAAAGTGGAGAAATAAATTGGAATTTGACGTTCCTTTAGAAGCATTTCGACAGGCACGCGCCCGTCTTGCGCCCTATACCCGGCACACGCCGATTGCCCCGTGGCCTTCACTCCATGATGACGCGCCGCCGGGGTTACGTCTCAAACTCGAAAACATGCAGGTCGTTGGCTCGTTCAAACCGCGAGGGGTTTGTAACCACATGCGCCAGCTTGCACCAAATCAGCGTAAACTGGGTGTGATTGCGGCCTCAGCCGGAAATCACGGGTTGGCGGTGGCTTATGTCGCCCGCCAGTTGGGGATACCCGCCATCATTTATCTGCCACAGGTCGCGAGTGCGGATCGTGTCGCGCGTATTCAAGCGTGGGGGGCGGTGGTCGTCCAGTACGGCACGGCTTATGAAGATGCCCATCATCTGGCGCTGGAACATGCTGCCGCCGAAGGGCTAACCTATGTCCACTCGTTTGACTCCGAGTCGACTCTGGCGGGTCATGGCACGCTGGGCCTGGAACTGCTGGAGGATGTGCCCGAAATGGACTGCCTATTGGTGGCGGTGGGCGGCGGCGGTTTGATCGCTGGCGTGGCTTGCGCCCTCAAAAATATTAACCCCCAGATCAAGATCATCGGCGTTGAACCGGTTGGTGCGCCTTCTATGTCCCGCAGCGTACAGGCGGGGCGTGTTATCGAACTCACCGAGGTCAAAACGATTGCCGACACACTGGCGACGCGCTCGGTGGTCGAACGCACGCTGGTACTCACCCAGCGTTATGTGGATGACATCGTACTGGTGACCGATGCCCAGATCGCGGCTGCTACGCGCTGGTTATGGTCAGAAGCTAACCAATTGGTCGAGCCATCGGGCGCGGCGGCGCTGGCTGCTGCCTTGTATGGTGCTGCCGATATGCACCCTTATCAGCATCCGGTCGCGCTGATCTGCGGTGGCAATGCCCCGGCAGAGCCGATCCTGCACGAATACGAAGCCACCAGCCGTTAATGTACGCAGTTTCTCAGGCATTTTTTATCGACACACGATACAAGTAAAAGCTAATGGTTTTGTGGCGGTCGATTTGATTCGCACGATTCGGAAAATTCTGCAATTTCTTCAGATTCTGAAACTATTTTGTGTCGTCGTCGTCGTCGGCGGCGGCGACAGAAGCGCCACAAATGTTATTGTTGTTGTTGCAAATGTCGGCAGTGTCGTCCCACGGGATTGCTTGGTTTATCAGTGTAAGGAGTGACATTTGGCAAATTAAGCAGCAAAAGCAGCACAGGCGGCAGCGCAATTTGTGCACATTGGGCGCGGAACCCCCACCCCAACCCTCCCCCGCAAGCAATTTCACAGGACGACACTTTTGCGAAGCAAGTTTATGATGCTGAGTTTTCTCGCGCAAAACCCCTCCCCCAGCCCCTCCCCGCTACGCAGAGAGGGGAGCAAATGCAAATATTTGAGAGAGAAAATAATCGAGATACTTAAAAGTGTCGTCTCGTGAATGCAGGCGATGGAGGGACAATACAATTAGTCCGGTCATTAGCATAACCGATGTGAGGGGGTTAAGGGTGACCATTTGGTCGGACATTTGGTAACTGTTAAGCAGAGTCGGCGCTAACGGTTTTGAGGGAGCGCGATGACGGCGAAGGTTGGTGGATGGTAAGGGATGCGTTTGTGGTGGTTTGTGGATTTAAACCTAAGTCATAATAA
>JBBSBS010000091.1:0-18455 GCA_038251045.1 Aggregatilineales bacterium | reverse complement strand
GCTTCAGATTGCGCATAGGCCTGAAACTTATCCACTTCCTGTTCCAGTTCCTGTTCCTGTACCTGTACCGCTTCAGGCTCTTCAGGTGGCGGCGCTCTGAGGCCGGCGTAACCCAGCAGCATCATGTTCGGGTAAACCTCCGACCCCCAAAGACCGGTTCCACCCCAATATAACGGATGTCCGTAATACCCGAGAAACTTAATTTCATGCTGTCGCGAGACCGGTTTGTCGGTATCAATATCAGGGCTGTTCTTTACTTGCTCCATTGTGATCGTAACGGGAAGGATTTTCTCCGCCCAATTCGGCTGGCCGATCGCGATAGGTGAGATCAGTACTTTACGGCTCGCCAGCCAGCTTCCGGTATCGACAACGAGATAACGGATGACCCATGTTGCGTCATCGAAATAGCAATCTCTTACTTGACCAACATTTCCATCAGCCGCGTGGATGGCGCATTCTTCCAACTCGTTCGTACTGCGTAACATGAGTACTACTCCTTCGATATCGTCGACTGTAATGTAATGGACTCTTTTGCTGTCAACCTATGCGGCCGTAACTGCCGAATGCTGCCCAATCTCTGCTGCACCGGTCGTTTCCAGGATACTCTTGGCCTTGGCCACTTCGGCCGTGGTGCCGTGAGCAATGACCAGAAACTTGTTCGACTTGATGGCAGTCTCGTACTTCACGACACTGTCCTTGGGCATGCCAATGCTGTACAGACCGGCGCCCAGTGCACTCAGCCCTCCCACCACCACGGCGCCTTCCAGTGCTCCCGCAATCCAGCCGACCAGCGGACCAAACACCACGAGGGGGCCGATACCGGGGATAATGAAAAGAGCCGACCCAAAAAGGAAGCCCCACAGGCCACCCCAAAAGGCCCCCAGTTTCCCCCAGACCTTCATGCGGTCTCCGATGTTGTAGAAACCGACGGCGTGTTCTTCGGTGTGATAATCCTTACCTACAATGGAGAGTTTTTTCATGTCAAACCCCGATCGCTGGAGTTCCTTTATGCACGCTTCCGCCTCGGTATGGGAATTATAGATCCCTACTAAGGCGTTATTCTCGGTCATGGCCTATCCCTTATTGATAAAAAAAGATGTGAGTAATTTAAACGCTGCAATGCAGGCCTGTCTGTTTGTTACCGTACATATGCAAAAGCCCTATGTGAATGTGGTATTCATCACTTAGAAATCGCCGTCATTGAGCCGTATGACACCCCTTCCGTGATCTGAAAATAGTACGCGGCATTACGGCATGACGCGCGATTTTCTCCCTGACGAAGTGGCAGCGTGAGTGCGCTCGAATTTTTTTGAAACTCTCCATACCTATGTACGCCAACGCACGGAATCTCATGTAGGCAATGGATAACATTCAAGACCGTGATGTCATGCGCGACAGGAGAATAGGAACGACCGCACGTACAGGCGCAAAAGGTAGCACAGGTTCAGGCGCGACTACCGTGATTGTCAGGAAGCCACCCAGCAGATATCTGTACCGGCGAGAGGACGAGGTCACCATCCAGGTGATCTGGTGAATAACTGCTAGGTATCCAGAAAAGGCCCTTGTATGCGCAGCGCATCTTTGTACACCCGATTCGCAAAGTCGGCCTCATACTTTTGCGGTCGACCCCGCGTGTTTACGTTGGCTGTCGCTATCGTTGCCATATGGGTCATCACAGGCCCGCTATTCAGCTTCAGTGATACGTGGCAGTTGGTTATCAATACTGGCACGACGATCATTACCTTCTTGATGGTCTTCTTGATTCAAAACACCCAGAACCGGGATACGGAAGCCATACAAATAAAGTTGGATGAGTTGATACGCGCAACCCAGGGTGCTCATAACGCCTTACTGGATATGGAAGAGCTTGAAGAGGAAAGCCTTGATACCTTCAGATCGAAGTATCAGGCGCTTGCTGCTGCGGCACGGATAGAACTGGACAATGGTAATCGTGACACTGGTACTCCAGAACCATGAGCTGTTACCGGACACCCGAATCCTCACACAACCTGAGAGCACCAGCGGCAGGGTTTACTGGTGATGCAAACGAGATAATCAAAGGCAATCCACATGCACCGCTTAGCAGCGCATTCGCTGGAACATGCCGAACGGCATCGCACTCATCAGTACAACTCTGGCACCACTACTGACGTTGTAGCAGCGAGCGATTCGTAACTTATTGAGGTATATGGTGGTACGGTTGGACTCAAACCCCCGACCTCTACATTATGAGATCTCGGGATAGACAAGTGACCATTTAATATCAACTAGTTACACACGTCTGCCCCGCGCCATTGTGACTCGAGGTGACTGGAGATCACTGGGAGACGTCACGTATTGGCCACGTGAATGAGCACCACGCTTTCGTATGTGCTCTTTGCTGGCAAACTCCATCTTTAATCGTTCATGTATATCATGATAATATACAATGCATGATCGATTTCGAGCGGATCACCGGCTTTCAGTGGGACACCGGCAATGCACGGAAAAGCGTTGCCAAGCACAGCGTCACGCAGGCCGAAGCAGAACAAGTCTTCATGAATGAACCGCTGCTGGCCTCCGCCGATACCAAGCATTCAGACACAGAGCAGCGTTTTCACGTACTGGGTCACACCCACGACAATCGATGTCTGCACATCACATTCACCGTGCGTGAGGACTGTACGATGATTCGCGTCATCTCCGCACGCGACATGCACCGCAAAGAGCGAACGATTTATGAAAAAGCACCTTAAGCCAATACCGAAATTCACAGCAGAAGCCACAGAGCGGAAATTCTGGGAAACGCACCAATCCACTGGCTACGTGGATTGGTCGGGCGCGCAACATGCCCGTTTTCCGAATCTGAAACCTTCCACGCAATCAATCTCGCTGCGCTTGCCGCTGCACATGCTGGAACGCCTGAAGATCGAGGCCAACAAACGCGACGTGCCCTATCAGTCGCTGATTAAGATTTGGCTGGATGAGAAATTGTCTACTTGAGTATAGGAGATCAGCTGCGGCACACGAGCGTGCAGGTCACAGAAAAGTATGCGCACCTTGATCCCAAAGTGGATAGGAAGTATAAACACGCTTCTCCTCGGAAGCCATTGTCCATAAACCAGGCTCAGCTCCCCCGCGGCCGCGTCCAGTACTGGCGTCACATGGTGTGAAATTCCATCAAGGCGATGAAATCGGTAACGTAGAGGGTGTTTTTGTTGCTAGGACTGCGCCTACCTGGCGGTGAACGCGAGTGCACACACGCCAATGCCGGGTACGGCATAGCGTCCGTGCTGTGAGCTCACTGCGTCAGGTCTACTCCATCAGACCCGGTGGCACGTCCCCCGGCGGTACCCGGGCAGCGTGCGGTGAGCTTTGCACCGGGTCAAGGCGCCAGTTCAGGTACTCCAGGATCCGCCGGATGACTCGCGGATCCTCGATGCAAGCAAT
Organism: Aggregatilineales bacterium; assembly: GCA_038251045.1. Taxonomy (GTDB): domain Bacteria; phylum Chloroflexota; class Anaerolineae; order Aggregatilineales; family Phototrophicaceae; genus CFX2. The sequence continues at coordinate 15,026 of JBBSBS010000091.1, read as the reverse complement.
GACGTGCATGGAAGCACTAATGCCGCGGGCGCAGGGATGCGCAGGAGCGGCGACCGTCACGGACCCAGCGCAGTGGGGACTCCTGATTTAGGTTTGCGCGCAGGGTAGCGCGTCAAACCGGTGTGTAGGCAAAGTGACATGACGAGGGAACCTCATGTGTTTTTTTACATGGGGCAAACTGTTGGGACGCCTGTATATAGAGTTACTTGTGCTGGGCAAGCAAAAAAAGTGACTTGTTGCGTGTCAACCACCCACGCTTTTGACTTTGGGGCTGCGAGGAATCCGCTTCCAATCAGATACAATTACACTAACAACGGTGGTATCGGGCAATCGAGGCTGTCGGCGATAGCGCGTAGTAACTCATGTTCGGTGGCGGTGATGACTTGGTCTGCGCTAATTGCAGATGCGCAGGCTTTCAGTAGTGCGGGTTTTTGTAATGGTTTGAGCTGGTTGAGCTTGTGTATGGCGCTGTCGAGTTTTTCCAGATTGAGTGCGCTGCGATCCTGAAGCTGTAAGCCATTTATCCCGAGACTGTTTTGCGCAAGCGAAAATACTTCAGCGTCAGTCAAATTTTTCTGTTCGCAGGCATGGATTAAAAATGATAATACCGTTTCGCATTCCGGCAATGTCTGGGAGATGAGCAGCTTCGCATCGGGTGTTCTACTGTTGCCGAACTGTGGTGCAAGATGATGTTTCAATATTCTTTGCAGGGACCATTCAAACAAACTGATTTTCGCGTCCATTCTGATTAGCGCGTCCAGATTATCCATAAACAAGGCATATTGTGCGGCCGACAACTGGCGTAAGGCAGGGATACACATATCGATCAATGGCAGGCGTTTATTGTCACCGAGTGAAGGCATCCATTTTAATAACTTGACGCACTCAGTACAAACTCCGGAGTCGGCATGCGTACCGAGAAACGTCAGTTGCTTTTCGCGGATGCTATCATCACCACCGATTAATAAAACATAAATCAGCGCGCGCGCGCCGTGAGGTTCATGCGCGGACTGTTTTATCATGCCGGGTATCTCGGCCAGCAGTATTTGCGCATGTCGTAGATGGGCGGCCTGAGGGCTGCCGATATGATTGAGCACAGCCGCAGTTGTTATTATGCTGGATAGTTTTTCTTTTTGTGATATTCCGGTAGCAGTGGTGTTCTGTTCTGTTTGCGTATGTTTTTTTGTGCTGACAACAAACTCGCCATTCCAGCTGGGTTCGATTGCACGAATACGTTTTTCCAGTGGCGGATGAGTGGCGAACATACTGCTAAAAAAGGTATTCACGCCCTGGCTGAAAAATGTATGACTGATTTCCGCAGCACCGGGATTTTCCAGTATCGAGCCAGCGCTACTCGCGCCAATCTGTTTCAAAGCACCGGCAATGCCATCAGGATTACGAGTAAACTGCACCGCGCTGGCATCGGCCAGATATTCACGCTGACGACTGACCGCAGCCTTGATCAAATTGCCGAAAAAAGTACCGCTGTACCCAATGACCACGAGGCCAATGCCAAGAAAAATAATACCGCCACCATTGTTGTTTTTACTGCGTACGCGTCCATAGCTGGCAGAGCGCATGATGAAATAACCGACCATGCCGATTACCAGTATGCCGTGCAGAATACCGATAAGACGAATATTGAGTCGCATGTCACCATTAAAAATGTGACTGAACTCGTGTGCAATAACACCCTGTAACTGTTCGCGTGAAAGCGTTTCAATCGCGCCGCGGGTGATGCCGATGATAGCGTCACCCGGTTTGTAGCCGGCGGCAAATGCGTTAATACCTCCCTCATCAATGAGATAAACAGTAGGCACAGGCGTTCCTGAGGCGATTGCCATTTCTTCTACTACGTTAAGAATTTTTTGTTTGTTGATGTCACCGCTGTCGTTGACCACGAGTTCGGCATTCATCATTTCAGCGACACTGGTACCACCGCCGGAAAGCGCGGCGATTTTGTACAGACTGCTGATGCCAACCACACTGATTACTGCAGCGCTGATAAGCATAAAGGTCTGCCAGTCCAGATTGTTCTGCCAGCCCTGTACATTGCCCAGGTTATTGAGCTGTGCGGGCTGAATCACGCCCATGGTGATCACCACCAGAATATTGGTGAGCACGATCAGGCAGATTACAGCCAGTACAAACAGTACTACCAGACGAGTGGTGCTGCTACGCGCGTTTTGTTGTGATTCGAAAAAATTCATTTCGTGCAGGAATCCAGTAGCGATCGAATGTCGGCGATGGGCAATGCGCGCAACATATGAATGCGGTGTTTAGAACGAAACTTTGGGCGCGCTTTGAATCGCTGCACTATCCTCGAATTCCAGCGGACTGGCATCCTGAGCATGACCAAAGCTGGCAGCCAGTATGACCTGTGGAAACGATTGTTTATAAGTGTTGTAGGCCATGACTGCATCATTGAACGCCTGACGTGAGAACGCGACTTTGTTTTCGGTGCTGGTGAGTTCTTCAGACAGCTGCATCATGTTCTGGTTGGCTTTCAGATCGGGATATGCTTCCATCACCACATTGAATCGGCCCATGGCGCTGCTTAGATTTTTTTCCGCGCCACCGAGTTCTTTAATGGCGTTTGCATTGCCGGGATCAGCTGCGGCGGCGGCAAGGCCGCTGGCGGCGGTATTACGTGCTGCGATCACCGCTTCCAGGGTTTCGCGTTCGTGCTTGATATAACCTTTGGCAGTTTCGATCAGGTTGGGAATTAAATCATAGCGCCGTTTCAGCTGCACTTCGATTTGTGCAAATGCATTTTTGTAGCGATTGCGCAGACTTACCAGTGAGTTGAAGATGCCGACAAGGTAAAGCACGATAACTGCAATGATCACCAGTACAACGATAGTTGATGTTGCCATGTAATATCCTCGAATTGATTACATTAAAAACAAGGTGGCCAGACCGAGAAATGCGAACAGGCCAACGATGTGGTGACCGCGGTCAGGACCACGCTGCCGGCCAGCGCGTGATCGATATTCATTTTACTCATCACCAGCGGTAACAGTACACCCGCTGTTGCTACTGCAATCAGATTTATCACTGTGGCAGCCGCGATCACAAAACCTATTTTTACATTTCCAAACCAGAATATGGCTATTACTGCGATCACCACTGCCCAGACCTGGCCATTGAGCAGACCGCCTATAATTTCCTTGAACATCAACCAGAAATGGTTACTGCGACTGACCTGGCCCAGCGCATTACCGCGGCTCCCCAGAGTCAGGGTCTGGGTGCCAGCAATACCACCCATGCTGGCGACCACATTCATTTATCACCGCGAGCGCAACCACTTTCTGCAGGGTGCCTTCAAAGTTTGATACCACCCATGAAGCCATAAAAGCAGTGAGCAGGTTGACACCCAGCCAGAAAGACGGCGGCGAGCACTGGGTACGACACGCGCGAATAATTCTTCTTCCTCGTTCAGGTCGGCCATGCTCAGTACGGAGTGCTCGGCTTCATCACTTCGCCCACGGTCAGGTCCGGGTATAGAGGAACTTTAAACACGCTTTTCCTCGGAAGCCATCGTCCATAAACCAGTTTCAGCTCCAACGTAACCGTGACCAGTGTGAGCGTCACTTGGCATGAAATTCCATCAAGTCAGTGAAATCGGTAACCCAACAGGTGTTTTTGTTGCGAGAACTGCAGCTACCTGACGGTGCACACGAGTGCACCCACGCCAATGCCGGGTGCGGCATAGCGTCCGTGCTGTGAGCTCGCTGCAGAGACCTACTCCATCCTGATCAATGTCAGGTAACGCAGAAGTATGCGCACCTCGATTCCAAGAATGTGCACAATGCCGTGGACACCTTGGATAGTACGTCACGTTTGGACGCCGATGCTGCGGCCTGTCCAGGGAGGCGAGTAGTTAAGTTGTTGAAGTGAAAAGCCACTGTATGGTGGCTACGGGTGGACTCGAACCACCGTCCTCAGCATTATGAGCCAAAGCTCGTAATTAAATATAATTTTCTAATTAGTCACTTGCAGCGCTCGCCCCGTATTCAACCGCATTTCAATTGTCATAGGTTTCAATCGGTAGATCGTTTGAACTGACACAAAATTGGTACAACAATCTTACTGCCGTACTGACTCACATTTGAACTGGCAGGCGGCATCTCATTGTCGTCTTCATGGCCAACACCGGCCAATTTTCGACATCCAGCAACCGGCTGCTTGATAACTGAAAGCAGACGTTCGAGCTGGCGGGCAAAGAGGCACATAACCCTGTAACAGCCAGCGTTCAAGCGCGGTTGGGCTGAGCCGCAGACCAGACGTCGCCTGCAAAGCTTTGTTGGGCAACAAACGTTCCCGGTTTCCTAAGCAACCATATGTACCCAGGTACTGCCCAGTAAGCGCAATTGACTATCAAACGAGCTAGCTTGGCCTTAATCGTGCCAGGCGGAACCATATAGGCTGTAGCATATTGATTAGGTTTCTCAACGAGCTCGCATGTATAGTCAATAATTTTGAATCTCTTTACGAGGTTCTTCAGACCCCAATAAGAAAAATGAAGCTCGTGATAGAAATCAGCTTTGCCGGACATTCTGACGTACCAGTGAGCAATGTTACGCGGAACCACCGATAGAAGTGGTAAATTGTAGTGAGGCTCGTTCCACATAAGACGATTAGAAGCCGCAAAGTAACAAACACCACCAGGCCTGAGAACTCTAAAAATTTCCTCGACCATTTTTTTGGAGTTTGGGACATGTTCGTAAATTTGAGAACAAATCACAACATCGATTATTTCGTCTGGGGCATCTAAGCACATTGCATCTCCAAGGTGAAAAAATAGATTGTTTCTGTCAAAAGTTTGGGCCGCAAACTCAACTGCCTTTACGTCAATATCTATCCCTATAACTGATCCAAAGTAGTTAGCAAGGTAGTCATCTATTATTCCAGTTGATCCTCCGACATCGAGAGCTCGCAAGCTCTGCAACGGAATATCAAAATAATTTCGTAGAACAGCAACCATTGTTGCTGCTTTTCTTCTCCGCCCATCAATGTCATGCATTGCCGGGCTCAAGTCCGAGAAGCCATACTGATATTCTCGTTCTGAATTGTTCATGGCAGATCTCGTGTCACCCAACAGGTAATATACGGACGCTGAAGTCCGTGTAACAATTAATATTTTGGGTACCAATTATGCAAACTTAATTGACTGATTATCAAATATTATCATTTTTTTGCGTCTTTATAATAACGCGAACAATACGGACAGCTTACATAAGTCTCCCCCTGGCCACTTCCGCACTGCAAAGCAGACATTGAAGTTGGAAATCTACATGGCCTCTTATCTCCGCATTCGGCGGAACATGACGAGCGACATCCTACCCATCGGCGCAAATCTGGCACAGCCGCTGACGTCGAAGCAGTGGTTTGTTCGTAACTACTTGAGGTAAATGGTGGCTACGGGTGGACTCGAACCACCGACCTCAGCATTATGAGTGCCTTCTACCCATCTCTCTCAGTGAACAACGAAGCATCCTCATAAACACATAACAGCTTGTTAATGCCATATATACAGTCTTATTTCATGTTCATCGTTGTTCATTGACAATCCGCCGCTGTACACTACACTTGGACTTACGATGGACTTACCGGCCCATTGGACTTACCGAGGACGGCGCAACCCATGAAAATCAAGCTTACAGCCCGTAGCGTGGTGGCACTTAAACCCAAGGCCCAGCCCTATGAGGTTCGTGATACCGAGCGCAAGGGCTTCCTGCTACGCGTACAGCCATCCGGCCAGATGACCTACTACCTTGACTACCGGACGCCGGAAGGCCGCCGTAATCGGTTCAGGATCGATGCTGGCGGCAAGGACAACCTTAGCCCTGAGCAAGCCCGCGACGTAGCGGAAAAGAAGGCTGGTGAGGTAGCGCACGGCAACGACATACAGGCCGACAAGAAGCGAAAGCGGCGCGAGGCAGCACTTAACAAGCGCCGTGCATTGGGAATATTCCTTGATGATGTCTATACACCTTGGGCCAAAGAGCACCAGAGTGGAACGACGGACACCGTAGCAAAGATCAAACGAGCTTTTGCCCACTTGCTCACCAAGTCCATGACCGAAATCAACCCGTGGTTGCTCGAAGCATGGCGCACCGATCAACGGAAGGCTGGTAAGGCACCGACCACGATCAATAGAGAAATGGCGGCACTCAAGGGTGTGCTGACTAAGGCCGTGGAATGGGATTACCTGCCACACCATCCATTGCCACGCGGCAAGGTGAAGCAATTGAAGACCGACGACCGGGGCAAGGTACGTTATCTGTCGGCGGACGAGGAAAAGCGCCTGCGCACCGCCCTAGATGAACGGGAACGGACGTTACGAACTGAGCGGGCCAGCGCGAACAGTTGGCGACAGGCGCGTGATTACGAACCGCTGCCCGATCTGTGGGCGCTGACCTTCGCCGATTACCTCAAACCCATGGTGCTGCTGGCCATAAATACCGGCATGCGACGCGGCGAGCTATTCACGCTGACATGGGACAACGTGGACACCAGGACACGCACGCTTACCGTCGAGGGCATAACTGCAAAGAGCAAGAAGACCAGGCATATCCCGCTGAACGATGAAGCGCTAGACATTCTCAAACAGTGGCGCAAGCAAAGCAGTGGTGACGGATTGATATTCCCGAATGCAGACGGCACGGCGCTGAACAATATACAGACTAGCTGGGAAAACCTGACGAAGAAGGCAAAGGTGAAGGATTTCCGATTTCACGACTTGCGCCACAGCTTCGCATCTAACCTCGTAATGGCAGGCGTTGATCTCAACACCGTACGCGAACTGTTAGGGCATGGTGACATCAAGATGACGCTGCGCTATGCCCACCTTGCGCCTGAGCATAAGGCCGAGGCCGTGGCGCGGCTATTGACCAGCAGATAACAAAGAACGAAGAGGCGCCAGTGATAAGAGTTCCTCAACTACCGGCTCATGTAAAGAATGTGAAAGCAATTCTTTCGAAAGATCCGTCGAACGAATTAAATGGAATCGCCAAGAAATTATTCGATGGCACCCCAGAACTAACGGCAATGTGGAATACGCTTCACAAGGTGAGCAGGGAAAACGATCTCATTGACGAAGACCCATTACAACATAGTTGGGTAGTCAATTTTCTGGAACATGCCAAATATTTCAGTGAACCACCTGCATTCCACAAGAAGAATGCAGAGGCTCGGCGCACGCTATCGAGAAAAATAGAGAAATTGGCGAAAGCTTTCTCCACGGCGCTTATAGTCAATGGCCTCGACTCACATTTGGTCTACATCGACGATTCGATGTTCGATCCAAATGAAAGCAACATCTTACTGCTTCTGGACGTTTTAGAGCCACGTCGAGAGAAAATGAACTTCTTCCACACGTATGAGGACTGTACACCATCGGCGCAAGCCGAGATAGATGCTTCCGGTAGAGCGAAGATTAAAATGTCTGGGCTCATTCTGGATACAGCAAAAAAACTGAAAGAGAGGATCGCCGAGGAACCACAGGCTGGGAAGCAGGGTAACCGAGCAATGGCAATCCGATTCATCCGGTCGATTGCAAAAAGGAACATGAGCCTTTATGAGGACGAGTTACGAACCGAAACTGCAACTGCGGCAAATGCGATTTTCGGGACTGCGTATGGGGAAAGGGATGTTGACGACCTTCTTGACCCAAAGCGGGCGCCCAAGCCCCGCAAACCCGTGTAGCGCGCTCCTTATCTACGCGCGCGGGTAGGCTTCCTTGCCGATGACTATTTACCCTCAACACCTGAGTAATTGGTCAATACGACGGTCAGGCCATCTTTGCCGCCATCCGCATCGGCATGCAGAACCCGGTCCCCGTACTGTTTGGGTAATACCCGTGCGGATTCCCATTTGATGTTGTCGCATTTGAGCTTGGCCCGCTGCACGTCCTTTTCCGTGTTAACGATAATGTCCATACTTGCTACTCGTGCATGCGCATAGTCTTCCCGTGCACGGAGATACAGGGTGGTTAAGTCTTCAAACGCATGAATTGAACGCCATACGGCGCGATAACTTTGCCCCTGTTCCACACACACGTCCTTGAGGCTCTTACCGTCCACCATGGCAGTGATGATCTCTGTTAGGTACTCTGTCGTCAGTTCGGTCATACGCCCCCCTTCAATAAACCCGCCGCACGGGCCTCATGTTCAGCAGTTTCTAGCGCTGCCCGTAATTGCGGTATCAGATCGACCGCGACGGTGATGCCCTTATGGGTAGGTACCACGTCCCTAGTCTTCTTGAGTGTGACCCATATACGAAAGCCTAATAGGTCATGCCCCCGATAATTGATCAGCTCCACCCGCAATTCCTCGGCACCGTTTTTCGCTATCGTTGCTATGACTTTTTCCATTCCTGCCTCCTAACGCTGATACTGTTCGTAGTGGTGCCAACGGCTATTTGGTTGTGACCATCTGAAAGGACGGGCCAGCCTGTTATCGGTAAGGTGCATGTCATGTCACCGAGATGCAGGATGCCGCTATACGGCGTGCAGTCTTGGCAGTGCCAGTCACTACCAGCGGGTTTCCAGAATGAACGGCAGCCACAAACGCATGGCCGGAATGGTAAACCCTTGGCATCAAGCGGAACCAGCTGTTGCATGAATGCAATCAATTCCATCTTATGCTGGCGCAGTTCGTCCAGCAGATCTGCCGACAGCGGTTGTGGTGCGCGCAGTTTCAGGATGTCGCCTTGTGGTTGTACTGTCCCACCGGAATCGCGGACTCGCTGGAGAAGGTCGTTAGCAGCTCTCATAGATCAGGCTCCCAGCCGGTGGTGCCGTCACGAAGATGTCCACTTTCCGTGAAGGTGTCCACACTCTGTGTGTGGACGCCTTCGGCAGTCTTGGCCATCTTCGACGGCAGCGCCCATTCCCAACCGCCATCAAAGCGGGTCTTCGCGGGTTTGATGCCCAACTTGTCCTTGGCGCGCCGAACTGTGCGCCAAGCAAGACCCGCGAGTGACGCATACCGCTGCACTTCCTTCGCCGCCAACGGTCCACCGGCTAGCAGTTCACGCAGCCAGTCTTCCGCTTCGGTGCGTTCGGTCTGCGCTCCAGCGTCTACAGTTTCAGCTTGTGCAAGCAGGTCGCGCGCGGAACCTTCCACTGCAACGCCCCACAATACCCGGCTGTTGAATACACCGGGGCAGCCCGGAACCTCGCATTGCTCAAGATCGTATTGAAAGCCGCCCGTATCGGGTCCAATGTTCGACTTGGCACGAGCCAGTAACCGGCCACCCCCAGCATCATCCGGCATCTTTGCCGTTGCCATCACCACGCGGGCCAGCGCGCCGAAGGCAAGGCTACCCGTCACGCGGTCAATAGGATCACGCCCGGCTGTGCCCTTCGAGAAGTGTGAGATGCCCAACACGGCACAACCAAGATCACCGGCCAGATCGACTAGGGGTTGCAGTGCTCGCCGCACCTCACCGTTTTTATGACTGTCTACCGCGACAGCAGACACGATGGGGTCAACGATCAGCAGCCGAACAGTAAGCCCCAACTCCAGCGCCGCGCGCCGCAGTGCTTCCACATCATGCGCTGGGTCAAAGCTACGCCTCTCACCGCGTTCGACCACATCATCAACAATATGTACACGCCGCCGGTCAGCGCCACACGCCAACAGACGCGGCACCAATGTGTCGGCGGGATCATCCTCACCGGACCAGATCAGGACATCACCAGTATCAGCGCGCGTGCCATCCGGCCAGCGCCCGCCGGTAGTCAGTGCGGCGGCTAGCGCTAGGGCCAGCGTGGTCTTTCCCGTCCCCGGTGCACCAGCTAGTACATGCAACTTGCCCGCAGCAAGCCAGCCATTCCACAACCATTTCACCGGCTCCGGTTTCACATCCGCCGCGTTCAGTAACGAAACTCGGCTCATTGAATCATTAACTTTGCGTGTATCACGCTCAACGCCATGCGCCACCGCAATACAGCGCCGTACCGCGTCGAGTCCTTGCGCCTGGTACAGGTCGTTAAAATCGGTCGCGCCGTCCGGTCGGTTGCCGCCGAAGTCAGGCACTGCCAGCAGTCCACCCATGGCGCGCGCCGCATCGGTCGCCTTCGTGATGCCGGGATTGCCCTCTGTTCGGTAGTCGTCGTCGGCACACAGAATCAACCGAAGGTCGGGAAACTTCTCCCGCAATGCCTTCGCTACAGGTTCAAGGTTCCCGGCATTGAAAGCCATTGCCACAGCGTGCCCAGTCGCTTCGTGAATGCTGGCCGCCGTAGCGTAGCCTTCGGCGATGCATAAGACGCCATCGGGTTTTCCAATTCCAAAGTAACAACCGCTAGCCTTCCCATCTGGCAAGAAACGTTTGTCCTTCCCATCCGGCGGAATGAACTGCAAAGAGTGAAGTGCACCGCTACTGTCGCGCATCGGAATCAACAGCCGTTCGCCATTGGTGCGGATGCCGTAGGCTTTCACGCTCTTGGTGGTCAGGTAACGATGCGCACCGATTTCAGGTTGCGCAGCATTCCACAGCTCACCGGCTTTCTTTGCCGCTTCGGCATGCTTCGCATTGCGTTCGGCATCGGCCTGCGCTTTCGCTGTCTCGACGTAGCGGCGGAATGCCTGCCGGTCCGCCGTGCTCATAGGCTTGTCGCGGTGCGCCTGCCATGTCTGGGAGAAGTCCGCCGACCAATCACCGAAGACACCGCCAATACCATCAGCGAATAGCATGCACCAGCCCGCCGTATTGCCATTGCGCTTACCAATGCCGGGAAATCTGTGCAGCTTGCCTGGCTCAATCACGTCCGGCGGCTCAAGACTGGCGGCCCGAATTGTGTCGGCAAATTGCTGTATGCCGCTCACGATACCAACCCCAAAAGCGCGAGCCCAAAGCAACACGCCGTAGCGCGAAACCATTTGCGGTGCGTTGTGTAACACTGCCGTGCCTCTTCGAGACTGTAGGAAATCAACCATAATCGCCGGGAAAATCGGTTCATGGCTACTCCCCCATATCCGGGGCTGGTTTTGGCTCTACGATGTGTTGCTCAAGGTATTCGTCGAGTAACCGTATCGGGTAACGAATCATCCTGCCGCACTTGGCGAATCGCGGCCCTGGCGCATGCCCCACACGGTCACCGTTCATGCGAGACTGCCGCAAGAAGCTACGGCTCACGCGCAAGTATTCGGCGGCCTCGACTTCGGTTAGCGCGCCGCAGTTGTTGCGTACATCCTCAGCCATGCGAATTCACCTCTGTTCGCCGGGACATCCGGTATGGCTACACGGTACGGCAACAGCGATAAGATTGATTTGGCAATGTTGACGATATTTACCCCATGATTGCCAACATATCGCAAATTACGTTTCGAGGTTGTTAGGAGCGTGATGAGATAAGGGTTTATCAACGATGGTAGTGAGACATTCAAGCCTCCACATGGTCAGAACACACTCAGGCAAGAGGTATGCTATTAGTAAAAAGAGGTGTTGGCCAATGCCAGCTTACGGGCCAAGACTAGACGGTCGGCGCACCGCAGCTGAATGACGCATTAATACTGGGAGCGGGCGGTCGCGGTATGTCGTATCAGCGCCTATCCTACAGCGTGAGCCGACGCAAAACAGAATCTTGCCAGATACATGATATTAATATTTGTCGGCATATTGCATTTCAGAGTAGCTTGGGCGAAGCTAATGAAGAATAAGAATATACTAGAGAATCGGAGACATGCGAAACTGCTCTTTGTTAATTCGATCCCGTCATTCGCACAATTAGGCGGCGGCCGCCTATCACTCAATACTGCGTAATCCGTCGATTACACTGTTATGAATAAAAAGAGATGCACAAATGGAATGGGTTGCTGCTGCAATAGTTTTGGCATTATTTATTTACGCTCCTAAGAAGATGTTTATTCTCTTAGGTGTTGTAGTGGCTATTGGGGCAGTCGTTGGAGCGTATTTCTATTTTCAGAATTTGGCAAAAGAGAAAGAAATTGAAAAAGTAGCAGTGATAATCAAATATTCACCAGACGAATGTAAAGATCCTTATCCGCTTCATATAATTATTGGAAATTCTAGCGAAATGGTTGTTAAAAAAGTCGAATGGGATATAGCAGTTCACAAGCCCGGCTTTAGCACGGATATTTCGCAATCCGGATATCATGATTATTCGCAAGATAAAATCCTCAAACCCAAGGACGGATGGGGAACATGCGCGAGAGTTCCAGAACTCACAGTCAAAGAAAAAGATTTGTCAACGTTAGAATATTCGGTAAAACATAAATATGTTACGTTTGAATAAAAAATGCATAACAAATGGCATCAAAAGTGTCTCGCTACCGCTCGCGCTTTATACCAAATGTTAGAAGCAATATGAACGACGCAGAATTCATTCAGGAGCGTATTGAAGCACTCAAGGAGTCCGTTGAGTATTATTCTGCAAAAAATAAAGCGGAAAGAGAAATATGGGTGGCTGAATCTTTTATTAAAAACCTAAACATTGACTACGTGGAATCTGAGTTTCACTCATCCTCACAAGATCCACCCGATGTGGTGTTTCGTGACCTCGCGTTTGAAGTAAAGGAAATCCTAGATCCAGGAAGGCGAAGACATGACCAGTACAAAGAAGAACTAGAAAATGCTCGAAAAGCGATAGGTGCTCAGGAGCTACTCAGTATGTACAGGCCCGTTGATAAAACAATCCAAGAGATATATCAGCTTTGTCTAGATGCCACACGCGCGCTCATCAAGTACCCACCCGCTGTCCGTGCAGCAACAGACCTTTTATTCTACGTAAATCTACAGCATGTTATGGGGCTGTTTGAGACTCCCTACCCAGACATTACGGAACTTGAATCGTGTGGCTGGCGGTCTGTTTCATTCGTTATGGGGCACCGGAGCCATACATTTACAACGAAACTCGATGCCCCAGATGTATTTGTAAAGTCCGCCCATACTGTTCACCATCGGTATAACCATGGGTGAGTTGGCTTCTAACCAGGCGCCCCAGCCGGTCGGCTTCACCGCCGCTGGGCTTGGTCGTTGGTGATGAACATGATCAGAGAGATCGCCAACATGTTAGCGCTTATCGGGGGCACCGTATATTTTGCTGGTTATATCTGGTCAGGTGTCATGTCGTTTCGCCTCAAGAAATGGGGCTGGCTCTTTGCGCTTCTGTTCCTCGGCCCGATTTCTTATCCATTCTTCGCCATCATCAACCGAGATAGCTCGAAGATCACCTTCCGCATATTCTGGGTGGGTCTGCTGATTTTCGTGCTTAGCTTCGCGGCGCTTGTCGCAACAAAGCCACAAGGCGCGGCTTCCGCAGCAGTTCTTCCCCAACTAGACGCTTCAGCGTACGCCCTCGCGATGCTCGGGCGTTAGTTGCTCAAGGAATATTATGCGCCAGTCTGATGTTGAAGAGATTTATCTCAAAAACATGAGAGATGTTAAAAGACGTCTTAGGTACTCTGAAAGACAGGTACATGAATTTAATAACACACAAGAATATCTTTTCTTAGAAAATGCAATATTACATACAAGAAAGGCTCTAGAATGTATTGCCTATGCCTCAATCGCGCCAAATAAGAAAGCATATTCCAAGTTTCGCTCAGAGGCTATAAAACCAGCTGATTTCAGAAAAGATTATCACGGTGCAAAAATACTAAAACAGCTTGGTATGGTAAATAAAGAATTTTATCCGCTCCCACTAATGGTACCAAAGCTAGTCGGTGTGAGGCAGTGGCATTACGACCGACTAAAGGATGGCTATTTAACTAAAAGCCAATATATAATAATATACGACAGGCTTGGTAAATTTCTTCACTCAGATAACCCGTGGGATAACGACAAGGGTTACATTAATCTAGCGAAAGATATGCCAGAGAGCATTAAAAGAATAATGGCACTATTGCAAGTTCATGCTACGTTTGTACAAGAAAAGGATCGTAGGCTTGCATTTGTTGTTGATATGGGAACAGATGTAAAGGACGTTTCCGTGTTTTCAGCTGTAGCAGATGGAGCATTTAAAGTTGGCATCTAACAGAACCTGCCGTTCACTCCTGCTTATCTTTGGCCTTCGCTGCCGCCTTAGTCTGCCACTGCCTATTACTCTAGGCATCTGCGCCACCACGCTTCAATGGTGTTACATGGTCAATGACATAGCCAGAGCATGGCCCCGTTGTTCTACCAGTTGATGGACATGGATGGCTACTCTCGAATTGATGTTTTGCTCTCGAACTCCGCGCAATCCTACTGTGTCGGTCTCTGTGAGTGCTAGCGGCAGAGGTTGAGCGATGACCAGTGTTTTAAATTTCCGTCTTGCGAATTCGCTCTGACCGAGAAGGCCGGAGGTTCAGACATCCAATAGATAGTAACTCGCTCAATCTAAGTCATAACTTTTCAAGTTAACCTTTTGTGTATTCTCTTCAATCCTCTCCAGTGTATTGCTGATTTCCGATAAATGCCCCGCTACTTTCTCCAGCATATAAAGCCCTATCAAAATCAGTGACACGAAAACCCATTCCATTTCCATTTCCATACCCCCTTATGGACTAAAACCACCAACAAATTGGTCTCTACTCAATTCTTCATCTGCTCCGCTCGTATAAAGACTCTAGATAATGCATTACATTGGAATTTCCGCGCGGAGATCCTAACGAGTTATGTATTAACAGCTGAATCCTAGTTATTGCGCATAATTTGTCATAAATAAGAAACAGAAGAATTGTGCATACGATGGCAATTATAAGCATAAAAATTATCATACCCCCTCCGTTGCAGCGCAACCCGTACCTAGACGTAGTATGTACATCACTCCTCCCTGATCTAGCTGCATGTGGCTAAACTGTTATTTTTGAGTCCCAGCGAGGTCTCATGCCCACCACTCCAGTAAACACCTATCTATGTCCGGCGTACATAGGGTCACGGCCCGTTACTTGATCTGGATAAGGTTTAGAGGTGGTGGGTATGGGGCTCAATATGCGGTGTGTGGGCTAAACATCCGCAACCCCATGAAGTGCGTGCGTGTTAGGAGCAATTGTGAATTGGTATTTGTCAGT
>JBBSBS010000090.1:0-18716 GCA_038251045.1 Aggregatilineales bacterium | reverse complement strand
TCTTTTTTTGCTTGTCGCAAGAAAGCTTCGCCTTTGAAGTAACTGGAAAGACACAAAAGGGTTGTTTGCGACATTTGAACATCCTGTAGGTGGGAACGGAACGTTATTAATATCTGATAGATAATAGCACTACGAAACTTAAACAACAATATTCTGCCAAAGTTTCTCTGGCAATAGATCCTGGCGTTCAGCAATATTATGGAATCAGGTTTGTCACAGGATTTAGCACATACTCTGTATTCTTATGCAAAGCTGATACAATGCTGTTGCCGTTGGTATGATCTATGCCTGCGGCTATTTTTATGTCGTGGTCGAGCAAAATGAAGTCTAAACTCGTTGAATGTATACCAAATTTCTCCGAAGGCCGTCGACCGGAAGTTGTTGACGCTATTGTCAAGTCTATACAGTCTGTAAATGGTGTATTGGTTCTCGATTATTCAAGTGATGTTGACCATAATCGTTCGGTTGTGACGTTTGTTGGTGAGCCGAAGGCCGTGGGCGAAGCCGCTTTTGCAGCGATAGAACTGGCTTCTGACCTTATTAATATGCATGAGCATCGGGGTACACACCCACGTTTGGGGGCGGCAGATGTGGTTCCATTCGTCCCTCTTGCAGGGACAACTATGGCTGAATGTGTTGAATTAGCCCGGCAAGTAGGAAAACGCGTTGGCGATGAATTAGGAATACCTGTTTATCTTTATGAAGCGGCAGCCACACGCCCAGACCGTATTCCACTAGAGAATGTACGGCGCGGTCAATTTGAAATGCTACAGACAACTATCAATACCGACCCGAACCGTTTGCCAGATTATGGGCCAGCAAAAGTTGGCAGCGAGGGAGCTTCAATCATTGGTGCGCGGAACCCTCTTGTCGCATTTAATGTATATCTCACGACCGATGATGTGCAGATTGCGCGACGAATTGCCCGTAAGATACGTCACTCATCAGGAGGATTTCCCTTTGTAAAGGCACTTGGCATGTTGGTCAATGGTCGCGCCCAAGTATCGATGAATTTTACTAATCCATCTGAAACCCCATTGTTTCCAGTCATCGAGGCAATTCGCCTTGAAGCAGTGAATTGTGGAGTCAGCATTCATCACTCAGAATTGATTGGCCTTGTTCCCCAATCAGTCTTATTCGATGCAGCAAGTCAAGCGCTAAAACTCGGTATCTTCAGCGAGGAACAGGTGCTTGAACATAAATTGTCCCATATGCTAAACGAAAATAAATCTATCCCTGAATAATCCATTTGGAGCTTATTTTGACACTGCCTTCATCATCCGATATGTCATCTGACGCACGCTTACCGCAACTTACTGGAACACAACTCTACGTTCAACTCGGTTTCTTTTTGGTCATTCGCACGGTTATGAACAGCGGCTTCCGTTTGGTCTATCCGTTCCTGCCATTTATTGCTCGTGGTCTTGGGGTCAGCGAAGCTGCTGTCACATGGGGGATCACTTTGCGATCTGGACTCGGCGTATTCAGTCCGTTTATCGGCTCAATGGCAGACGGTTGGGGGCGTAAACGGGCAATGATAGCCGGGTTAGCCATCTTTATCTTTTCTATGCTGATGATCTTTTTTTCGCCCACATATCCGTCACTAATTATTTCTTTGGTCTTAACCAGCGTTAGCAAGATTTTGTTTGACACATCGTTATATGCGTATGTCGGCGACCGCGTAGATTATCGGCAGCGAGGTCTGGCGGCGGGCATTATAGAGTTCGGCTGGTCTGGCGCATTCCTGCTTGGCATTCCGTTGGCAGGATTTCTAATCGAGCGTGTTGGTTGGGCTACGCCATTTCCATGCTTTGGATTAATTGCGGTGGGTGCTCTGCTTCTTTTATGGCGCACACTGCCTAACGATCACGCGGTCAAAGGTATTTCTCGTCCATCATTACTACAAGGTTTTGGTATCATTCGCAAGCAACCTGCGGCGTTGGCAGCATTGGGCTTTTCATTTTTGATTACTGCCAGCAACGAAACGGTTAATGTTGTTTACGGCAGTTGGATGGAGAATAATTTTGCGCTCAAAGTTGCTGCTCTCGGTTTAGCTTCTACCGTTATCGGCATTGCTGAATTAACAGGCGAGGGATTTGTCGCTGGTTTCGTGGATCGGCTTGGCAAACGGCGAGCATTAGTCATCGGTATAAGCCTTTATGCAGTGGCATGTTTGTTACTGCCCGTGCTTGGTGTTCAACTAGAAGGGGCGCTAGTTGGTTTATTCCTCTATTTTCTTGCGTTTGAGTTTACGGTTGTAAGCAGTCTTCCATTCATGACTGAATTGGTTCCCAATGCACGTGCTACTTTAATTGCTTTTGGTGCTGCCGCACTTTCATTGGGTAGGATGACAGGATCACTTCTTGGCCCATTTTTGTTTCAATTTGGATTGGGCGCGAATGCAATTGTTGCTTCGGGATTAGCTTTGCTCGGCCTAATGTTGTTACTCATATTCATAAAAGAGCATTGGCAACCCACTAGCATTAGCGCCTAAGTTCTAAGTTGGGGTAGGTTATCTAATGCGTCAGGATTGCTCAAGCTGGATGTATCGCCGTGCGGTTCACCTAGATAATGCCGTTTAATCAGACGGCGGATGATTTTCCCTGTACGGGTTTTAGGCAAGTCACCCACCAAATAGACTTTACCCGGTTCGTATGGTTTTCCGAGCTTATCCACAATTTGGTGTGTGATGTCATCCATTGAAATTGAAGTGCCGGGCTTGGATACCGCAAAAACGATTATCTCCTCGCCTTTCAGGGCATGCGGTATTCCGATTACAGCCGATTCTTGTATGGCTTGAAGGCGGCTAATACTGTCTTCGATTTCACCCGGTCCTGTTCGTCGTCCCGCAATCTTCAAAACATCATCTGCTCGTCCCTGATGAAACCAGAAACCGTCTTGATCGACCGCTACAATATCTCCATGCCACCATAAGTGATTTCCGTGGGGGAAATAAGTTTCTAGATAGCGCGAATTGTCTTCATTCCAAAAGCCGCGCGTCTGGGCGGGTTGCGGTAAAGTGAAGCACAAATATCCGGATGCACCAGCTTGAACTGGCTGGCCAACATCATCTACAACAACTGGGTGAATCGCAGGTGAGATTCCGAGAGAAGTTGGTTTTAGTGGCTGCATGAAACTTGAGCATAAAATTTCCGCAAAAAGTTCTGTTCCACCGCTTACATTTATGATTGGTGCGCGACCATTCGTCCAACTGAAATACCACTGCCAGGTGTCTGTATCTATCGGTTCACCGGTATGAGTCAACAACCGTATCGAACTCAAATCAGCTAATTGCGGCGCATTGGGAACCTTTGCTTTTAAGATTCGCAGTGCGGTGGCTGGTGCGCCAAATACTGTGATGCGATGTTTTTCAATTAGTTCAAACATCCGACTGGGATTGGGATAAGTGGGTGAGCCTTCGTAGAGTAACAGGGCTGCGCCACCCGAATATGCCCTGAGCATTGGTGCTTGACCCATCATCCAGCCAAAATCAGTGATTTGATGAATTACATCTCCGGCGTGCAGGTCGTAGTTTAGTAGACCAAACTCGGCTGATTTGACCGCGACCCCGCCATGTACCTGCACAATTCCTTTGGGTTTACCGCTGGTTCCCGACGAGTAACTAATCATGCATATATCTTCGGCTTGAGTATGCACAGTATCGAAGAAGTTTGATTGTGTGGTGACGAGCTCGTTCCAACTATGATCACGTCCAGATTGCATTTGCTGATCAGATTTACGCTCTGTGACGATGACCTGCGTAACCGTTTGAACCTGCTCTAAGGCGTGGTCAAGTACTTCTTTCATGGCTTGCCACTTGCCGCCCCTGTAAAATCCATCCGCAGTGATTACTGCTTTCGCCCCTACATCATTTAGGCGAAGTGCAATGGCCTCGTACCCGAAGCCTGAAAACAACGGGACCACGACAGCGCCCAATTTATATATGCCGAATACTGCCATAACAGTTTCGGGTATAAGAGGCATATAGATAGCTACACGGTCGCCTCGACTTATGCCTAACATATGAAGCGCATTGGCAACTCGATTTGCTTCTTGGTAAAGAGCATTGAAGCTGAAAGTTTGGGTATCTCCCGCCTCACTTTCCCAAATGAGTGCCGTATTGTTTGCTGTTGATGGACGTGTGGCCCATTTATCAAGCGCGTTGTGAGCGATATTGATCTCACCGCCAACGAACCATTTAGGGAAGGGGAGTCCTGCGGCAAGGTCAACAATTTGGCTGTAGGGTTTGTAGAATTCGATGCCAGCGAATTGGATGAATGCATCCCAAAACCATTCGGTGTTTTCAGACGCGAGAAGTAATTCTTCGTAGTTCGCGATACTGTGCTGGCGCATGAAGCGCGTTACAACGCAGTTGTCGGTATATTCTGACGTGGGATACCAAACGATTTGTGAATCTTTCATAGTGGTTCATCAGCGAAAGCATCATGAAAGAATTCCGCGAGCCTCGTATATAAGATTCTTAAGTTTTCGGGGCGATCAATACCATGCCCCTCGTTGTCAAAAGTCAGTAATTGATATTCAATGCCTGCGGCATCTAGTGCCGTTTTAGCGATGCGTACATTTTCCGGGGTGACGTTGGGATCTTGCAACCCCTGCACGATGAGTAACCGACCTTTGATATTCCCTACAAAATTTATAGGTGAACTCTTGTAGTAACGGTCAGAGATTTGCTCCGGTGTACCGCCCATCATTTCCTGACTGTAGGAACGCAAATCTGGACGCGTAGTCTCATAATCCACCACCAAGTCGGTCATACCGCAAATTGGGGCGGCTGCACTGATTATATGGATCGGGAAATGTGTAATTGCGTGCCACGCTGAATAACCTCCGTAGGATGTACCTGTTATGCCCACTTTTCCAGACTGAGCGACACCGGCTTTTATTAGTGCTTCGATTCCCGCATAAATATCGTCCTGTTCGCGCCCACCCCAACCGTCAACTTTAATAGCATCAGTGTATGATCTGTTAAAGCCTGTACTACCTCGATAATTGGGGTCGAGAACATTAAACCCCTGCGATACAAAATATTGAATTTGGTCATCAAGCGCATTTTCGCTGTGATATGTTGGGCCGCCGTGAACATAGACGATCGTGCCTTTTGCTTTAGATGGCGTTCGGTACAGCCACCCTTGTATCTCCAGCCCATCTGCTGAATGCCAGCGAAAATCTTCGGCAGGTGAGAGGTCTTCTGATGTAAGGTTGGTGTATTCATTAATGCGTGTGAGACTGGTAAATGAGTCAATCTTAAGATCTAAAGGATCAAAGCGTACCAAGTCCGTAATCTGTTGGGCACTGTAGTATTTTCCGACCCAACCTCCATCATTCAACGGTGCGATCGCCTGCAGGTTTTCATTTGAGAGATGGAGCAGTATTTCTTCCCTGGTTTGAATATCCATTAGCGAGCAAAATACTTGGGTTGCACGTACCTCGTTTATTACGATATGGGAACTCCTAAACGGTAGATATGCGCTCTCAATATAGCGACGCGGATCATCAATTAGCCAACGCAGCGAACGTGTCGCTAAGTCCCATATTCCAACACGAAAATGGGTCGCAGTTTCTGCACGTATGAGAATGTGGTTGCCATCGGGAAACCATGAGCCGTATACTTTTTTATCGTCCCCGACATTCACGATTTCTATGTCTTGCTTGCCCATGATGTCGACAAGCCAAAGTTGATACCCTGAAGGCAGCACATCTTTTCGATTGTAAAGAATGTGAGTACCTACACTATTCAGCTCTGGTACGTAAGAAGCTCCCCGTTGAGGACGAGCTAATGGTAATCTCTCACCTGTTTCTAAATCCTGCCGGTATACCCATGTTGCTTCAATTTCCTTGCCCGACTCGACATCGAAGTTTGCAGCATAAATGAGCCATTTGCCATTTGGATGGAGTTGTCCGCCACGAATGTAGTAATTGGGTGTGGATTCTGTTAGCGGTTCGAAGTTGCCGGGAGTATCTAAACTGATTTTGAACAGTTGTAGACGCTCGTCGCCATCATGATCCCGCGCAACAATAACACCATCACTATTTGGCAACCATGAAACTAAATAGCTGTTCTGCAGTGAATTGGTTAGTTGAATCGGGGCAGTTGAACCGTCTGTGGGGGCAACATATATATCTATCGCTTTACCGATTCCCATCCACATCCATGCGGCGTATTTTCCGTTACGCGAAATTAGTTCTCCAAACAGCTTCGGCAATGATAGTAAAGCATCTAAGTAATCCACAGATGTAAAATTTTGTGCCGTCATAGGTTCCTACTCGTTATGATTTCGTCGGCTCGTATACAGGCGGTTTGATGATCTGATGTGGTGGGCAATAAGCTCGGATCAATTTTGCGGCAATCATCAATTGCAACCGGACAGCGGGGATGAAATCGACAACCTGATGGTATATTTGTCGGATTCGGGATTTCACCCTGAAGCAAGACCCGTTTGCGTCGCTGGCGCGGATTTGGTACGGGAACGACCGATATAAGTGCCTGTGTGTAAGGGTGTTTTGGGCGTTGTAAAATCTCGGCGGTAGGTCCGATTTCTACGATACGCCCTAAGTACATGACCGCTATTCTATCCGTGAAAAATCCGGCCGTTGCAAGATCATGGGTAATGTAAAGGATACTAATGCCATATTCGTCACGCAGATGCCTGAGGAGATTTAGGATTTCGGCGCGAATGGAAACGTCGAGCATGGATACAGGTTCATCCGCAACAAGGAGTTCGGGTTGCAGTATGAGTGCGGAAGCTATGGCCACTCGCTGCCGCTGACCGCCTGATAATTCATCAGGGTACCGTTCAAGATATGATTTGGGTGGAGTCAATCCGGCATGCAGCAGAGCATTGAGTACCCGATCTGTTTTTTCAGTTATATCTCGACAAATATGATGAACTTCCAGAGGTTCAGCAACAATTTGAAAAATAGTTTGACGTGGATTGAGCGTTTCATAAGGATCTTGAAAAATCATTTGCATTTTGCGTCTCAAGGCTAAGCGATGTTTGCCCTTGAGCATATCAATGACATTTGAGCTATTGAAAAGTACACTACCAGCTGAAGGGGTAATTAGCCCCATGACACTTAAAGCGGTCGTTGATTTGCCAGACCCGGATTCTCCAACTAGACCAAGAATTTCTCCACGCTTCATCGAGAAGCTCACACTATCCAGCGCTCGCACTTTCTGTTCCGGTCGGGAAGAAAATATATCTATGAGACCGCGCCCAAGGGGATAATACATTTGGAGATTGATCACCTGTAAAATCTGTTGATTCTTGATTTGCTCGCTTGACAATTTATTACTCCACATGGTGGCAAGCCACACTGTGCCCGGGGCTACGTTCAAAGGCTATTGGTGCTTTTGTTTTGCAGAGATCACTCCTCAAATGACAGCGAGGTTCAAATCGACAACCAATCGGTAACGCATCAAGGGCAGGGGGGTGACCCGGTATTGAAGCTAATGTTGAGTTTGGGTTATTGATGTCCGGGAAAGCTTCTAGTAAGCGCTGAGTATAGGGATGCAGGGGGTGGTTGAATATCGTTTCCACACTTCCAGCTTCAGCAATTTTGCCGCCGTACATCACTAGTACATCATCACAAACCTCTGCAACTACTCCCAAATCATGTGTAACTATGACGGTGGCAAGTCCTAATTCCTGTTGAAGGGATTGTAGCAAACTCAGGATTTGGGCTTGAATCATTACATCTAATGCCGTGGTTGGTTCATCGGCAATTAAGACATCCGGTTTACAGGCAAGAGCCATAGCGATCATCGCTCTTTGCCGCATACCGCCACTATATTGGTGCGGATATTGGCGCGCCCGATCTTGCGGGATACCGACAATTTCAATTAACCCCCCAACTTCGGATAATGCTTGTTTTCTGGTTTTCCCCGGTTGCCGCATAATGGACTCGGCAAGCTGGTCACTTATCCGTTGTACTGGATTCAAGGCATTCATGGCACCTTGAAACACGATTGCAATTCGCCTCCAGCGATAATCTCGCATCTCCGCCTCGGACAATGCAAGGAGATCATTTCCATCATATAAGATTTTTCCCGCGACGATACGTCCGTCGGAAGGCAGCAGCCGTAGTAAAGACAACATTGTAGTGGTTTTGCCGCAGCCCGATTCACCTACCAGCGCTAATGAACGGCCTCTGTGAACCTGGAAATTAATCCCTTCAACCGCATGAAGAGAATGCCCATTTGATATGTAATCAATCGAAAGATCTTGAACCTCTAAAATTGGATTCATGCGCTTTCCTGCGGATTATCTTTTGTGCGATCAGGTAAAGGCGGCATTGGTATAATCAGAGATACCATCCGGCGGGCATTAAATAAATGATGTGACTTTATGCGCGGATTGACTATATCTTCCAGACTATTGCCAATGAGAATCAGAGCCAGTGAAACCCATAATATGGCGAATCCAGGTGGAAGCAGGAACCACCATGCTTGCCTACTTACTGCGCCCCGGTCAAGCGCAAAGTTTAACATACTTCCCCAACTCACTAAATTGGGATCGCCCAAACCAAGAAAACTAAGTGACGACTCGGCTAAGATTGAGGCAGAAATATCCAAAACTGTTTGCGCCACAATAAGTGGTAAGACCTGCGGCAAAATGTGTCGTAGAATGATTCGGGTATTGCTTGCCCCAATTGATTTTGTCCGCAAGATAAATTGACGTTCTTTTATGGAAAGCGTTTGTGATCTGACAAGTCGTGCAGTGTAAGTCCATCCCAATAGGCCAATGACAAGGATAATATTGAATAAACCTCTTCCCCATACTGCGATGATAACTAACATAAGCGGGAGGTCCGGGACAACCATTAGAAAGTCAACCACTCGCATTAACAGATTGCCAACTGTACCCCCGTAATACCCCGCAATCAGACCAATGGATGTCCCAATACCCATTGACACTAACGAGGCAGCGAAACCGACAGTTAGCGAAACGCGAGTTCCGTAAATGAGCTGACTTAAGATGTCTTTGCCTGCATCATCTCGTCCAAGTAGATGTTGCATGTCGGGAGGAGCAAAAAGATCTGATGGTTGGACGCGTAGACGTTGGTACGGGTCATATGGCGCGATCAATGGCGCGAATATCGCTACAAAAATGATTAAGGCAAGCATAGTTGTGCCAAGAATTGCCTGGGGCTTACGAAGGAATTCTTTTCCAAGTGTCACTTAAAATCCTCAGCTAACTCTCTTTAATGCGCGGGTCGAGAACTGAATAAAGAATATCGGTAATCAAGTTGGCAAGAATTACACTAATTGCAAGCAATAAAAATGTGCCTTGGAGCACCGGATAATCTTGTTTAGCAACGGAGTCAAAGATGAGTCGGCCTATGCCCGGCCACGAGAAAACCGTTTCAACTTGAATTGCCCCACCGACGACATACCCCAGATTAAGCGCAATAATAGTAATCATCGGTAACATGGCATTTTTTAATGCATGATCGCGCAGAATTTGGACGGATGATAAACCTTTGGCTTTGGCAGTCAGAATATAATCTTCAGCCAACACTTCTACCACACTGCTGCGCATGATGAGCATGTATGCGCTTGCGCTTCCGATTGCTAAGGTGAGGGCTGGCAAAATTAAATGGCGACCAACATCCAACCAATATTCAAGAGTGCCTTCTTTATTGAGTCCGGGTTCGACCATTCCGCTGGATGGCAAGACACCACGCGTGATTACCAAAAGAATGATGCCCAAGAAAAACGTAGGCAGCGCCCATGTTGTTAAACCGATGACCAAAGCAGTTGCATCAATCCAAGTGCCGTATCTCCATGCTGCGATAATTCCAATGATTATCCCACCTGCAATTGCGATAACTTCGCCAGAAAACAATAACAAAATCGTACGCCATATTCGTTCCGACAAGATTTGGTTGACACTCTGACGCTGCGCAAAGGAAATGCCCAAGTTTCCCTGTGCGAGATTTTGGATATAAGCGCCAAATTGACTATCAAAAAGACCGCCGATATCCCCTGTTTGAAATCGTTCCAAGTTTATCCAGACTGGTTTATCCAGCCCAAACTGGACGCGAATAGTTTCCTGCACTTGTTTGGTAAGTCGCGGATTGCGGAATAGTAATTTAACGGGGTCACCGGGAAGAATACGAAACAGAAAAAAATTGAAGACTACTACAATGGCAAGCGTAATGAGCGAAAACGCGACTTTGCGAAATAGGTAATCAAATTGAATCACAATTGATGGATCCAGATGGTTGCTATGTCATTTACATACCGATAGATTGAATGCACTAACCACTTAACTGCGCAAAGCCGTTATATAGCGACCACTTCATGGGAGCAATAGCGTTGAGCGGATCGAAGGCGAAACGATCCTTGCGATAGGCAGTAATTGAATCGTTGTATGCCAATATTACCCACGGGCGTTCTTTGGCAATAATTTCCTGCATTTTCCAGATAATGTCCTTACGAGCATCCGGATTTAATGCTGTTGCCTGATCCTGAAAAAGCTGATCGTATTCGGGCGTGCAAAACCCGCTGTCGTTCCAACCGCCATCTTGTGTTTCGGCACAGGTAAATACACTGGTTATGAAATGCGGATCTGCATCTGCGTCCCAGTCCCAGTGAGCAAGGTCGTAGTCAAAATCAACCTGCCGGGCGAGTAGTGAGTCGGTTGACTCAACTTGAGGGACTGCCGAAATTCCAATGTCTGCAAGGCCATCAGCAATGATTTGAATAATACGGAAATTAGCGGATGTGCTATCGTCGGTTATTAGGCGGTACTCCAGTGGAGAACCATCTGAAAATTCTCGAACTCCATCTACATCTGAATCTTTGTAGCCTGCGGCATCCAATTTTTCATTTGCTTTATTCGTATCGTAGGGTATTTCGCCAATATCTGTATTATGGAAGATGCCCATCCCGGGTGGGATGAAGGTGTTGCCGGGTTGTGCGTATCCAAGATAGGCTATGTTAATAATTTGTTGACGATCAATGGAATAGTCGATTGCTTCTCGGATGATTGGATCGCGCAGGCTTGGCGGTTCGGTTCCGTCAGGAGACCAATTGACTGAAAGTTCAGTCCAGCGATAGGCTTGCCCAGAATCAATCTTGATGTTGGGGTCATTTTGAATGGCCGGTATGCCCGAATACGGAACACTATAGACATAGTCGATTTCACCAACCTGTAGTGCCTGGATAAGGGCATCTTCATTGGCGTACTCCCGATAGATGATTTCATCAACAGGGGCTATTCCACGCCAATAGTCTTTGTTTGCGTCCAAAATCATATATTCGCTGGTTCTGTAATCCGTCATGATGTACGGGCCACTACCGATAGTAGCTGCCGGATCATCAAAGGTTGCTATTTCATCGGGAGCTAAATCTTTCCAGACATGTGGTGGCAGGATATAAGCATATAAAAGTTTTGCGCTAATCATATTGGGAACGGGCTGCGCGAGGGTAATCTGTAATGTAGTTGCATCAAGTGCAACGATATTGGTCATGTCGGTAAGGTATGAGACAATAGTCGGTGCGCTGGTTTCAATATACCAATTCAGTGACCAAGCTGCCTCTATGGCTGTGCAAGGCGTTCCATCACTAAATGTAACTCCACCTCGAATTTTGAACGTCCAAACCAAATTGTCGTCCGAAACACTCCAGCTTTCAGCGAGCCCCGGCATCACATTACTGCCATCTCGCGCCTCGATCAATGTTTCATAAAGAAGACCTTTAGGGCCATAGCCATAAAGACTAGTAGTGGGATTTAAAACATCAATGATGTAGTTGGTGCCAATGGTGAGTTTGGAGATTGTGTCTTGTGCCTGCGTTACCGAGCTCATGCAAAATAGCACAAGAGATATACACAATAAAAATGGGCGTTTTTTGATGCTCATAAAACTTGTGTTCTCATGAAAATTTACAGTTGCGTGATAATAGACGTAATAGATTAAATTTGCAACCTATTCACAGGTTTATTTCTAAGGTCGTATAAAGGCGTTTTCAGGCTGATTTGATTAGAAGCTACAGTTCTTTGTCTTTAGGACGGAGAACAATGCTTTGTTTTGGATACATCGCGAGAATCACTCCAATCGCTATCAATAGTCCTCCAACGATTAATGACGCAGGTAATTTTTGGTTGAGTATAATCACACTCAATATCGTGCCGACAAGTGGCTGAGCAAAAAAGGTGAGTGATGCTATGGAACCATCTACCAAGGCGAAAGCCCTGTTCCACAGCCACATTGCTCCTGCCGTAGACACAATCCCTAAGTACAGTATTCCAAGTAGAGTGCCACTATCAATCACGCCCACGAGTCGGGTTTGCAATTCAACTGCTGCTGCGGGAATTGTTAGTACTAATCCGCCAATAAAAGCAATAAAAGTAACTAATAATGTGTCGATCCTTGTGCTTATCTGCCGAATGAGAATTGAGTATAAACCCCATGTAATTGCAGCTATTGCAAGCGCAATATTTCCCCGAAAGGTTTCGGAACTGAAGTCCGCTTTACCGGGGTCAATTATTGCTAGTACCCCCAAGGTTGCCAGTATGACGGCAAGGATTCGCTGTTTGGTTAGCTTTTCGTGAAGTAGAAGAGCGGCGAAAATAAGTATAAAGGCAGGCGAAGCACTTGTGACCAGAGAACCATTGATTGCCGTTGACTCGTCTGTTCCAACGAATTGCGCCCCGACACTTATTCCAAAGCCAAGGATCCCAATTCCGATAAGTTGAAGAAACTGTGATCGGGTTGGCAGTCGCAATTGATCTCTCTGAAAATATATTGCGATTCCAAGTACCAAGATGCCAAGTAGCAGACGTATGGAGAGTAGTGTGAACGGGGGAATTGTTTTCAATACAACGTCTGCTACGACATACATGCCACCCCAGATAGCGGCTGCAAGCAGACCATAAATTATCCCAATTGTTTGTTTCGAAAGCGACATTTATTGGTTCTCAATTGTACTTGACAAAGTTCACTTGTCGCTTCTGGTAATACATGTTATTCTCCTGCAATTGTGCCGCCTGTACCAAATTAACAGAATCTAAGAGATTTATTTGACTATTTTTTCTGGTGATTTGGAACCTCTGGTACATAAGAATATCGAAGTGTAACTGATTACACAATTTTATGGAGAGACATATGAAGACTAGACGGTTTATTCTTTCGGTTTTGATTGGGGTTATGGGACTGATACTAAGCGCGACGATTGTTAGCGCTCAGGATGTGAAGGTGATTAAGATTGCTTCCCAGAGTCCACTATCTGGCGGACAGTCACTTTCCGGAACGAGTATGCGTAATGCGATTGAATTGGCGATTGCGGATCTCAAGCAACCGCTAGTAGATATGGGTTTCGACATTCAATACGTACCATTTGACGATCAGGCAACGCCCGATGTCGGTGTGTCGAATGCTCAAAACATGGTTAATGATCCAGCTATCCTTGTGGTTATTGGACACTGGAACAGCGGTGTAGCAATTCCCTCGTCGGAAGTTTATAACGCTAATAGCCTTGCGATGATTTCGCCTGCAAATACTAATCCACGCGTTACGTCGCGAGGTCTTCCGGTTGTTAACCGTATTTGTGGTCGCGATGACAATCAAGGACCAACGGGTGCGAAGTTCCTTGCGAAATTAGGAACTGTTAAGAGTGTGTATGTCTTGCATGACAAGACTCCATACGGTCAGGGCATAGCAACCTTCTTCCAAGTGGAAGCCGAAAAAGACGGCATCGCAGTTGCCGGATTTGAAGGTACCGAAGAGAAGTCGAATTTTGACGGAATTATTCAGCCTATTCTAGCTACCGCGCCGGACGCAATTTACTTTGGCGGTATCTATGACCAAACAGCTGTATTCCTGAGCCAAGTTCGTGCTGCGGGATATACCGGTATATTCATGGGGCCAGATGGCACGGATGCATCGGATTTTGCCGCATTGGCGGGTGATGCTGCTGTTGGAACCTATTACACGTCTGCGGCGGGGCCACTGTCGGTATTCCCTGATGCTGCTAAGTTTGTCGAAGATTACAACGCCAAATATGGGGAAAACCCACAGCCCTATGGCCCAGAGTCATATGATGCTACGGCGGTTGCGCTTCATTCACTGGAGATCGCAGCACAGATCGCTGGCGGTGATGTTCCGACCCGTGCTCAGGTGACATCTGTTGTCCGTGCTACCAAAGATTTCAAAGGGTTGACCGGTAGTATCACATTCGATGCTTACGGTGACCGTGCGACAGCAAATTACTATGTTTCACAGGTCAAGAGTGGCGACCCCGCCAAATGGGCAGAGAATGAACTACTGGATACGGTGACTGTTCCCTCGCCGTACACAGAACTTATGGAAAGCATGATGGGGCAATAGGATAATTCCTAGTTAAGGTAGCGGTGGTGCTGTGTCCAGTAATGGGGCAGCCCGCCGCTTTTTTTTCGACTTTACTTCATGGAGCATCATATGGTGTCTAATCAGGCCACAACCAACTGGTTGTATCGCTATGTCGTTTTACCCCTCGGGCAAATGTTGATTTTTATCGTTGGCGCAGCCCTGTTGATGACCATTTTTGCCTATGTTCTTGCAGCAATTTTCCCCGAACCACGCCCAAATATCGTATTGGCTGATCAAATTACCCGCCAGCTTCCCGGCATGATTATTAGCGGTGTAACCATCGGATTTGTTTACGCCATGATTGCTCTGGGTTATACACTGGTATATGGGGTCCTTAAGTTTATTAATTTTGCTCACAGTGAAATTTTTATGTTCGGTGGTGTTATCGGGTTTGAGGTCATCCGGCGAATTGCAGATGCAGGGTTTATTGAATCGTGGAATCCGCTAGCGCTGGTAATCGTCATCATTTTTGTTTCGATGGTGTGCAGCGGTTTACTGGCGGTAGTTGTTGAGCGGGTGGCGTACCGACCGTTGCGTGGTGCTCCGCGTCTCGTCCCATTGATTTCTGCGATCGGAATTTCGTTTTTTCTAGCTGATTTGGTGCGCGCAATTGAGGCAGTATCCCGAAATGCTTTTAAGTTAACTTATCCCGTAGCTAATATTCCAGCGTTGAGTACACCCGTTCCCTTGATAATAGGTGAGACTTCGGTCAACGTTCGAATCACTTCAATTATTGTGATTGTGGCGGCAATGCTGATGCTCGTTGCACTAAACTATTTTGTAAATGGAACAAAGCTGGGACGCGGCATCCGCGCGGTTTCACAAGATATGACCACTGCTTCTCTTATGGGTATTAATGTAAACCTGATGATTTCGCTGACATTCTTTGTTGGTGGGGCGTTTGGCGGTGCCGCCGGATCTCTATTTGGTCTAAATGTTGGTACTATCGATCCCTTCGTAGGCTTTATACCCGGTTTGAAAGCATTTACGGCTGCCGTTCTGGGCGGTATTGGTAATGTAACCGGCGCTCTGCTCGGCGGATTGACACTGGGAATGTTGGAATCGTTTCTTAACGGCACATTGGTTTATTTTCCGGCACTCGGCATCCGATACACAGATATTTTTGCCTTTTTAGTGCTTATTCTAGTGCTTGTTTTTCGCCCAAGCGGGTTGCTTGGCGAGCGTGTGGATGAGAAGGTGTAGTGATGACCTCAGGAACTCTTTCAAGTGGGGTTGTGGGTGGAATTCGTCGTGCCCTACGAAATCCCGAAATTTCTTTAGCGTTTGTGATCGTTTATATCGTATTGGCGTTTTTGGTTTTGAGGTTCCTTGACCGAACTAGTGTTATTTTCCCGCTGCTTAGCACTTTGGCTTTTACTCCTTTGGTTCTTTCTCCTTTCGTCACACTCATTTTGCCGATTAATCGACTCTTCAAGGCACTTATTATTCTTACACTGCTTTTTATTGTGCTGCCGGTGCTGGGGATGATAGATGGCAGTTACCTTGAGCTTGCCATCCAAATATGTATATTTGCTGGATTGGCACTGGGATTGAATATCGTGGTGGGGTTTGCCGGGTTGCTTGATCTCGGATATATCGCCTTCTTTGCTATTGGCGCTTATCTATGGGCGATGTTTACCTCTCCGGTTGATACTTACATCAAAATAAATAATGCGCTGGTTCCCGGTAGCTCTATCTACCTTTTTATGTTTATAGGGGTGATTGTTGCTGCGGTTGCAGGTATCTTGCTAGGGTTGCCTGTTCTGCGCCTCCGTGGTGACTATTTAGCAATCGTGACTCTGGGTTTCGGCGAAATGATCCGTATTCTGGCACAAAACTCGGACAGCGTGGGATATCCACCCATCAATTTTACAAATGGTTCGCAGGGTCTGGATGGGGTAGGACGACCCCCTATCCCGCAATTCCTGCGGGATTTTGTAGCGACGGTTGAGAAGATACTGGGTTTAGATATAACAAATGCTCAACCGTTGACTCAGCAATTACTTTTCTACTTTATCGGTATCGTGGTCATTGTCATAATTATCGTGATTGCGCGGCGTTTGGAAAATTCACCGATGGGTCGTGCATGGACTGCCATACGGGAAGACGAAACTGCCGCGATTGCGATGGGTGTGCCACTTGTGCGGATGAAACTGCTGGCGTTTGCGATGGGCGCTTCGTTTGCAGGGGCGATTGGTGTGTTATACGCGGCTAAACAGACTTTTGTAAGTCCGGAGAGCTTTAGCCTGATTCAGTCGATCAGTATTTTGGCGATGGTGATTGTCGGCGGAATAGGCAGCATACAGGGGGTCTTGCTGGGCGCGTGTGTGGTGACTCTGCTCAATCTACAGGTACTGAAAAACTTTTCGTTGCAGATTAATGCATGGCGTAATGTGGATGCAGTTTTACCGCAGGCGATTGTTGTTGTTGTTGCGATTGTCATTGCGCTATTGCTGCTGCGGGTCGCATGGAAATACGCTAAACCCTTGTTGAGGCGAAATGAGGGAGCAAGCATAAGTATTTTCAATGTTTTTGGTGTTATGGTGTTGGTGTTGATAGCTGGCGGTTTGGTATATGTGGCATTGACAGGTGGTGATTTCCATGTCCGCAGTTGGCCAACGCAGCTTGAACCCGCGAAATATGAACGATTGGTGTTTGGATTGCTACTTATTTTGATGATGATATTCCGACCCGCCGGACTCATGCCGGAGGCTCGTCGCCGATTAGAATTGCAGCAGGCGAAAGCCGAGAAACAGATTGACGAGGAGGTCTGACCATTATGGGAATTTTAGAAGTCAATGGGCTGACCAAGCGTTTTGGCGGTTTGACAGCTGTAAGTGATGTTTCGATTAGTGTTGAAGAGGGCAGCATCAGCGCGATCATTGGGCCGAACGGCGCAGGCAAGACGACGCTGTTTAATTTGCTGACCGGCATCTATAAACCCGATACTGGCGTGATCAATTTTGGGAGTCGATCACTCATTGGATTGCGTCCAGATCAGGTAAATGCGGCGGGGATGTCTCGGACATTCCAGAGTATTCGATTGTTTCCCGGTATGACTGTGTTTGAAAATGTGATGGTTGGTATGCATTCAAGGTTGCGCGTCTCGCTTTTTCAGACTATTACGCGGCTAGGCGGGTTCAATTCTCAGGAACAGCGTGTGCGAGAGAAAGCAACTGAACTTCTGGAATTTGTGGGGTTATCCGACAAAGGGGATGAGATCAGCCGTAATTTGCCATATGGTGACCAACGGCGCGTCGAAATCGCGCGGGCACTGGCGAGCGATCCAAAACTCATTCTCCTTGATGAGCCTACGGCGGGGATGAACCCGAATGAGAGTGTGGATGCTATGGCTTTGTTCAGACGGGTGCGTGATGAGCGAGGGGTGACTGTTGTGCTCATCGAACATGATATGCGGGTGGTTATGGGTATCAGTGAGAAGATCACAGTACTGGATTATGGGCAGAAAATTGCTGAAGGTACTCCCGCAGAAATTCGTGCTAATCCCCGTGTTGTTGAGGCTTATCTGGGTCGTCGTGCTTCGGCAGATATCGACCAAATAAATGAGGAGAAGCAGTCATGAGCATACTGCTTGAGCTTGAAAATGTGCATACTTATTACGGTCATATCCACGCGTTAAAAGGGGTAAACCTGACTGTTGAACAGGGCGAAATCGTCACTCTGGTCGGATCGAACGGTGCGGGGAAAAGTACATCACTTCGGACAATAAGTGGGATGGTTCACCCACGAACGGGGCGCGTCCGGTTAGATGGACGGGACATTACGTCGATGAAGCCGCATGAGGTTACCGCATTAGGAATCGGGCATGTTCCTGAAGGTCGTCGAATCTTCCCTTTACTGACTGTGCGTGAGAATATCGAAATTGGTGCGTGGAATGAGAAGAGTCGTACTGTTATCAGCCAACGAATGGAGCAGATGTATGTTCTATTTCCCCGTTTGAAAGAACGCGGAGATCAAAAAGGCGGAACACTCTCCGGCGGGGAACAACAGATGCTGGCGATTGCACGGGCGTTGATGTCTGCGCCAAGGGTGCTACTCCTAGATGAGCCGTCGATGGGATTAGCCCCGGTTCTAGTTGAAGGCATATTCGATATTATTAAGCGGATAAATTCTGAAGGCACAACCATTTTGTTAGTGGAACAGAATGCGTTGATGGCTCTCGAAGTTGCAAAACGCGGTTATGTGCTGCAAACAGGGGTCGTCAAGCTGAGTGATAGCGCCAAAGCCCTGCTTGGCAATGAAGAAGTACGCAAGCTGTATTTGGGAGAGAATTAACGTTTGCTGATGGTTACAGTCAATCAATGGCGGGACAAAACATCACC
>JBBSBS010000089.1:0-18721 GCA_038251045.1 Aggregatilineales bacterium | reverse complement strand
TGAACTTCGACCGCGTAGAACGACTCATCGGGTCGGATAATCTCGGCACACTCAAGAAGAAACGCGTCGGCGTGGTCGGCTTAGGCTCCGGCGGCGGGTTTGTCGCGCTGGCCTTAGCCATGAGTGGTGTAGGTAAGTTTGTACTGGTTGACGACGACCTATTAGAGAACACCAATCTCGCCCGCCATGTCGCCGACAGCCGTTATCTCGGTCAACCGAAAGCCGGGGCCGTCGCCGATCTGATTCGCCAGCGCAATCCGGATGCGGAAATCGAAGTCCGCGTCGGGCGCATCGAGCAAAACATGGACGCGCTCGACAATCTCGATCTGCTGGTTTCCGGCGTGGATGGTGAGGGGCCCAAATATGTACTCAATCAGGCCTGCCTCGCCCGTAATTTGCCAGCTGTTTATGCCGGTGTCTTTGAACGCGGTGAGGGAGGGGATGTGGTGGTTATCCACCCCTATGATGGCCCCTGTTATGCATGTTGGGCAGCAGAACTACGGGAAGGTTTGGCACTTTCTGACCTACCCCCCGGCGAAGAGTTAGATTATGGTATGATTGGGAAAGATGGCACGTTGGAAGCCGAACCCGGTTTATGGCTGCATGTAGCGCGGGTCGCGGCGACGCAGGCCGATATGGCACTCAATGAACTGCTTGCCGGAACCAACGTCTATAAAGTCATGCCTGCCAACACGGTGATATTGGCGAATACTGCCCTCGAAATCTTAAGCGGGCAAATCACCCAACCCTACTCGGCAGAATGGGTCAACATTGAACGGGACCCGAATTGTCTGGTCTGTGGCGATGCTTTACGAAATGAGCTTTCGAGCGAGGCCAGCCCAAGTATTTCACTGGATGAGTTGATGAGCGCGACCGGCCTCACGCTGGAAGGTAACGCAGAGGAAAATGAACAATGAGTGATTCCAATAATCCACCAATCGAAAACACAAATACACCCATAGAGGATGGCGCGCCGGATGCGCCACCCGCAGCAGCAGCACCGCCGCAGAATGTACCCGAAAGTGCGCCGGTGAATAAACCCGTGGACAACATGGACGAACGGCTGGAACGCCTCGGTGGTGAACCAGCACCCGCCATCACGCCCGAAGAATTCGCGCGTTTACAAAAAGCTGGACAGGTGCATATTGATGCGCGTGGTCGGGTGAAAACCGCTCGCCGCAGCGATGCAGAAGCCGGGGTATCTCTGAAGAAGCGACGGGCATGGTATGGAACATAATTCGCCAGATGTCTACCGCAAGGCACTGGTTACTGAACTCAAGAAGCAAGATGGACTGCTCGATAGTACACTCGAAGCAGCCTTTTTGGCTGTCCCGCGCCATCTCTTTTTGCCGACCGAAACCTTAGAAGTCGCCTATTCCGATCAAGCCATTCCCATCAAACGTGATTCCGATGGCACGGTACTTAGTTCATCCAGCCAACCCAGTATGATGGCGATCATGCTGCGTCAATTACGCCTGCGAAAAAATGACAACGTGCTGGAAATCGGTGCCGGTACCGGCTACAACGCGGCGGTCATGCAAACCATTGTCGGTGATCGCGGCAATGTCACCTCGGTGGAGTTGGATAAACTGTTGGCGGAAAAGGCCAGCCTCAACCTGCAAAAAGCCCGACTCGGCGCGGTCGTCAACGTCGTCAGTGCCGATGGTGCGATGGGTTACGCCCCGCGTGCCGCCTATGACCGCATTATCGCCACCGTCGCCGTTTGGGATATTCCACAGGCATGGATACGCCAGCTCAAAAATGATGGTGTTCTGGTCGCGCCCATCTGGTTAGAGAGTATGCAGGTCAGCGCCGCTTTCGTCCTGCAACCGGATGGCACACTCTACAGCCGCACCAATATCCCCTGCGGTTTCATTCCGCTGCGCGGTATTGCCGCCGGTCGTAGTGTGATTCGCCGTGTCAGCGGTTCAACGCTGGTTTTGTCCACCAATGAGGCCGATCAGATTGATGGGGCTGCCCTGTATGCGCTGCTCTCCGATGATGCCGAAACCACCCATTTAGGATCATCCCTCAGCTCAATCGATTATTGGCGCGGTTTTGTCCCTTACCTGACTTTGAACATGCCCGAAAGTTATCTGTTCGCCATGTACAACGTTGGCGAAAAGCAAAAAGATTTCGGCTTGGAAGAAGACGGATTCGCCATCATCACCCGTGGCAGCGCCTGCTTTGTGCGCTACACGGGCAAAGGTGAGGTTCATGTATTTGGCGCTTCCGATTCGTTGATGGTTCTGCAAGGTGTACTCGACGAGTGGGAACAATCCGGACGACCGGGCGCTGACCGTATCCGCATCCAACTGCTGCCCAAAAACGCCGGCGAAGAACTCCAACTGTCGCACCATGCTCATGCCAAGTCCTATCAACGCCAGTATAATGAACTACGCGTATGGATGGAATTCTGACACGCATCCACAGAGTAAACTAACAATTTCGTAGGGGATGCAGTACGCTGCGTCCAGTTACACCTAACCCATTAACCATGATTACCCTCGACACACTCACAAAAGCGGTTACCCTGCCGGACTTTGACCCGACGCTGGCTCATGCCAATCTGGCTGTGCCCAACCGCCGCCTCTTTCCTGCCGAAGGTCTCAATCCACGGCAGGCGGGTGTCCTGCTGCTGACATATCCCGAAGCCGGTGGCCTGCACATCGTCCTCACCCAACGTACCGCAACCCTCCGTTCGCACAGCGGGCAGATCAGCTTCCCCGGTGGGCGGCGTAACCCTGAAGATGCGTCGTTCACAGCAACCGCCTTGCGCGAAACCTGCGAAGAACTCGGCATCTGCAACGACATCCAGATCATCGGCATGTTGTCTCGCCTGTACATCCCCCCCAGTAACTTTGAAGTCTTTCCCACGGTGGCGACTCTATCCGCACCGCCGGTCTATAACCCTAATCCCGCTGAAGTCGCCACAGTTTTCTCGCTGCCCCTCGATTCGCTGCTTGATCCGCAAACCAAAGTGACCGAAGAATGGGACTTCAACGGCAGCCTCATGCCCATCACCTATTACAGTGTGAACGGTCATAAAGTCTGGGGCGCGACCGCCTTTATGCTCAGTGAATTGGAAGCCCGCCTGCACCTCGTCCTAAATACCTGATCTTGGCGGGTCAACTGCATTTTCCCATTTGCTATTCCGAGCCATCGTAGGTTACTGTAAACGCAGTCCGCGAACAAAGGGAGAACTGCGCTATGCGTGCAACGACCAATTATGCCGAACTCATCAAATTGATACAGGCTGCCCGTGGGCTGGAAGCCGGTGGCTATTACGGATTGGCTAAACTCATGTGGGGGCTGGCCTATGCCGCCGAAGTCAAAACCTCAAACGCGGCGGGCATTCCACGCGGCGCACAACTCGATGCCACCATTGCTGATATTATGGAAAGCCTCAAAGGCGATGATATTGATCCCGCCATTACCGATGCCTTAGCCAAAGGTTGGCAGGCCGTCCGTGAAGACCGCACCGTACCCTACACCGACATCCCCGATGTTTTTGTCAGCCGCACCGAAGGCGAAATCTTCATTGGCGAGCCGCCCGAACTGACCGCCAATAACGATCACAAACTGACCTTGAAAGCCTTCAAAGGAATCTGGTACTTTGACGCGCTTTCCCCCGCGGAAGTGCTGGCAGCCCTCGAAACCAACCCGAACGTCATACAGGCGCAGATTAACCAACTACCGGTCGAGCAGTTGCTCATCGCTCCTGCCCACAGCGAATGGAACATGCACCAACTCCTCGCCCACATCTTGATGGCGCAAGAACTCCTGACCGAGCGCATCGACCTAATCCTCACGCAGGATAATCCCAATCTGGCGAGCAGGGCGGTCTGGGCGCAAAAAGATCAGGAAGCGCTGTCAACAGGCGATGTCTTAGAACGCTACCTTGATCTGCGCCAGAAGACCATCGAACGCTTGAAAGCCCTGCCTGCTGGCGATTGGTGGCGTACCGGTTGGCATGACGAATTCGGCGCACAAACCGTATTGTCGCAGGCCACCTATTTCGCCCGCCACGAAATGTCCCACATGCCGCAGTTCGCCCAGATCGCCCACGTTTTAGAGGGTTAAACCCGCCTCCAACACCCCGCTAGTGGTCAGATGCTACGTGATAAGTCACAACAAATTGCTTTGTCGTAGGGGATGGTCTGAGACCATCCCGTCTTGCATCACGTACTTGCCACCGCCATCCTACACCTCTGCGAACAAATTTTCTAACCGAATTCTATCCAAACTCATACCGTAAAGAGATAGAATAAAAGTTCTGACCTATGTTATGATGCCACTATGTTGGAAAATTGTTATATCACCAACCGGGCGCAGACGGGCTGCGCTTTTAGTGTCTATGACTCACACCTTGTATATACGGGTCGAGCAACCATCCCTGACGTGTCATATGTCATACGGTTGGGGGCGCTTACCTGAACCGGAAAAAGAATGGATGGCTGCCAATGAAGACCCGTCACCGCAAACCGAATCTCAACACACAAACACTGGAAGAACTATTCACCTTCCTCTGCCAGTATGAGCGCCAGTTTGGTTATTCACCCACCTTACGCGAAATGGCGGATGGCTGCTTCATGTCCCGCCCGAACGTCTACCGCTATCTGGATTACCTCGAAGCGCAGGGGCGCATCACCCGCGAATCCGGCATCGCCCGTGGCATCACCGTTTTGAATCCCTGCGCGGAGTAGTCAACATATTTTTGCAGCAAACGTTGCAGTGGCAGACCACGGTTCGGCTGCTGCAACAAAAATATCTCACACTGATCGCTATATACTTGGCAGCTTGGCAGTTCAATCTTGTCCTGACTCGGCACTCAGCACTTTTTTCTCTCCCTATCCCTTCAGCGCCCCATCCAACATCGCCCGAAAAAACACATTTCGCAGTGCCAGAAACATCGCCAGCACCGGAATCATGATGATGATCGCCGCCGCCGCCCACACATGATAAGACACCTCAAACGACGATTGGAAGTCGTATAACCCCACTGTCGCCGTCTTGCTGCCAATCGCCAGCACCACCGCGAACAAGAATTCGTTCCACGTATCCACGAAGTTAAGGAGGAAAGCCGCGAATAACCCCGGCAGTGCCAGCGGCACGACAATCCGCCACAATGCACCAAACGGCGTACAGCCGTCAATCAACGCCGCCTCTTCCATCTCGGTTGGGATGGCATCAAAGAACGCCCGCACAATCCAGATGCTAAACGGCAGTCCGCCCGCCGTGTATACAGCCACCATCAGCGCATGGGTGTTCAACACCCGCGCCTCACTCGCCATCTGGTACAAAGGCAGCAGATTCGTCAAACCCGGTATCATCATCAAACCGAGAATCAACAGTTCCAACGTCCGGCTGCCCTTGAAACGGTAGCGGGAAAAGGTATAAGCCGCTAATCCCGCCAGCGGCACGACCAGTATCGACGAGAAAAATGAGTTGATAAAAGTGTTCGGTAAATAAGTGCGTAGCATCGCGCTGCCGTTAATTACCGTGTCGTACCCCTCCAACGAAAACGTGCGGGGCAAGATCGTGGGCGGCGCGGTCAGCACATCGCCTTTCGTCTTGAAGGAGGTCATCAGCGTATAAAACACCGGAAAGATGAACACCAGCGCCATAATCAGCAAGATCGTATGGGTACTCAGTGTATCCAGCCGCTTCTCACGCGGGCTGCGCACCATTCCGCTGCCTTGAAAATGACTCGAATCCCGTTGCTTTAGCTCTGTATGACTCTGTGTCTCTGTGGTTAAAAAATGCTTCGCGACTTGGCGGTTCAATTTCATAGCTCTGTCTTACTCCGGTCAGTAAGCAACCGCAGATACACCACCGTGATGATCACGTTCACCACGAACAACAACACCGAAACCGCCGCGCCCCGCGCAAAATTCGACTCGCCCCATGCTGATCGGTACAGATACACCGAGGCGGTTGTCGTCGCATATCCCGGCCCGCCGCGTGTCGTCGCCAGTATCAACCCCGCCGTGTTGATACTCCGCATCGAGGTCAAAAGCACCGCGATCAAAAATGTCGGGCGGATCAGTGGGAAGATCACCCGCATGAAAGTTTGTCGGCGGTTCGCCCCATCCAACGCCGCGCTTTCCTCCACCTCCCGCGGAACGGTCTGTAACGCCCCCAAAAACAATACCGCCGTGAAAGCCACCGCCCGCCATGCCGAGGCCAATATCACGATGCCCATCGCCCCCGACGGATTAACATAGATCGACGTGCCGAACAACGGTGCCAGCCACTGTTGAATCAACCCGTAGTCCTTGAGGAACATCCAACGCCACATCGTCCCCGCCACTACATCCGACAGCACCCACGGGATAAAGATCACTACCAGATACCAACCTGTGAACTTCAAGCGCCGGTTGATGAGCAGCGCCACCAGCAGTCCCAGCCCGATCACCAGCGCCACATACCAGCCAGAAAAAGTTAGCGTGCGTAACAAGCTGTCGCGGAACGTCCCCTGTGCCAACAGCAGTTGGAAGTTTTGCAAACCCACGAACTCGAACCCGCCGCGCCGCTGCCGCAT
Organism: Aggregatilineales bacterium; assembly: GCA_038251045.1. GTDB lineage: Bacteria > Chloroflexota > Anaerolineae > Aggregatilineales > Phototrophicaceae > CFX2. The sequence goes on along the minus strand of JBBSBS010000089.1, from coordinate 12,177 downwards.
CAAACTCAGGACAAAGGCGTAAACGGTCGGATACACCTGCAACACCAGCAGTACCAGCATCGCCGGCAGTAAAAACCACAACGGCACGAACCGCCCCGAAAATAGGCTTAATCCACCGACTGCTTGGCGGCTTGTCGTACCCCTATCGCGTAATGCCCTGAACCTCATCCTTGTATGCTCCCACTGTCACCACCAACAAGGGCGAACCCACTGGCTCGCCCCTCTGTCAATTGCTTGCAATTTCGTTGATACGCATATGTGATCTAAATGAAATAACTAAATCTCCAGTTCATCCAGAACCAGCACACGTGTTTCGCTGACTTTTTTAAGTCCTTTATCATTCGTCAAAAATGCTTGGCATCCCGTTTCCAATGCGGTCGCGAGATGCAATGCATCTGGTGTCTTTAACTCGGAACGAGCCGCAGTACTGCGGCTCGTTCCGCTATCGGTTCATCAACCCTAATTGAAGTAATGAATTGGGTATTCAAAAGCATTTGGCGATACTCACTTATATATTGCACATGCTTTTTCGCCACTGGCATCGTCAATACCTCAGTGAGGGTCAATATAGACGTTATCACCTGAATAGCACCAGTTTCTACTTGTTCAAATATAGCCAGAACTCGATCTTTGTATAGCGGATGCTTCTCAATCAAGTAAATAAATGGCGAAGTATCCATGCCCAGCGTTTGGATGCGACTCAACGCTTGGTCAATTTTCATGGACGATGATCCCACTCACTGCGGAGTTGATTGACATATTCTTGAGCATCTATGCCATCCCACATTTCTGCGCCAACCCCCAGAAACTCCATAATGTTACGCTTCTTCGGTGCTTCCGGTTCCGGCTCATTCACAATATCCACCAACGCCTTTATTAGCCGTTTGCGTTCTTCAACCGAAAGCATCCGTGCTTCTTGAATCATCTCTTGTATTGTCATCACACATGCTCCCTTCACTTGTTGCTATTATACCCTTCTTCCCGCTTCACCCACCATACAACCGACCGCGCATCACTTGCGTATACACGGCAAGACATATCACTTCACCGGGGGGCGACCATGAATAGAAAACATCTCATTGCATTCATTCTGCTGTTGATTATGCTGAGTGTTGGCTACACCGCCGCACAGGACGGCACACCCCCACCATCTGATCGAATTCTGGCGATTTCGACGGTTCCCGTCCTCGAACCGCCGCTGACCAACGATAACGCCATTAAACGTTATACCGATGCTATGCAACTGGCCGATCATGCTGGCGTGACCGGCAACCTGATTGCCAAATCTTGGAGTGAGCTGGAACCAACGCCGGGGAATTATGCACTGGATGATTTGGGAGGCGATTTAACGTATCGCACCCTAACCTATAATCTAATCGAAGTGATCGGTATTCAGGTTTTGAACACCACTACCAAAGAAACCCCATCGGATTTGTTGGATGTCGCCTTCGATTCCCCGCAAATGAGCCAGCGCTTCGAGCAGCTTTTCGATGCCCTCCTACCGCTGCTCAATGACCGCGTGCAGTACATTTCCATCGGTAATGAGGTTGATGTTTACCTCGCCGCGCACCCTGACCAATGGCAGCCTTACCAACAATTTTACGAAACCGCACTAGCCTATATTCACAGCACCGCCCCGTGGATCAAAGTCGGCGTGACCACCACCTTCAACGGTGCGGCATCCAACCTCAAATCCGTAACCGAACTCAATGCCCTCAGTGATGTCTTTATCATGACTTACTATCCCCTCAAGCCGAACTTCGGTGTGCGCCCGCCAGATGCCCCGCTGACCGATTTTCCTCAGATGGTTGCATGGGCGGGTGATAAACCATTGATCTTGCAAGAGGTCGGCTATCCGGCGGCTGAGTCGTTGGGCAGTTCAGATGCCGCCCAGACCAACTTTGTGCGCAACGTCTTCACCGCATGGGAGGCCAACGCCGCCGCTATTCCCTTCCTAAGTTACTTCGCGCTGGGAGATTTCTCGGCTGAGTTATGTACCACACTAATGACCTACTACGGCCTGCCGAATGTCGAGCCGTTTCGTGATTATCTGTGTACGCTTGGCTTGCTCAAGGCCGATGGCACACCGCGCCCCGCGTGGCAAACCTTCCTCGACGGGGGGCAGGCACTCGACGGGTAGGTTAAGATGATAGTAATCTTTCAACGTGGTTGACCTTCTTAGCCTTGTTGGTTTTCCTCTGCGATTCTATTCTGTATTATTTCCTACAGCTGCTTATGATCTGGTATATGCCGCATCTGAACCCTCGGTTCGAGTCGATCCAACAGTGACCGGTAGAAATAATGCTTTTCGCGCAGCCGTACAAACCGGCTGATATGCTGGCTGGCCTGCACCCGCACCCGATCCCCCGGCAAAACCGCACCCATCTCAATGCCGTCCACCGTCAGCACCATCTCCGAGGAATTGTCCATTGCGGCAATCACCTCCACCTTCGCCCCTTCCGAAAGCACAATCGGGCGCTCCATGCTCAAGTGTGGCGCAACCGGCACGATCAGAATATTCCGCAGTTCCGGCGGCAGAATCGGCCCACCGCACGCCAGCGCATAAGCCGTTGATCCGGTCGCCGTTGCAATCACCAGCGCATCAGCGTTATAAGTCGTCGCCCAATCTTGATCAATATACGTTTCCAGCCGTATCGTACGCGGCACAACCCCCCGGCTGACAACAATATCATTCAGCGCATCACCCGTCACCAATACCTGATTGTCCCGCAGGTGGGCGGCATGAACCATCATCCGTTCTTCAATCCAACCTTCACCACCCAGCACCCGCACCAGCGTCGCTTCCCACGAATCGGGGCCGGGGATTTCCGTCAAGAAGCCAAGCTGCCCCATGTTGATACCCAGCACCGGCACCTTGAACGGGGCGCATACCCGCGCCGCCCGCAGCATCGCCCCATCACCGCCAATCGCGATCACCAGATCGCAGCCATCAATCCGCTCGGAGACATCACTTTCCTCCCAGCGGGTATAAATCCAATTGTCTATATTGTGTGTTTGTAAGTAATCCGCGATTTGCGCGGCTACCGGAAAGGTCTGGGGACGCAGCGGGTGAGCCAGCACGCCGACCCGGTTATAGATAGTCTCCAATGTCGCGCTCCTGCCTGTTGGTTGGGATACCGCCATTATAGTGCAACGGTTGGGCAGGGGCTATCATGCGCGGCTGATTTCTTAATGCATAGCTCTTTACGCCGCTTCAAAATTCGGTTTTACTGATACAGTGGTGAATCGCCAGACGTGAAATGGTCGTTACCTTAAATTAAGGCGTTATATATGCCAGTGAAGGTCATTTGGGACGACGAAGCCAAAACCTGCATTCGCCAGATCTATAGTGGCGATGTGACCTTGCAGGATTACATGATGGCTGCCGACGAGGTTGAACGCATGGCAAAAGGCGTTTCCTACACGGTACACAGTTTAATGGATCGCACCGGGCTTGTGTCCACGCCGCCCCTCGTCCTGCCAGCCGTGCGTTATGCCAATAATCATGTCCCACCGAACTTGGGATTGCGGGTGCTCATCCAAGCTGCCCCTTTTACCCGCGTGGTGATCGAGATTGGGCGGCGCATCGCCCCCCGCTTGATGCAGCATATTCATTTCGTCGATACCTTGGAAGAAGGGCGCGCCCTCATCACCCGCTATTCCGAAGCAACCCTATCCATAGTTTAACGCGGATGCCGGAACGAAGTCAGCAGCACCAGTTTACCCAGCCGCAGTTCATCGCCGTGGCGCAGCACCCGCACTTCCTTCGGCATCATCCGCTGCCCGTTGATGAACGACCCGTTGGCGCTGCCCAGATCCGCCACCAGCACCGTACTGTGCTCTTGATCATAGCTGATCGACAGATGCAGCCGCGAAACACCCATCTCGCCAGCCTGCCGGTCAGTCAGGTCAATATCCGGCGCTAATACGCTGCCCTTGGTACCACGTCCGATGACCATCTCATGGTCGGATTTCTGTGGGCGTACTTCAAAATTTTCGGCGGATCCGCGCACCCGCAGCACCAGCACCGAATCCGAACCAAAGTGTTCGCTGTCCAGCTCGGCGCTCGGCTGTTCACTCAGCATACGGGTATCGTTCACCCCTTTGACCGGCTCCAATAATTGACCGCACGAATAACAGAAAACCTCATGCTGTTGGTTCGTTTTGCCACAATTCTGGCAGGTCACCCACACCACATTATCAGCCGCGCCCGCCGCTACAGGGGCGACATTCGGCACAACCGGCACAACATTAACCGCCTGCTCAGGAGCAGCCGCGCCCAGCGGACGAATCGAGTTGATCTTCGGGGGACGTGCCGCATTATCACCCGTTGCAGCAGCGGGAGGTGCTGCCGGTGGCACTGCTGCTGGGGATGCTGCCGCCGGCTTGGGGTTGGCTGCCGCCTCCCGAACGCGCATCATGCCCGCCAGCGCTTCACGGTCGCCCTTGCTGAGTCCCTCGATATGATTACGCAGCACATTCAACGCCGCCTTCGCGTCCAAACCGTTATCGCGCATCCGCGAATACTCGGCAAATATTTCTTTGGTTTGCCTCACAGTTTAATCTCCCTGTGCTTTTGTAATATCTTGTTATATATACCATTTTCGATCAGGTCGCAACTCAGGTCAATGTGCGGGTTATGAATAATCCGTTTAGAACAGAGCCTTTGGCGGCTCACAGCATGATATGATATGCTGAGTCGCATCATTGCGTGTACGCTCTAATGAAAATTTTAACAGGCAGGCAACGACTTATGACCAAACGCACCCGCTTTACCTATACTACACTGCTCACATTCATCCTCATCTGTTTGATGGTGCTGCCAACAGTCGCCCAAAATCCTACGCCCATCCCCCTCGGCCCTACCTTGAAAACCTTACGTTCGCGTAATCAACTGGTCTGCGGTGTGGATCAGGATGTAATCAGCCTCGGCTATCTCGATCCCAATTCGGGTGATATGGTCGGTTTGCAGGTCGATTTGTGTCGTGCGCTGGCTGCCACCCTGTTTGGTGATCCGTCTGCCGTCCAGTTCCCGCCTTATGCCAGTACCGAATCTGCCATGAAAGCCCTGCAATCCGGCGAAGCGGATTTGCTCATGCGCGATATCCCCATCTCCTTAACCGGAGATACCACCGGATTAGAGTTCGGCCCACCGATTTTCTATACCGGGCAGGGCATTATGGTGCGGGTGGATAGCGGCCTGACAAACTGGAGCGCCTTAAACAGCAAAACCGTTTGCGTGGTCAGAGATGGCATCGCTCAAGCCGAAATTCAAACCTACGCCAGCCGGAAAAATATTACGCTGCAATTAATCGCCTCGGATGCCCTGCAATCCGCGTGGCAAAATTTACAGGATGGTCGCTGCGACGCCCTCAGTGCCGAGCGCGTCCAATTGCTCATCCTCCAAAAACGCTCCACCGAACCCCAATCCTTCATGGTATGGGGTGCCCCTGACCAAATTTATACACACGAAGTTTACGCCCCAATCCTGCGCAATAATGATGAACAGTGGATGAATATTGTCCGTTGGACCATGCTGGGACTCATTCAGGCCGAGCAAATCGGCGTTTCCAGCGAAAATGTCGAGTCGCTGCTGCGACAGGTTGATGCCAAAACCAACGCCCCCGAAACCGATGCCGTCTATCTGGCACGAGTCGGATCAGAACGCGCCCGCTTCCTCGATGCCAAGCTTGGCATCGGCACACAGTTGGGGCTTGCGCCGGATTTCATGTTTCCGGTCATCAGTGCGGTTGGCAATTACGGCGAAATTTATAACCGTCACTTCGGGGCACTGGGCGATCTACTCCTGCCGCGCGGCCTCAATAACTTGTCAGAACAAGGCGGCCTGATGTACGCCCCCGACTGGCGCTAGACGACGATATGCCAACGGTTATACGCGAGGATGGATACACGATTCGCATCTATCTGAATGACCATACACCTGCTCATGTACACGTTCTAAAAGCTGAAAAGGAAGCACGGGTTACCCTCCTAGATGTTGCAATTATAGATAGTATTGATTTCACGTCTAAAGAACTCAAGCGAGTCATCGAGTTAGTTGAGTCTCACCAAGACAAGTGACTGGAAATCTAGGATAATTATCATGAAACTCGCTAGATGCTAAAGGGAGGTAGAAATTATCATGACTGGCACGAATTTTGAAGAAAAAGATCGCCCTATATCCGTTTCCATTCATGATGGTTTAATATCGGTTACCTTGGCGGATGGGCGTATTATCAGCAATCCCTTACACTGGCATCCATGGCTGGCATCAGCAACCACTCAACAACAAGCCAATATCGAATATCATGCCTATAGTGTTGATTGGCCTGACTTGGATGAAGGTCTCGATATTCAGGGAATGCTGCAAGGCATCCGCCCGATTACGCCTATACACTCACTTTAATAATCATCGTGTGCAGAATTTCAAAATCCTTGTCTGTTCAATTCTGCCCACAAATTTTCAATCTCTAATCTGCATTGGCGTAGGGGAGCACCAGTGTGCTCCCGCCTTGAAATTCTCCCAAACTGTAACACCCTTACAGGTGACGAGCCTCAAACCATCGCCGCCTGCAAACAGGTCACGGCCTCTTTTTCCAGATCACGAATCTTGATCACCTGCTCGGATAATCCGGCGCGGAAATCGGTCACTTCAGCCTCGCTCATCGGGAAGTTCTCGGTGGCCTCTTGCTGCAATTCTCGCAGTCGTACGTTTATCTGCCGGATTTCCGCCACACCTTCCGAACCCTGTCCCACGTACACCGCAAACTTACGCCTCAACAGGTCTTTTGTCTCCTTAAGCACCGGCACATCATCCGGCAGCAGCATCTCGCTCAAGTGCCGCCATGCGGATTCGCTCTGGCGGAATGGTGTCGCCGCCGCGTGCAACCCCGGCTTTTGCAAAATAACCGCCGCCTCATCTACAAAATCCGCGTACATGCCCCGTTCCGCGCCGCTTCCCTGCCCGCGCTGGATGTACTCGAAGGCCCCCGGTTGGATCGTATCCCCCGCCAGTGCCATCCACAACCGTTCTCCGGCGGGGAAATAACGCGCCCAACTCTGTTTATTGCGCGTGTTCGTCAGCATAGTCGCCCAATGTTCCAGCGCCGCCAAACCGAAATTATCGCGCTTACCCTTCGGCGGCATCTCCGTATACAAACGGATGCACTGCCATATCCCCTGTGTCACCGCCGCTGGCAAACGGTTCCAATCCGGCGCATCCAGCATCACCACCCGCTGCTCCTCTTTTTTCACACGGCTGCGGGCTGTCCTCAAGGCCTCGGTCGTCACGGTGAACGGCTGGTTAGACCGATCTGCGATATACGCCGTCCCATCCTCAAATCCATAAACCAGCAGCGGCAGCATCCCCCAATTCCGCGCATCATACGGCAAATCGTTATACGGCAGCGAGAACATATCTGCCCACACCATCGCCGGTCGCCCGCTTTCCAACACCTCCAGCAGATTCGCCTCACCCTTCTGCGGATTATCGGTACGGTAGATTTCCTGCGGAATCGCCAACCGTTCCAGCAGCGTATTCAGCGGATCGAACGTGTTGCGCGTCAGCAGGGCAATATGCGGGCGGTAACCTTCATACGTGAATGTGAAATATCCAAATGTAATCCCGCCGCTCACACCCAAAAGCAGCGCCTCGCTGGTGGCTTCTCCGGTATGTGGCGCTTTCACCCCTTGGTAAGCCAGCGCATTCCGAATCGTTCCCGTTTCATAATGTCGCCCCACAAATTCGTGGTAATCCTTCAAAATTGGCATGGTGCTTATCCCTGCTCCCATTTAATGTGATGCCCAAATTGTAAAAAACAATCTGCCGTTTGTGTGAAAATGGCGACATAGTTTGCACTTTTTGTGTTTCCCCCACGCTATCCCCGTAAAGTGAGTGATGACATCTTGTCATACAATTTATCATGAGTATCAAGTGATTTTCGTCATGACTTGCTTGATAATTAAGATATAATAAAAAACCAATATTATTCTATTTATGAAATTGATTTATTATTAATTTGATGAATTGAGTACCTGTAGGAGATTTAGAGATGTTTTCAAACCGATACGTTCCTATCGCCATTATCTTAGCCCTTTTTACATTACTGCTAGGCAGCAGCGTTATGGCGGATGATGGTCGCATCAATCGCGCACCCTATCACTTCGGTGGCGATACCCTGTATTGCACTCAAGAAGAAGGCTGTACCCTGTTGAATGACACGGGGCTTTCTTTAGCAAATTGGCCGCAAGATGACATCGCAACTGCCTTTGCCGCCACCGATCAATCTGGACAAAACATACTTGTCGCTGTATATGAAGGTACCTATGGCCCCATGCAGCTTTGGTCTGTCTCACCGGATGCAACCACTGGCAATCACACCCTGTGTTTGATCGGTTTTGACGAATGGGGCAAAAAGAACGACATGTGTTTCTATGTCACCCCCGATTATAAATTTGAACAGGCCGCGCTACCTGTCGCCACCAAACCAATTGATTGCAGCATGTGGAACACCACATTCTATGTACGCCTCATTGCCAATCCGGGCATCTGGGGCAAAATAACATCCATTAACGCCGCCGGGGGTACGGTCATCTTTGGCGCGTCCAATACCGTCGCTGCCTGTAACACAATTGAACTTGGCCCTGCCTAGGTTAAGCGTTTCACCATCAATCGAATCAAAAAGGCGCATCCAATACGGGATGCGCCTTCCCCTTATCGAAATCTGTGCTTATGCTCCGCCTGTGAACACCAATAACCCATCGGGATACACAATCTGCAACATACCGTTTGTAACCAGATACAGGTCGCTCGCTTGTAGTGCCGCCAGATAAGCCGCTTCCTGTGCATTCACCGCATCCGCGCACGCCATCTCGGTACGCACCAACGGGCTGAAGGTCAGCGTATTGATGTTGTACACAAACGTACCTGAATACCGGTTGCAACCCGCACTACCACTCACGCCCTGTGCCGTGAAATCAATCGTCACCGGGGCATCCGGCAGCACAGCTATCGGCGCATCCAGTGGGCCGTAGCTCACCAGCGTCCACGCCACACCACCCAGCCCGCCCAACGTCGGATCAGTATTGACCACAGGTGGAATGACCGTCGGTGTGACGCTCATAGCAACACCTGCCGCCTGATACGTCAGCACACCATCCGCATAACCCAGCGTCAACTGACCATCAGCCAATTGGTAATTCGTCACACCCCGCAGCGCCTCCAGATAAGCACCTTCCTGCGTCATAATCGGTTCTTCGCAGGCCATAAGCGTGCTGCCAATGCCGCCGAACGTCAGCGTTCCCACGTCATAGATGAACTGACCGAAGTACGAGTTACAACCCGCGCTCCCGCTGATGCCTTCTTGGGCAAATGTCAGTGTAATCGGCACAGTCGGCAGTACCGCGTTCCCGCCAAAACTCGTCAGCACCCAGTTCACACCTGCCAAACCACCCAGCGATGAATCACCCCTGCTGACCGGCGGTTCTACTGGCGGCTGTGACGGGCTGCTTGCCGCAAAGCTAAACGATTGAATCACAGCATCCACCATCGTCAGTGCCGGATTAAAATCGGTTGGCTGGGCATTATTCAACGTCGCGATACTTTGCGTCAAATAATCCGTGAAGCCCGCGTTGAAAGTATCCATATTAAAGTCTGCCGGAACTTCAGCCGGGAAAAGCCCCGTATTCAGCTTGAAGATCGCTGATACATAATGCGCCCCATCCGTGCTGATTCCTTGGAACGTGTAGAAAAACTCACTGCCAAGGAACGGAGCCACATCCTGCCGGTACATAGTGATATAACCGATACCCCGCACCGATGCGGTTTCGATATATTGCGCCCGTGCGCGGATCACCTGTGCCGCTGGCATGATCGGCACGAACGGCAGGGTGCTGTCCGTAACATTGTCCGGCGCAACCATATACCCGCCCAGATCAACTTTCTGTGCCAACAAATTTTGTAAAGCCGCCAACTGTCCCTGCTGGTTGGCGTAGCTGGCAAAATCCGCCGTGTCATACACCCGAATCGCCAGCGTCGCGTCGAATATGCTGGGTGTCACATCCGTGTTAGACACCGCGAACTGCACATGCTTCACTTCTGGTCCACCCGGAACCTCCAGCGCCACCGGATCACCGGGGAACGTGTCGATGTCCACGTGGGTCGCCATCGTCGGGTCATAGCTGAAGCTGAACCCGTTGTAACTGACGGTCGCCGTCGCTGGTGGTTGTGCCGCAGCCGGCAGCAGCACCAGCCCCATTATGGATAACATCACAATCAAAACACTCATTTTGAATTTCATATTGGGTATTCTCCCTTTCATTGTTGAGGATATAACCCGATTAGGGTATTCACGCCCGTTGACTATTTCAACTGGCGTTACACCTATGTTTACCCCACGCCCCCCGCTTTGTCTATCCTCCTACTGGTCTATATGTTCATAGGCCACATACCACCTTCACCATCGAAACCCCGAAATCCTGTCCCCAAACACACGACATGAACATCCTCGCAAAAAGTTCTATAATGGGCAGGCACATAAAACCTTAAACGATTATTCTTATCTTTTTGGGAGACGACGTGACCAAGCATTACGATCTGGTTGTAATTGGTTCCGGGCCAGCCGGAGAAAAAGGAGCCGCGCAGGCCGCCTACTTTGGCAGAAAAGTTGCCATCATCGAACGCGCCCCCAATGTCGGCGGGGCAGGCATCAACACCGGAACCGTCCCCTCCAAAACCCTGCGCGAAACCGCCCTGTATTTTTCCGGCTTACGCCAGCGCGGCCTCTATGGCATTGACTACACCCTAAAAGACAACCTGACCGTTGCCGATTTCATGCACCGCGAAAAAGTGGTTGTCGAGCATGAACGCCGCATCATCCGCGAAAACATTGACCGCCACAACATTGATCTGTTCTGGGGCGAAGCCTCATTCAAAGATGCCAACACCCTGAACATCCACACACCGGATAACATCGACCATGAAATTAAAGCCGATGTCATTCTAATTGCGACCGGTTCTTCACCCTTCCATCCCTCGGATATCCCCTTTAGTGGGCAGCGCGTTTTCGACTCAGACTCCATCCTCCGCATGAAATTTATCCCCAAAACTTTGGCAGTCATTGGCGGTGGGGTCATCGGCTGTGAATATGCCTCGGTTTTCGCCTGTCTCGGTGCGCAGGTCACGCTCATTGACGGTCACGACCAAATTCTGCATTTTGTCGATCAAGAAATCGTCACCCGTTTGATTGCCCGCTTGGGCGACATCAACGTCAAGCTCCGCCTTCACGAGCAGCTTATCAAAACCGAAGAGCGCGATCATCACGTCCATCTCACTCTGCAATCCGGCGACGAACTCGTCGTCGAAGGGGCGCTCATCGCTGCCGGTCGTCAGGGCAACACCGCCGCTCTCGGCCTCGAAAAGTTGGGCATTACCCCCGACAAACGCGGTCAAATTGATGTCAACGACAACTTCCAAACCATCATCCCCAACATCTACGCCGCCGGCGATGTCATCGGCTTTCCCGCCTTAGCCTCCACCTCGATGGAGCAAGCGCGTGTCGCAATGGTTCACGCCTTCAATTTGGCTTATAAAGATCATGTCTCGGCCATTTTACCCTTAGCCGTCTACACCGTTCCCGAAATCGCGATGGTCGGCCTGACCGAAGAAGCCTGCAAAAAACAAAATGTCGCCTATCTCGTCGGTCGCACCGACAGCGAAAACAACGCCCGTGGGCAAATCATCGGCGATCAAGGCATGTTGAAACTCATCTTCTCCCCGACCGATAAAAAACTTCTCGGTGTCCACATCATTGGCGAAATGGCATCCGAGTTAGTCCACCTCGGCGCACAGGTACTAACAGCCAGCGGCACTATAGACACCTTCATTCAATCCGTCTACAACTACCCGACGCTCTCCGACATGTACAAATACGCCGCCTATGATGGCCTCGGCAATTGGGATCGCTGGAACGCCGCCAATGAGTCCCATTAACCCGCTGCTATTCACCAACTTCTATAGGGGTGCATCACCTGCTGTACCCCCACAAAAATACCGCCCCAAAACCCCCACAAACCACTTTCTAACCATCTCCCAACCCATTTAACAATTCGCCTCTCTCAAAACCGTTGGTGGATTCCTCCCTTAAGAGTTACATTTTGGTCACCCTTTCAGAACGCATG